>DASRDS010000153.1:0-20056 GCA_035652495.1 Gemmatimonadaceae bacterium
CCGCCGAACAGCCCCTCCGACAGCCGGTACTTCGATGCGAACCTGCACGGCAGCCAGCGGCTCCTCGGCCCATACACGCGCGCCATCGGTCAGTCGAAGATCGGCGAGCGCGTCATCGATGAGCGACTGACCGTCAGCTCCGATCCGATGGATCCCGAGTTGAGCTTCCCGCCGTTCCACGGCTGGCAGGTCTTTCATCCGGTGACGTGGATCAAGGACGGCGTACTGCAGGAGCTCGCATACGCTCGCTCGTATGCGGTCAAGATGCTCGGCAAAGACACGGGCGGGTTGCCGAGTACGGGTTCGTACCGACTGAGCGGCCGGGGCGAAGCGCCGTCCCTCGATGAGATGATCGCCACCACGAAACGCGGCGTGCTGGTGACCCGCTTCGGCGGGGTGCCCCGACATCCGCTCGACGTCGCGATGACGCTCACGGGCTACACGCGAGGCGGCGTCTGGCTGATCGAGAACGGGAAGATCACGAAGCCCGTGCGGAATTTCCGATTCACGGAATCGCCCATGATCGCGCTCAACAAAGTCGAGCAGATCGGCGTGCCGAAGCGCGTGTTCCGACCCAAGTACGGCGACGATTTCCCGGAAGGCTACAGCCCGGTGATGGTGCCGGCGCTCAAGATTCGCGACTTCAATTTCAGCAGCCTGGCGGAGAGCATCTAGTGGTCAAGCGGTTCGTGGCGCTCGCGGCGTTCGCATCGGCGAACGGGCTTGCGGCGCAGACTGATACGATCATCCAGCCGGGGCATATCGACTTCTCCCGCTACGACACGCCGAGTCTGTGCGTCGCCGCGGTGCGTTCCCAAGCCGCGGTCGATGCGCGCACGCAGCCCGACACGGCGGCGTATGCCCCGGACACGGACTCGTTGCCGCCACGCGCGGCCGCGGTGGCCCGGGCGTGCGGCAAGCAATTCACGCCCGCTGGTGTGGCGGAACGCGAGCTTCTCAACTTGACGCGCCTGGCGCTCTTGCGTGGTGATGCCGCGGTCGCTCGATCCGCCGCGGATCGGTGGCTCGCGATGGTCCGCGGACCAGCGGCACGCGGGCGCGCGCTCCTCGCGCTCGTCGACGCATACCTGACGAATCGTCCGATGCACCGGCACGAGGCGGAGGTACTGACCGCGCGCCTCGATTCCCTGGGACCGTTGGCGGCGCTCTCCCGAGACGAGGCACATGGCGCCCTCTGGCTCGACGCCTCCCTGCGCTTCGACGTTCCGCGTCTGACCGAGCACGGCGTGGCGAGTCTCGCGCTCGACGGCCATGTGCCCGACATCGAGAAACATGATCTGACGCAAGGCAGTGGCAACATCGTGTACGGCTTGATCGACGCGGAGGCATACCGCTCTCCGGCCACGACCATCGAACGGGTGATGCAGTTCGCCCGGCAAGCGAACTACAAGTTTCAGGGCACGCCGGAGGAAATCTCGGGCATCATCGGTGGGTGGATCTCGCCAATCGGCCAGCCCGTGCCGCCGTTGCCCCTGCCATTCTGGTTCGGCCCGCATGCCGATAGCTCGTGGGCGATTCCGGGTAAGGTCTCGCTCGTGCTGGTCGAATCACCCGAAAACTTCAGCTATTCCCACGATTTCGGGTTGCTGCATCGGCTGCGCGCACGGTACGGCGACGCGCTCAACATCACGCTGGTCTGCAAAACGAAGGGGTACGTGCGTTCGAGCCCTCCCTTGGAGCCGGCCCAGGAAGCGGACAGCATCAGCAACTACTTCCGGAAGTATCTGGGCTTGCCCGTGACCGTCGGCGTCGAACAGACACCGTTCGAACGTCTGCCCGATGGCCGGCGCGTCGATGGGCCAGCCCCCACCGATGCGCAAGGTGGCCGCTATGGCTTCGGCTCGGTCGCCGCCGATCGCGAAGGGAAGGGAATCTTGATGTACGGCGGTGCGGACGAGGCGATGCTCTACGCGTTTCTCGATCGCGTGATTCCACGAAGCGCGTCTCGATAAGCCATGCGACACCAGATACTCGCGGCGTGCGTCGCGGTCATGACCATCGCCGTCGTTCGCTCGGCCGACGCGCAGAGTCCCCGGACGCCCACCCCCATGGATTCCACTATTGCCGTCGGTGTGCTGCCCAACGGCGTCCGATACTTCGTACGGCACAATGCGACGCCGGCGGCGAGGGCCGAGCTGCGGCTCATCGTCGATGCCGGGAGCGCGCTCGAGGACTCCGATCAACTGGGCATGGCGCACTTCGTCGAGCACATGGCGTTCAACGGCTCGGTGCACTTCAAGCGCAACGCGCTCGTCGCGTATCTGGAGTCGATCGGCATGCGATTCGGCGCCGATGTCAACGCCAGCACCACGACCGACGAGACGAGCTACCGACTTTCCGTGCCGACGGACTCGGCGCCGTTGGACACGGCCCTCATGATTTTGACGGACTGGACCCATGGCATCCTGTTCGACTCGGCCAACGTCGTCACGGAACGGAAGGTCATCCTGGAGGAGTGGCGGCTGCGCACGGGCGCCGGCTCGCGCATCGCCGCGGCGCACGATTCCGTGCTCTACCACGACACCCCGTATCCCGCGCGCGCACCGATCGGTACGGTCGCCTCGATTGGCTCCACCAATCCGGCGCCGCTCAAACGCTTCTATAGAGACTGGTATCGCCCGGATCTCATGACGGTTGTAGCCGTGGGAGACTTCGACCAGTCCCGCCTAGTCGCGGCGATCGCGCGCCAATTCGGATCGCTGCCGGCTCCGGAGCATCCCCGGCCGCGCCCGGCTATTGCTCCGACGTTTCCCGCGCGATCCCCCGTATCTATAGTAGCGGATACCGAGGCGGGTGTTTGGAGCGCGGCCGTGATCTGGCCCCGGCACATCACGGCCGAACCGCGTACGGTCGGCTCATTCCAGGACAACCGGACGAGCGACATGTTCGTCCACATCGTGAACGGCCGACTCGGGCAGTTGCTGCAAAAGCCCGGCACGCCACTGTTGACGGCCGACCTGTCGGGCGGGCAATTGCATCGAGGCGCGAAAGTGTACGAGCTCGATGTGACGACCGCGCCGCACCAACTCGAAGCGGGTTTGACAGCGGCGGTCGCGGAGATCGACCGCGTCGCGCGGGATGGGGTGACACCCGGCGAGCTGGCGCAGCAGCGTACGCAGTTCCTGCGCGAGGCAACGGACGCGGCGGATAGCGCCGGCAAAATGTCGTCGGCGACGATCGCCGACCTGTTGTCCCGGGGCGCGCTGTTCGGAACGATCATGTTGTCGCATGCGCAAACGACGGCACTCCTCCGGTCCACCGTGCCGGCGATTACCACTGGCGATGTGAATGCCATCGCGCTTGCGATCCGGGCCGATGCCCCCGTCGTGCTGGTGTCCGTGCCGCGCGCCGGTCCGACGACGGCGACGCTGCTGGGTGCGATCGCCGCCGCACGGACGACGACCTTGCCGCCATACGACCCGCGTCTCGTCGACGCGCCGCTGGTGGCGTATCCACCGAAACCTGGCACGATCACGGCGACGCGATTCGTGCCGACGCTCGGCGTGACGGAGTGGACGCTCTCCAACGGCGTGCACGTTTTCCTCAAGCCGCAAACAGGGACCGGCGACCAGAAGGTCTACGTAGTCGCGGATCGCCCGGGAGGAACCGTGCAGGCGGCGCCCGCCGATTACGCGAGCGCGAGCGCGGCCTCCCTCGTCGGGGCCGGCGGCGTGGGGAGTTATACGAACGACGACTTGCAGCGCCGGTACGCGGGGGTCACCGCGGCGGTCGGGACGGGCATCGGAGAATATGACGTGAGTGTCGGTGGTGAGGCCGGCGTGCGTCAGGAGGATCTCACGCTCCTCTTCCAGCTCGCGTACCTCAAGTTCACCGCGCCTCGATTGGACACCGTCGCCTTCGCGCGATGGAAGATCCAGGCAGCCGACACGACGCGGCTCGACCGCGGCGCGCTCATCCTCGACGACTTCCTCCGAAATGGTCGCGCCTTTGGACGGCCGGTCATCGGACCACTGGCGGATTCGGTCGACGCCCATCGTGCCCTCACCTTCTATCGGTCGCAGTTCGGTGATGCCGCCGGGTGGACGTTTGTCGTGACCGGCGCGTTCACCTTGGACGCGATCCGCCCGCTGGTCACACAATACTTGGGCGGTCTCCCTACTGTCGGTTCCACCTTCACGCCGCCAGCGCCTGATACCAGCGCGCACCCCCACGCTGGGCCGATTCGCCATCTGGTCGTGACCCCCGAAGCGGAGCCGCGGTCTCGAACATCGATCGTCTACACGGCGTCGATGCCGTGCACGCCCGACAATGCGACCCGTGCCACCATGCTGGGGGCCGTGCTCCAGCAACGGCTCCGCCAAACCTTGCGCACGAAATTGGGCGGCGTGTACGCCGTCCAGGTCTCGGGCGTCGCGGAGCGCAATCCGTATCCGCGTGTGCAACTCATCATTTCATACGTGGCCGACCCGGCGCGCGTCGACGAGCTGCACCGCGCCTTGCTGACCGATCTCGACTCGATGTGGGCGAGCGGTCCCACCGCCACCGAGCTCAGTGACGCCCGGGAAGCCGCTCACCGGGATTACGCATTGGCCGCCGATCAACCGTCGACGTGGGCGCAGCGGATCCTGTCGTATGCCACGAACGGTTGGCCCGTGGACAGCATCGCCGGCGACGAATCGCGAGCCACGCGTGTGTCGGCGGACGACCTCCGTGACCTGGCGCGCGTGCTGTTGACCGCCGACCGCCGCATTGAGGTCGTGACCATGCCGGGTACGGTCGCGACGCCATGAGGTCCGTCACGCGCCGTCCGCCCGGCCCGCGGGCCCGATATCCCGGTGAGTTCCTCGTGCGCCTCGCACGCGACATGCGAGGTTTGTTCAACCAGATGGCGCAGCTCGGCGATGTGACCGAGATCTTCATCGGCTGGCATCGGGTCGTCGTGCTCAATCATCCGGATGACATCCAGCGCGTCCTCGTCACGGAGCAGCGGAATTTCGTCAAAGGTCGGGCGCTGGGCCGAACGAAAGCGCTCCTCGGCGAAGGGCTGCTCACGAGCGAGGGCGATCGGCATCTGCGACAGCGGCGGTTGGCGCAGCCGGCGTTTCACCGCGAGCGGATCGCCGGCTATGGTGCGGTCATGGCGTCGTATGCGGATCGCGTGCAGAACACCTGGGCGCCCCATACGACAGTGGACGTGCATCGCGTCATGATGCAGCTGACGCTGGCGATCGCGGCCAAGACGCTGTTCGACGAAGATGTCGACCGCAATGCCGGTGTCGTCGCCGAGGCGATCGATCTGTCCCTTCGCATGTTCAACTACACGGTCGTGCCACTCGGCGTGATCATGGAGCGCATGCCGCTCCCATGGGTCAAACGGTGGCACCACGCGCGGAGAAGGATGGACGAGTACATCGCGGCGCTCATCGCCGACCGTCGCGCGCATCCAGGCGACCGCGGGGATCTCTTGTCGATGCTGATCGACATGGACGACGACCAGCTGTTGCGCGATGAGGTGGTGACGATCCTCATGGCCGGCCACGAGACGACGGCGGTGGCGTTGTCGTGGACGTGGTACTTGCTCTCGCAGCATCCGGAGGCCGAAGCCAAGTTGCATGCCGAGCTGGATGTCGTGCTCGGTGGGCGCGTGCCGACGGCCGACGATCTTCCGCGACTCACGTACACGCGGCACGTGCTGGCCGAGTCGATGCGGCTGTACCCACCGGCATGGGTGATCGAGCGGAGGGCGCTCAATCGGTTCATCGCTGGCGGCTACACCATCCCCGCGGACGCGCTCGTGCTGGTGAGCCAGTACAATGTCCATCGGGATCCGCGATGGTGGCGCGAGGCGGAACGCTTCGATCCCGATCGTTGGTATACAGACGACGCATCGGGCCGGCCCAAGTTCTCGTACTTCCCGTTCGGCGCCGGTACGCGCATCTGCATTGGGGAACAGTTCGCATGGATGGAAGGGATACTGGTCTTGGCCACGATCGCTCGGCGGTGGCGGCTGCGGCACGATCCGACGCACCGCGTGGCGATGGAACCGCTCGTCACATTGCGTCCGAAATACGGGATGCGCATGGTCCTGACCGAGCGATGCGCGACCGGCTGATCGCGGCGGCCGGTGTCCTGCGACAGGAAGTCGCGCGGCGCATCGTCGGGCAAGAGGCGGTGCTGGACGAAGTGCTCATGGCGCTTCTGGCCGGCGGGCACGCGCTGCTGGTTGGCGTACCGGGACTGGCCAAGACGCTCTTGATCCGGTCGATCGCCGAGGCGACGCACCTCATGTTCCGCCGCGTGCAGTTTACGCCGGATCTGGTGCCGTCGGACGTCACGGGGACGGAAGTGATGGAAGAGGACCCCGTGACTCGCAAGCGCGAGTTTCGGTTCGTGGAAGGGCCCGTGTTCACGAATATCCTGCTCGCGGACGAGATCAACCGAACGCCACCCCGAACGCAAGCGGCGCTGCTCGAGGCGATGCAGGAGCATCGCGTGACCGCGGCCGGCGAGACGCGGCGGCTGCCCGCGCCGTTCTTCGTGCTCGCGACGCAGAACCCGATCGAGCAAGAAGGGACGTATCCGTTGCCGGAAGCGCAGCTCGATCGATTCCTGTTCGACATCCGGGTCGGGTACCCGGACGAGCGTGAAGAGATCGCCATCTTGCGGCGCACGACTGGTGTCGACGATGCGGTGCTGGAGCCGGTGCTGACCGCTGACGATGCGCTCGCGCTCCAGCGTCTCGTGCGCGAGGTGGCGGCGGCGGAGCCGGCGCTCCGGTATGCGGCGCAGATCGCGCGGGCGACGCGGCCGGATGAAGCCGGTGCACCGGCACTCGTCAAAAAAGCCGTGCGTTGGGGCGCTGGGCCGCGCGCCGGGCAAGCGCTGATCCTCGGCGCCAAGGCGCACGCGCTGCTCAACGGCCGGACGACGGTGAGCCCCACCGACTTGAGGCGCGTCGCGCTTCCGGTATTGCGGCACCGCGTGCTGGTCGGGTTTGCCGCGGAGGCGGACGGTATCACCCCCGAGCAGGTCGTCGCGGCAGTGCTCGACGCCGTGCGCGAACCGGCGAGCGGTGTCCCCCTCTAGCGACTATGCGCCGATGCTCGACGCGCTGCGCGGCGTGCGATGGTCCGCGCGGCGGCCCGTCGCTCCGAGCGCGCCGGGGTCCCATCGGTCGCGACGGCACGGCATAGCGCTGGAATTCACGGAATATCGCCCGTACCGCCAGGGCGACGATCCACGGCGACTCGACTGGAAGCTCCTGGCGCGCACGGACCGGGCCTATGTCCGACTGACGGATGATCACACCGTGCTCCCGACGGCCATCGTCATCGACGCCAGCGCCTCGATGGCGTACCCGGCCGCCACGCTGGGCAAATGGCGATTGGCATCGGCGCTCGCGGTAGGGTTCGCGGCGGTCGCTCAAGCGTCCGGAGATCCGGTCGGACTCACCATCGTCTCGGGCGAACACGTCGTCGGCGAAGTGGCGCGGACGACGCGGCGCGGCATCGTCGCGACCATCGCGAGACTGCTCCATCGGACGACACCTGGGCCGGCGGCGTCGAAGGGCTCACGCCTCGTTCCCGCGGGCCGCGTACGCCACGTCATCATCAGTGACTTCTTGCAGGATGCGGTTCCGGTCCTGCCGGAACACGCCGAGGTGTACGCCGTGCACGTCGTGGCGCGCGAGGAGATCGACCCGCCGCGCGGCGCGTGGCTGGTCAGCGATCCCGAGGATGACAGCGTCCGCCGTCCGTTGCTCAACGAGACGCGCGCCGCATACCTCGACGCCTTCGGTGCCTGGCGCGAAGCGATACGACAGCAATGGCGAACCGCCGGAGCGTCGTTCGCGCTCGTCGAGACCGACGAGTCCCCCGAGCGCGCCGTGCGTCGGGTGGTGCGCGAGTGAGCGTCGCGGCGCCGCTCTATCTCGCGGCGGCGGCGTTGGCGGCCGCGGGCGTGATCGTGCTGCACTACATCGTCATGCGACAGCCACCGCGCGACATCTTTCCGACGGCGCGGTTCCTGCCCATTCGGGCGGCCGTCGTGCGGACGTGGGCGCGACGGCCGGAACACGTGCTGCTCCTGTTGCTTCGCGCCTTAGGCCTCGGCGCGATCGGCCTGGCGTTCGCGCGCCCGATCTGGCGTCCACGACGCGCGGCGGTGGCGCATATCGTGATCGCGGACCGAGGGCGCGATGTCGCGGCGGTGCGGGAGGTCGCCGACAGTGCGCGTCGGTTGATCGTCGGGGCACCTGATGTCCTGATCGCATTCGACAGCGGCCCGGCGATCATCGCGACGCATATGACGGATTCGCTGACGGCGTTTGCTCGGCGCGACACGAGAGGCAACATCTCGGCCGCGCTGATCGGCGCGCTACGTGCTTCGGCGGCCGTACGAGCCTTGGCCGAATCCATCGAAGTCGTGCTTATCTCGCCGGCGGCCCCCGAAGAGTTGGACGCGGCGACCGACTCGATTCGCGCGCTCTGGCCTGGCGCGATCCGCCTTGCTCGCGTCACGGCACGCCGCGACACCGCGAAGGGCGTATCGCGCATGACCGTGCGCTGGCCCGACACCGCGCGTGTCCGCGCGCGCATGGATACGGCGACCGCCGTGATCAGTGGCGGCGCCACCGTCATAGCGCCATTCGAGCGGCGATGGGTGGCTGATACGGATCGCGGCGTCGTCATCGCACGGTGGATTGATGGCGAGCCCGCGGCGGCCGAGCGCGCGACATCGGATGGATGCGTGCGCAGCGTGGTCGTCCCGGTGCCGGTCGACGGCGACCTCGCGTTGCGCCCCGAGTTCGTGCGGTTCGCCAACGCCATGCACGCGGCCTGCGGCGCGGCGGTCCAGCGCACCGGAGGCGAGTGGTCCGCGGCGGTCGGGCGACCGCTGCGGGTGGCCGCCGCCCAAACGCCGATCGCGAGCACTCCGCTGGTGGCGTGGTTGCTGGGCGCCGCCATCGTGCTCGTGCTCGCCGAGATGGTGATCCGCCGATGACGGGGCAATCGGTCGTCGCGCGCGTTCGGGCGACGCTGCTTGGCATCGCGGTCGCGCAGGCCGGCATCCTTGCCGCGGCAGCCGCCTTGATCTTCGGGTGGGTGGGCGCCGCCATCGTGATCGCCGTCTCGATGTGGCGATTCCGGCACGTGCGATCGCTCGAGCGGGCCGCCCTCTGGGTCGAGGAGCGCGATCGGACACTCCAGTACGAGCTGGTCACGTCGGTGGATCCGCGATATCAGGGACGGGATGCGCACGCGAGCCCGGGACCACTCCTCAAGCGCGCGGCGACTCGTCAACTCTGGCCCGCGGTACTCGTGCTGCTCGTCGCGTTTGGAGCGCGCGCGGGCATTGACTCCATGCGACAGTGGCTGGCGACAACTCGCGACCGCCGGAGCGACACAACCGTCAAAAATCGGCTGTCGCCGCTCGTCGCGTCGGTCGTGCCGCCGGCGTACAGTCATGTGCCCGCGTTCACCGTGAAGGAGCCGGCCGCTATCACGAGCCTCCCGGGCAGCGCGATCACGTTTCGGGGTTCGGGCGGATGGCAGTCGGTCGCGTCGATGCCGGCGACGGCCACCGTCGTTCGGCTCGCCGATGGAGTGGCATCGCGATTGGTGGTCCTCACGCCGTTGGTCGACGCACCGCCGACGGTGGAGCTCGCGGCGCCCGAACGGGACTCGACGCTGCGTACCGCGGACGCTCAACTGCCACTGATCGCTCGCGCCACGGACGACTTCGGGCTCGCCGACGGGTACTTCGAGATCATCATTACGGGCGGTGAGGAGGAAAGCGGTGGCGTCCAGGGACGCACACTGACGATCGGGCGGTCGTCCCTCGGTGATGCGAGAACGGCGATGTTACGGACGACGCTGGCGTTCAACACCCTCGGCCTTCACCCAGGGGACGTCATTTCGATTCGCGCGATCGCGCGCGACGGCAATACCGTGACGGGTCCGGGCGTCGGCACATCGGATACGCGCACGTTCCGGCTGGCGACGTCGCAGGAGTACGACTCCACGACCGTCACGCCCGCACCGCCGTCGGCGGCCGACAGCGCATACATGACGCAGCGCATGATCGTGCTGGCCACGCAGGCGCTGCTGGGCCGGATGCGGCGGCGGCCGCCCGTCGCACGCGACACGGTGGTGCAAGGGTCGGCTCGCTTAGCGGATCGTCAGGAGGCGCTGCGCACGCGGGTCTACGAGCTCCTCACGAATTCGGAAGCTATGCCGGCGGCGGAGCGTCTCTTGTTCGACACGGCGTACGCGGCGATGACGGATGCGTCAAACAATCTGGAGATCGCCGATCCGGGGACCGCGCTGCCCCACGAGCGGCGGGCACTCGGCGTCCTGGACAGCGTTCGCGCCATGCAGCGTCGCTACTACTTGCGCGGGCAGCCGCCGACAATCGTCGTCAACATCTCGCGCGTGCGCCTGACGGGAACGGAGAAGCCCAACGCGGGCGAGCGCACGCCCGCCTTGCCATCCGACTCGATTGCGCGCCGATTGGCGGTGGCCTTGAGCCGCGTGGGCGGCCCCGCCATGGCGGACTCATTGGCGCTGATGGCGGTCGCGGCCTACCACGTCAGTCCCGAGCTCGCCGGATCACTCGGTCAGGCATCGGCCGCCCTGCGCGCCGGGCGCGACCCGGCGCCGGCGCTGGCGCGCGCGCGCCGGCTGCTCGACTGGTCCGTGTCCGTCGACACCGGTCAAACGGGATGGGTCGCGCCGTGACCACGTTCGTCTTCGCGACGGGCCGGTATCAGTCCGGCGACTGGGACTCGGCGCCGCTCGTGCCAGTCAACCTGATCGACTCGGTGGCGCGATACACCACGATCGACGTCGCGCCCACGGGTGTGATCGTCGACATGGCATCGGCCGACATCTTCGACTATCCGCTGATCTATCTCACGGGACACCTGCCATTCTTCTTCAGCAGCGGGGAACGGCGGATGGTGCAGAAGTATCTCGACCGGGGCGGGATGCTGTTCGTCGACGATCACAACCACGACACCGCGGGTGTGTTCCACCGAACGGCCACGGCCGAGTTGATCCGCACCGCGGGCCGGTTGGTGGATCTCCCGAACACGCACGAGCTCTACTCGTGCTTCTTTTCGTTCAAGGACGGTCCGCCGAACACGAACCACGAGCTCAACGGATGGGGCGACAATCTCATTCACAAGCACCTGCAGGCGGTCACGCGCGACAATCGCATTGAGGTCTTGTACTCGAGCAAGGATTACAGCTCGGAGTGGGGATATCACCCCGACAGCAAGCGGTTGATGCAGTTCGACAACACCAAATTCGGGGTCAATATCATTGTCTACGCGCTCACGCGTTGAGACGACGCTGCACGTCGCGGCGGTGACCCTGCTGGCGTGGATGTGGTGGCGGGTGGTCCATCCGTCGCCCATGGTGTCGCGCGCTGAGGTGATCGACGAGTCGCGGCTGTCGGCGGCGCTGGTGCGCTGGGCGACCGGTGAGGCGCCGAGCGAGGTCCACGTCCGATTCGATGCGGCACCCGGAGCGACTGTACGAGACTGGCTGGTGGCGCTCAGGGCATCCGGCACCCGGCTCACCTGGGACGCGAGCGGATCGTTGCCGGCGACGGCCGTGGATGTCGAGCCGGTTGCCGACCCGCGGGGCCTCGTTCGTGTAACTGCCGCGGCACCCGCCGGTACGCGTCTCACCATTGGCGATCGCTTCGGGGCGTTCGATTCGGTCGTGACACCACACGGTATCGCCACGTTTCGGTTGCCGCCGGTATCCAGCATTTCGTCGTCGGTCGGCCGCACGGTCGCCCGCGCAACCGTGATGGATTCGCTCCCCACGAAACGGATCTATCTCGTCGGCCGTGCCGGGTGGGAATCCAAGTTCATCGCGCGCGCCCTCGAGCAGGAAGGCTGGCCCGTCGACGCGCATTTCGTTCTGGCGCCACACAACGACGTCGCCCCGGCCCGGTCTATCGTATTGGATACCGCGGGCTACGCGGCCGTCGTGCTGGTTGATACGATGCTGCCTGAGGACGCCGGGCGTGTCGCGCGGTTCGTCGAAAGTGGCGGCGGCCTCGTGCTCGGCCCTGGCGCCACGCGCGGAGCTGGTGCGTTGGCCGCCGGCTCGGTGGGCGCGCCGCTGGCTGCTCCCCCGACGATCAGCGATAGCGCACCAGAGTTGGGCCTCACGCTCGAGCCGACATTCAGCCTGCGGCCGGGCACGAGCGTGCTCGCGAGGCGACGCGGAGACCCATCGGTCACCGCACGGCGTGTCGCGAACGGGCGCGTCGTGCAGGTCGGTTACACCGACACGTGGCGTTGGCGTATGGTGGCCGGAGACCGAGGGGTTGCGGCCCACCGGGCTTGGTGGGCGGGTCTCGTCGCGGTCGTCGCGTACGCGCCGGCGATGCCGCGCGCCTCAAACCGGGTACGCTCGGACCCCGCTCCGCTCGTCGCGCTCGAGGACCGCCTCGGCGGGCCACGGCCATCATCCGGTGCGGCCGCGCCGATCCGCCCGTGGATTCCGCTGCCGTGGGTGTTTGCCGCGATCGTGCTGCTGCTGCTGGCCGAATGGTCGTCCCGTCGCTTGCGAGGCGCAGGCTAATGAGCCGCGGCTACTGCACGACGATGACGCCGTCCATGCCGTCGTGAATTTCGCAGTGATACCGATACGTTCCGGCGACGGTGAGCACGCGGCTCGAGTCGCCGCTCGTGAATCCATCGTCGTCGTCACCGATATTCGCCACGGCGGCGGGCGTCGAGTCCCAGACGACGTTGTGTGGGACCGCGTGCCACGCAAATAGGACCGTGTCGCCGGCCGCGATCGTGTCTGGTGACGGCGCGAAGGTCAGGTCGGTGTTGGCATTGATGACCGACGAGCGGGCGGTGTGAGACGGGGCCGTGCTGCTGCCGCACGCGGTGGCGGCTAGCGTGGATACGATCAGGGTGAGCCACTTGCGCATCACGGGAATATGCCAGGTCCGACAATAAAGGCAATTAGGGACGGTTTGTCCCGTTCGCGTTGGGCTGACGTTTTGACATGTCGGGCGTCTGCTCGGTGAACCTAGTCTCATTCTGACTTTTACGCGGAGCACGTCCCGTCATGATTCACTCGCGTTGGACAACGATACTGAGCGGCGCGATCGCCGCGGCAGGGGCGCTGCTGGTAGCGGCGTGCGGGAGTAGTAGCACGAGTCCCAAAGGCCAAAGCGCGGCGCAGGTTGCGGCGTACTATGATGCGCTCGCGGGGACGCATCTCGCCGCCGGAACGGCGACGGATACGCTCGATGCGGAAATCATTAGCATCCTGAACGGGCCGATCGCCTACGGACAGCTGCCCGCCCGGATCGCCGTCAGCGCGAGCGGCGCGTCGCAGTCGTGGTATGGGAACGCGATCGTGCTCATCGACTCCGCGGCGACCGATTCGGCGGTCGCGGTCTTTTTATGGTCCGACACGGCCGTGTCGTCGTTCATACTCGCCGAAGCCGAAAGTGATTCGTTGCCTCACCTGGGGCTCGTGCAGTTTATCGCCAACTCGGGCGCGTTCGCGAATCGCGACACGACGACCGTAAGCGTGACGCCGGGCGTCAAGTCTGGGTCGTGCGCGACCAACATCGCGATCACGTATCCATCGGCGATATTGCCGACGTACGATCCGGCCAACCTGACGTGCACGCCGGCCACGGTCACGATCAGCGGGCACTTGCACTTCGAGGCGCAGGCGGGGATTGCCGCGCAGTTCCAGGATATCGATCTCTCGTCGACCGCGCTCAGCGCGGTTCGGCTGCAGGCGATGCATGGCGCTGTCTTCTCGCGCGTGCGCGGACTGCCGCACGGGATTATGCGCGCTCGCTAGAGCGCGTTTCGTTCGCGTCCCCCCGCCGCGACGGCGGGGGGCGCAGCGCGAACAGCGCGACGACATAGCACGCGCCGGCGAGCGCGATGACGGTCGTAAATCCGAAGGCCATGCCGAGGATCATCGCGGCCACGGATCCGATCACCGTGAAGAATCCGTTGACGCCCCAGGCCCACGCGACAATCGCCGAGGCATCCTCCGCGGTGACGCGGAGCCCGGTCGGGAACGGCGTTCCGAGCGCGACGCCGAGTGGAGCGACCAGGATGACCGCCACCCCGGCGCGCACGAGAAAGGAGAAACCGAGCGCGACTCGGAATACCATGGGCGTCACGACCGCGCTCAGGAGTAGCACCACGATCAATGCTGGTAGAAGCCAGGCGAGCGCGCGACGCGGTGACGCCGTGATACGCGCGGACAGGGCTGATCCCACTCCAGTGAAGATCAACAAGCTTCCCAGAATCACGGCGTACGAGTAGATCGGCTGCCCGAGAAACAGCACGAACCGCTGGAGGAGCGCGATCTCGGCCAGAATGAATCCCAGCCCGAGCGAGGCGAAGTAGGCCAGATATCGCCAGCGATTCGGCACGACCAGACCGGCGCGGCCGAAGCGCGCCAGCGGAAGTAGAATCAGTCCGGCGGCAATGATGGCCGACTGTACGAGCAGCACGATCAGCGTGACCTCCGCGACCGGACGATCCTCGAGCGCCAGCCTGCCCATGCGCCGCTGCGAGAACACGTCGCGGATGGTGCCGAGTCCCAGGCTGCTCCAGCGGGCGTGTTGATTGAAGAAGGGCCGATCGTCCGTGGCCGGTTGGAGCAAAGCCGTCGAGCGGGCATAGACGGCGCGGATATCCGGTGCCGCGAGCAGAGAATCGTAGATCGTGCCCGTATGGGGCGCGAACGGCGAATACAGGATCTCGGCGTGTCGCCCGGTGTGTTGCCCAATCTCGGCAACATCTGACCGGGTCAGCGCGGATTGTTTGAGCACGAATCCGGCGACGAACGCGGGACGCCCGGGATCGTCGGGCTCACGGAACGCATAGAGGTGCCCGCTCGGGTCGCCGAGTCCGCGCCGAGCGAACACCTCGCGCGCGGTCGCAAAGAGTCGGGGCAGTTGGGCCTCGGGGCGGGTGAAGAAGATCACGCCGTTCGGCGAGAGATGATCGAGATAGTCCTCGAATGCCTCGCGCGTCAGCACGTAATTCTCCGCGAGGCTCAGCGATCCTGAGGCGATCGCGGCGTTGCTGATCGTGTGCACGGCGATGATCGCGTCGTACTGCTCGTGCGATCGGCGGACGAAGCTCCGGCCCTCGTCCGTCACGATGCGGACCTCCGGCTGCTCGAACAGGTCGCCCCAGTAGTCGCGCATCCGGCGCGTGACGATGTCGGTGACCGTCGGGTTGACCTCGACCGCGGTGATCGACGAGGCGCCGGCGCGGAGCGCGTCGAGCACTTCGGCCCCCGCGCCCGAGCCGATGATGAGGACGCGTGGATGTGTTTTCCCGACCAGCGCGAGTCCGGCGTCGAAATCGGACGTGTCGGCTGGCCGCGTCAGGTACCGCCGCACGCCACCGCGGAGGTCATCGATGCCAGTGCCCGCGGTGCCGGCGTCGAACACCAGTTCGCGCGACGTGGGAGATTCGTAGACGTCGATGCGTGAGATCGTATTCCACGCCGTGTAGATCGGCGGTCGCTTGGATTGGCGCTTGTTCGCCGTAATCGTGATCGGCAGCACGCGATCCGCGTTCGGCGCCGCGATCAGCGAGGCGACGGCGCAGAGTGCGCCCACGACCGCAACGCGTGGCGCCTCGCGCGAGCCGAACACGATAGCCGCGAGGAAGGCGACCGCCGCCGCGACGACGACGGCGCCCGACCCGCCAACCGCTGGCATCACGAACGCGATCGCGACGCAACCGGCGCCGGCGCCGAGGAGGTCGAAGGCGTACAGGCGATTGACGTTCGCGTTGGTTCGCGAAAGCAGGAGCGCGATGCCCAAGCCCGAGCAGAAGAACGGGGCGGCGATCGTGAGATAGTAGAGCGGCATGAACAGGAACTGTCGTCGATCCGCGTACAGGCTGAATGGATCGAACGGGATGCGCTGCATCAGCCAGAAGCTCACGAGCGTCACGATGCCGAACGCGAGCGAGAGGATCGCGACCGCGCGATCCAGCGGCGCGCGTTCACGCAGGTTCGTCCAGACCGCCAGCGCGACGCCCGACGCGCCGAAGCCGAGGAGTGCGGTCGAGATCACGAGGAAGCCGAAGTGGTACCAGAGCGCGACGGACAACACGCGCGTCAGCGCCAGTTCGAGCAGGAGCGTCGCTAGCGCGAGGAGGAAGATGCCGACATCGGTCCGGCCAGGAGCGCGCCTCACCGTGAGGCCAACGTACGGCATTCCGGTATCGGGCGCCAGCGGCTGCTACCTTCGGTTTCTGCCTCCCTCGCCATGTCGGTGCGAGTCGAGCAATATTCTGACGATGGGTGACACTCTCGACGAACTCGAAACGCCGGTGCCGGTGGTCGACCTGGACCGGCTCGAGCGCAATCTCGCTCGCACGGCGGCGTACGCGAAGCAACACAAGCTGGCGCTGCGGCCGCATGTGAAGACGCATAAGGCGCCGTTTGTCGCCGAAAGACAGGTGCAGTCGGGGGCGCGCGGGTTGACGTGCGCGACGCCGCGCGAGATCGAGGTCATGAGTGCGGTGAGTGACGATCTGTTGCTCGCGTATCCCGCGCTCGGGCAGAAGAAGCTCGAGCGGCTCATGAACGTGGCGCGGCACGCGCGGTTGACGGTGGCGCTCGATTCGGTCGAGGCGGTGCGGCAGCTGGGGCAGGCGGCGAAGGCAGCTGGGCGCCAAGTCGGCGTGTATGTCGAGATGGATATGGGGATGCATCGGGTCGGCGTGCAGAGCGTGGCCGACGCGATTTCGATTATTCGCGCCATCGAGAAGGAGCCCGCGTTGCGCTATGCGGGGATGACCTTCTACGCGGGGCACATTCGGGATCGTGTCGGCGATCAGAAAGCGAAGCTCGACCGGCTGAATCGCGAGGTCGAGGCCGCGGTCGCCGAGCTCACGAAGGCGGGGCTCGCGCCGCCGGTCGTCAGTGGCGGATCGACGCCGACGATCTGGCAGACGCACGAGATCGCGCATCTCACGGAGATGCGGCCCGGTACCTATGTGTACAATGATCGCGGGACGTCGGAGATCGGGGCGTGCACCGAGGAGGATTGTGCGTTGACGGTGCTTGCGACGGTCGTCAGTACGGCCGTGCCTGGGCAGGCGGTTGTCGACGCCGGGTGCAAGGCACTGGGGCGCGAGCCGGTGCGCGGGGTGCCGGGGGAAGGGTTCGGCAACGTGCTGGGTCATGCCGACGTGCTCGTGACGAGCATGTCGGAGGAGCACGGGATCCTCGATCTCTCGAGGACTTCGTGGCGGCCGCGGGTCGGTGAGCGCGTGCGCATCATCCCGAATCACGTGTGCATCGTCGTGCACCTGCACGAGTCGATCGTCGGACTGCGCGGCGACGCCATCGAGACGCAGTGGCCCGTGGTGGCGCGCGGACGGCAGGCCTAACCTATCCGGAGAGCGAACCGTGGAGAGAAGGGAATTCGTCGCTTCGACCGCGTTGGGGTCGCTCGGCTTGGCCGCGACGAAGCTGGAGCCGGCCGCGGCTCCGATCGTCAGAGCGGGCACGCGAAAGATTCTGATCGCGGGCGGTGTCTACAACGACGTCTGGATCAAGTACATGGCGACGCTCACCGGTAAACCGCGGCCGCGCATCTGCTATTTGCCGACCGCATCGGCTGACAGTCCGCAGGGCATCATCCAGTTCTACCATAACTGCTCTCAGTTGAACGTCGTGCCGTTCGTGCAGAACAGCTTTATCAGCTCCTATCAGCAGAAGGAGACGTTTGCCGACGTGCTGCTGTCGATGGATGCCATCGTGTGCTCCGGCGGCAATACGCTCAACCAGCAAGTGATATGGAAAGCGCACGGCATCGACCAGGTCCTCCGCGACGCCTGGGATCGCGGCATCGTCCTCGGCGGCGCGAGCGCGGGGTCGCTTTGTTGGTTCGAGGAGGGGACGACGGACTCTCGACCCAAAGAGCTCACGATCGTCGAGTGTCTCGGGCTCTTGAAGGGCAGCCACTGTCCGCACTATGACGCCGAGGGCGAGCGTCGGCCCGCGTATATGAAACTGGTCGGCTCCGGGCAGATGAAGCCCGGGTACGCGTGCTACAATCAGGCTGGGATTTATTTCGAGGACAACAGCGTGAAGCGTGTCGTCGCCTCGCACGCTGACGCTAAGGTCTTTTACGTCAGCGTGGTGGGCGGACAGGTGGTCGAAAAGGAGCTACCAGCCGAGCTGATTAGCTAATTGACGGGAATGTTGTTGAACTGGGCGACCGCGACGCCGTTCTCGTGAATCTCGAGGCGCACGAGCGTCTTCGCGAGGTTATCCTGGTCGACGAACTGCCACTGGCTGGCCATCGCGACGCCTGGTACCAGCTGGCACGGGCCGAAGCCGACGCAGTTCGCGAGACTCCGCATCATCGCGTTGACGCGGTTGCCGGCCTGGTCGATGTAGTAGGCACCGCCGCCGCCGTTCATGACAATGTCACCGCCGCGCTGGTTGGTGATCGTCAGGTTGCAGATGATGTGCGGCGCCTGGCGCGTGCAGCCTTGCAGGACATACTGCACTTGCAAATACGTCACGGTGTTTGAGCCCGGCGCGGTGTTCATTCCCGTCGCCGCCGGCGTCTGCTGAACCGGTTGCGCAACGCTAGTGGCGCCGCCGGCGGCGGGTTGGCCCTGCGCGCTCTGCATCGGAGCCGATGTTAGGGTGAACATCACGGCCGAGTTCACCGGGACGTAGATACGGACGCCGGCGACCGAGGCTGCGGGAGGCCGTGGGGCCTTTGGCTGATTCTTCTGCTTGTTGAACAGGTTGCCCACCGCCGAACCGAGGGCGTCACTGGCGCCGTTCACCGCGGTGCCGATCTTGTTCAGGACCGGCATGCTGCCCGACACCGGCGTCGGCGTGCCGTTGATCGACAGCGACACGAGCGCGAGTGAATACGTGGCCGGGTAACCCGTGTTCTGCACGACCTTCACGACCGCCGGCGTGCCGCCGGGGATGTTCGTGCTCGAGCCGACGATCGCTTGCGACACCTGCGCGCTGTACGTCGCGCCCGTGTTGAGCGTCGTCACCGAGTCGAGCATCTGAATCGTGACTTTGGTGCCGTTGGTGAGGCCTGTGGCACCGAGGATCGCGCCGCCGATCGAGCCGTTCGATTGCTGCTGTTGCTGCTGTTGCTGCTGAGCCTGAGCGAACGTGGGGGCGGAAAGCAAAAGGGAAACAACAACAGCGGACGACGTGCGACGCATGGCGAGGACTCCCTCGAGAACGAGATAACGGCTGAGGCGTGATACGAATCTTCGTTTGCGTACAATCTTGGTCAACGTGGCTCACCAAACGACGAGGTAACGAGGGAAGTCACCGAGTGCTGCGTCGGTGCATCACTTTTTCGCCTTTTTGCCGCCTTCTTCGCGGGCTTCTTTGGGCGAAGCGAGGGGGCGTACTCCGGGACGGCAGCGTATTCCAGGTGGCGTTCGGCGTCGGGCAGGCGAATCCCCACGACGCAGTGCTTCGGAATCACTGGAAACATGTTATCGTTTACTGCCGTGTAGCTCGCCCGCCGTAGCCGACTAACTGCTCATGTTGGCGCAGCTTGTCGGGCGGAACGCTGGTCTTCACGATGCGACCGGCTCGAGAACCGCGTCGAGGTGGCGAGGCTCGCCGTCCGCCGATCCCACACATCTCGGCGTTTTGGAGCCCGGAGTCGCTCACCGTGACCCGACTCCCGGCGCCAATCGGGTCGATGGTCACGTCGACCATCTGCCCCGGCCCCCCACCGATAGCGAATCCGGCGCGGACGGTCGACGCTCGGAGCGGGTAGTCGCGGTGCAGCGTAACCGTTTCAGACATCTGGCCCCCGAGGCGCACGAGGACGACCTCGTACACCCAGCTTCAGCGTGACTGTCGACGTTAGCTTCGACGGCCTGGAGTGTGCATAGGCGTTGTTGAACTCTGACTTTGGGAGGGAGTGCAGTGACGGCCTACAGCGCGGCACACACAACGTCTGCCGGTAAACGCTTAGTCGATATTCTCCGAGCCCATCACTCGGATATCCTCCGGGACTGGATCGAAGTACAGAT
>DASRDS010000154.1:0-25835 GCA_035652495.1 Gemmatimonadaceae bacterium
TTCAGTCCGTTCATGGCAGCGGCCCTCGCCACGCGAGCAGGCCCAGCTCGAGCAGCAATGCCAGGAGGCCGAATGTCAGGGGCCAGCGAAACAGCTCGCGATAGTGCACGAACGACTGGGTCCGGACGGGAACGCGCTCGAGTTGGTCGATCTGCTGATAGATGCGTCCCAACGCGTCGGCATCGCGGGCACGGAAGAATCGCCCGTTCGTCATCTTCGCGATGTCGTTCAGGAGATCGTAGTCGATGTGCACAGGGCGGTTCTCATAGCGGAGCCCAAAGAGTCCCCGCCCCACCGGCACGGGTGCCATCCCATCGGTACCGATGCCGATGGTGTAGACCTTGATCTTGAACGCGGCGGCCGCTTGGGCTGCCGTTCTTGGATCAATCGAGCCACGATTGTTGTCGCCATCGGTCAGCAGCACCATCACCCGCGAGCGTCCCGGCGCGACGCGGAGGCGGTTGGCGGCGGTCGCTATCGCCGTCCCGATGGCCGTACCGTCATCGAGCTCGCCGGCTTGCAGGTTCGTGATCGCCGCCTGCACGACTGGGTAGTCGAGCGTGAGTGGCACTTGGGTGAGCGCCTCCCCAGCAAAGGCGACCACGCCGATCCGATCCGATTGTCGCGCGGCGACGAATCGCTTCATCGTCTCTTTGGCGACCTCCAGACGATTTTGGGGCTGGAAGTCGAGCGCGAGCATCGAGCTGGAGAGATCGACGCAGAGGACAATGTTGATGCCCTCGCTCGTGATCATTTCGGCCCGGGCTCCGGTTCTCGGGCGAGCGAGCGCGATGATGCAGGCGGCTAATCCCAAGTTACGAAGCAAGAACAAGAATCGGGTCAGCGACAGCCCGATCCGAGGACCCGCGGCCAACGTGGCCACACGCGAAAACGTGACCGCCGCAGGCCGCTGACCGCGGCGCAACAGCCACCATATCGGCAACGCGAGGAGCAGCAGCAGGATCAGCGGCTGGCCGAAGCTCGCACCTTGCCAGTTCATGCCGCCGTCCCTGTCGCCGGCGCCGCCTCAGACGTCTCTGCCGCCCGGGCCGTCTCCGTTTCCTGAACCACCTGCCGCGCATCGGTGGCGACTTGGATCGCACGTTCAGTCGAGACGCGCGCGCGCGCGAATTTGACCTGATCGCTCTCTTCGAGCACGGTGCGCAGTCGTTCCAATGGCACGCGGGAGTTGTCCCGGAGTGCGTCGAGCAGCTCGAGCGTCGTGAGCGATAGTGCGGCCGAGGGAATCCGACCAGCCAGGTAATCGCGCACCGCCTGCGTCACGAGCGCGACATACCGACCGCGCTCGCCGGCGTCGATCAGGCCAAGTCGCTCGATGCGATCGAGCTCGGCGAGCGCTTCCTCGTAGGGATCGCGCAGCCGCACGCCTTCCGGCCGGCGCGATCGGCGCGTGAGCCACCAGAGGAGCAGCAGCAGGATGACGAGCGCTCCGACGGCGACTGCCCATCGCCACCACCACGGGTCCAGTGCCGGCAAGATGGGTCGTGCGGCTTTCGGCGCCCGGCGCGTGCTGTCCTTTGGCGTCGGCGCGACGCGCCGCACGAAGACGGTCAGCGGCGCGATCGGAACCGGTCGCGCCGCCAGGCTCGGGAGGCGCACGATCGCATCGGGTATGACGATCTGCTGCGAGCCGACATCCCACGCCGCGAGGCGATAGGTGGCCATCGCTTCGGTTCCCGTCGTATCCGGGGAGTCCGCGATGCGCCTCGTATCGAGCGCCTGGACCGTGCCCGTGGAATCAGGGCCGAGGGAAAATTCGATGCGCGAGCCGCGCGGCGCGCGGATGCGGACCACTACTTGGAACGGTGCGCCGACCGTGACCGTGTCCGGCGCAACGCGCACGCCCAGCATGACCGTGGAGTCGACGGACTGGACGAGCGCGAGCAACGCCAGCGCGGCCAGCATCAGGCATGCCCGGCACGGCGACGCCGATGCAACCGCGTCGCCCGCGACCGAAAGAACGCGAGCAGCGGCTCGACGACGCCGGCATCCGTGCGGATCGCCACCTCGTCGATCGCCAGTCGCCGCAGCAGCTGTCGCCGCGCGTTCCGCTCTTCGGCGACTTTCTGCTCGTAGCGCGCGCGCACGACCGGCTTGCTCGTGTCGACGACGATCGTAGCGCCCGTCTCCGGATCGACGAGTCGCACCGGGCCCAAGTTCGGCAACGTCTTCTCGCTCGGGTCCTCGACCGTGACCGCGACGACATCATGCTGCCGTGCGAGGTGCTTCAACGGGCGCTCGATGGCCCCTCCACCCTGAAAATCCGAGATCAAGAACACGATCGCGTGGTGCGACAGCAGGCGATTCAGATACTCGATAGCTCCCGGCAGATCGGTGCCGCGGCCGGCCGGCTGGTACGCGAGCAAGTCGCGGACAATGCGCAGCACATGCCGCCGCCCTTTCCGCGGCGGAACGACGTGTTCCACCCGATCCGTGAATAGAACCGTTCCGACCCGATCGTTGTTCCTCACGGCCGACATCGCCAGGACGGCGCCGAGCTCCGTCGCGGCTTCACTCTTGAAACGGCGAACCGTGCCAAAACGCTCGGACCCGGACAAGTCGACCGCCAGCACGACCGTCAGCTCGCGTTCCTCGACATAGCGCTTGACGAACGGGCGTCGCATTCGCGCGGTCACGTTCCAGTCGATCGACCGGACTTCATCGCCCGGCAGGTATTCGCGGACTTCGGCGAACTCCATGCCCTGGCCTTTGAACACCGAATGGTATTCGCCCGTGAACAGCGAATTCACCAAGCCCCTGGTGCGGAGCTCTATGAGCTTCACCTGCTTCAGCACTTCCGGCGGGACGGTCGTCGACACGGCTACGACATCAAAGGTGGTCGCTCAATACAAGTTGCCGGTCACGCTCTTTGAGCGAAGCGAAGCGAGCAGTCATGGACTTTCGATCGCCGCGAGCACGCGCTGGACGATCGTATCGCTCGTCACCGACTCCGCCTCGGCCTCGAACGTCGTCAGAATGCGATGCCGGAGCACGTCGGGCGCAATGCTCTTGATATCGTCCGGCGTCACGAAGGTCCGGCCGCGCAAATACGCATGCGCGCGCGAAGCCTGCGCGAGCGCGATGGTCGCACGGGGACTCGCACCGTACTCGACGAGCGGGCTCAGTTCTTTGAGCCCCGCGTCGGCTGGACGCCGGGTCGCCTGCACGATCTCCACGATGTACTCGACGATGCGATCGTCCATGTACAACTCGGCGATCTTGGCCCGCGCTTCGAGAATTGCACCGGGTGAGGCTACCATATCAACCGGAATGACACTGCCGCCCGCCATGCGCCGGAGAATTTCGCGCTCTTCTTCTTTCGTCGGATACCCGACCTTGAGCTTCATCATGAAGCGGTCGACCTGCGCCTCAGGCAGCGGATACGTCCCTTCCTGCTCGATCGGATTCTGCGTCGCCAGCACGAGAAACGGCTCCTCGAGCACATGCGTGACACCGCCAATCGTCACCTGCTTCTCTTGCATGGCCTCGAGCAGTGCCGCCTGCACCTTCGCCGGCGCGCGATTGATCTCGTCGGCCAGCACAATGTTCGCGAAGATCGGCCCGCGCTTGACGGTGAACTGCCCGTTGGACTGATCGTAGACCTGCGTGCCGATCACGTCGGCCGGCAAGAGATCAGGCGTGAATTGAATCCGATGGAACGAGGTTCGCACCGTTTCCGCCAGGGTCCTGACCGTCAACGTCTTCGCCAGGCCAGGCACGCCCTCCAGCAGCACGTGACCGCCCGTCAGGAGGCTGATGAGCAGGCGTTCGACCATATAGTCCTGGCCCACGACACGTCTGGCCACCTGTCGCGCCACGGCCTGTGCCAGCGAGTTATCCGTCGTCACGACGGGCGATGCCACGGGCGTCGCTGCTTTAGGCATGGTTATGCATGGTCGATCACCGATCGTTCCGCCGTGGTCAAAGGCCGACTAGCACCTGACGTCAAATTACCGAGTCGCACCGGTCCGAAGCGGGTGCGCACCAGTCGCTCGACGTCGAGGTCGAGGGCATCGCACAGGCGCCGGACTTCATGGTGCTTCCCTTCCGTAATAGTCACCTCGAACTCCCACCGCCGTTGCCCCACTGACCGAGCTGATACATCGACCGGGCGAACGATCTCGCCATCGTCCAACGTCATCCCGCTCCGCGCGAGGCGCACCCCGGCGACCGCGTCGCCGCGCACGGTCGCGACATACGTGCGCTCGACGCCGGCGCTCGGATGCGTCAGTCGATGCGCCGCAGCGCCATCGGTGGTCAGTAACAGCACGCCTTCCGTCATGTAGTCGAGCCGCCCCACATAAGTCAGTCCAGGCACATCGTCCACGAGATCGAACACGGTGCGACGCCCGGCCTTGTCGGATCGGGCCGTCAATACGCCGCTCGGTTTATTAAGGACGATCCAAGTCGCGGAAGCGGGTGGCGGAGCGACTTCGGCGCCGTCGACCGTGATCTTGTCTCGTTCCGGGTCGACCGACTGGCCGATCTGCGCCACCTGACCATTGACCCGGACTCGTCCAGCGGCGACCAGCTCATCGGCCCGGCGTCGTGACGCAATGCCGGACCGGGCGAGCGCGCGCTGGATCCGCATCATGGTTCAGTGAGTGGCTTGAGCGCGACGGCCAATTCGTTGGCGCGCGGCAACTCACCAAGGTGCCGTAGCGCGAACTGCTCCAAAAACGCCGGCGTCGTCCCGTAGAGCAGCGGTCGGCCAAGACCCTCGGCCCGCCCGACCACATCGACGAGTCCGCGCTCCAGCAGTGTCTTGAGCAGATTGCCGACCGATACGCCACGGATCTCCTCGATCTCGGCGCGCGCGACCGGCTGGCGATACGCCACGAGGGCCAACGTCTCGAGCGCGGCCGACGATAGACGCTGCGGTCGGGACGCGAGCTGCGCCCGCTCGATCGCGGCCGTGTACTCGCCGCGCGTCAGGATCTGCCAGCCACCGCCCGCCTCGACCAACTCGACGCCATGATCGGCATAATGCTCCGCGATCTCGGTCAGCGCGGCTGTCAGCTGCTCGCGCGACGACTCGGGGTCGAGGGCTGCCAGTTCGTCGAGCGGCACGGGCGAGCCACTCGAGAACAACGCTGCCTCAAGCAGCTTCGCCAGTGGGCTCACGATTTATCTCCACATCGGCGAACGGCGCCGCTTGTCGAATGACACACTCGCCAAGGCGCGCCATTTCCAGGAGCGCCAGCAAGAGCGATAACGCGCGCCATGGCTCGGCGCCCACGGCCAGCATCTCGCGCCACGACGCGCGAGCCCGCTCGGCGAGCAGCGCGCGCACCATGCGCAGTGCGCCCTCGACGTCGAGCGAGCGGGGCACGACGGTATGCACGATCGGACGGACGGCGGAGCGCAGTACCCGATCGACCGCGGCGAGCAGCTCGCTCATCGAGACCGAGAGCACCGTGTTCTGCGGGTAGGGATCGCCGGCACGCGGCGGTACGGTGCGCGCGAAGCGATTGCGGCGCTGCTCGCCTCTGGCGTCCAGGATGTCGACGACCTCGCGAACCTGTTGGTACTCGAGCAGCCGGCGCACGAGCTCGGCGCGCGGGTCTTCCCACGCCTCGTCGCCCTCCGGCCGTGGGAGCAGGAGCTGCGCCTTGATGCGCAGAAGCCGCGCGGCCATATCGAGATAATCGGCCGCCTCGTCGAGGCCGAGCGAGTGCAGTCGCTCGAGGAATTGCTCGGCGACGCGCGCGATCGGAATGTCGTAAATGTCGATCTGCTCGTCGCGAATGAGCGTCAACAGGAGATCGAGCGGCCCGTTGAACTGCGCGAGCTCCACGACGAACGGCGCGCCCTCGGCGATCATAGCGTCAAAGTAATGGCGCATCTTGACATGCGCGATTGGGGCCGGCAACTTTAGCGACTATGCCGAACATTCAGTCCGCGAAGAAAAATATGCGCAAGTCCCGGGCGGCGACCGTGCGCAATCGCGCCCAGCGCTCTGCGCTGCGGACCGCGCTCAAGAGGGCAAAAGCGCCGACGGCTACGCCAGAGGAGAAGTTGGCCGCGGTCAAGCTGCTGGACCGCGCCGCTCGGAAAGGGCTCATTCACCGGAACGCCGCGGGCCGGCAAAAGAGCCATCTCGCGAAGGCCGCCGCAAAGGCCTAGTTACATCGCGGCCAGCTCGCCGCCGCACCGCTCGCAGTACCATTCCGTCGGGTAGTTCATAGACCCGCACTCCGAGCACTTGAGCGATTTGACCTGCTCGGTCGGCACATCTCGCAGGAACACCGGCACGCTCCCGCTACCAGCTTTGGCGGGAGCTGTTGTTTTATCGGGCAACGAGATGTCGTTCAACGTACCCGCCTCGGGCGGGGTCGCGAGCTTCGCGCGCGCCCCCGGCGCCTGAGCT
Organism: Gemmatimonadaceae bacterium; assembly: GCA_035652495.1. GTDB lineage: Bacteria > Gemmatimonadota > Gemmatimonadetes > Gemmatimonadales > Gemmatimonadaceae > DASRDS01. The sequence goes on from DASRDS010000154.1 coordinate 6,392, forward strand.
GGCGCTTTCCCCGTTCCCTGTGCCGGCGCGACGGACTTCAAGAATTCGAGCTCGTCGAACGCCGAGGGATCCGCGAGCGGGCCCGTCTTGGGCTCGGTCTTTGGCTCTGCCGGCCGGGGAACCGCGGCTGATGGACGGCGAAGCGCCCCGTCGGCGGTGCGTGGTTCCGGCGGCCGCAGTCGCGGGATCTCGGGCGGGGGCGGCGGAGGTGGCGGTGGCGCCGCCGCGGCTGGTGCTGGGGCCGCAGCCGCCGACATCGGCGGTGTCAACGGTGGCGGCGGTGGTGGCGCGGCCGCCGCCGGCTGAGGTGCTGGGGGCGCTGGCGGCACCGGCACAATCGGCTCGGGACGGCGAGCCTTCGCCATGTTCAGCAGCTGCTGGAGCTGCGCCAACTCGGCCGTCGCCTCCGTCCGCTCACCCGACAAGCGGCTGATCTCGACGTCCGTGGCCTCACTCAGCTCGATCCACTTTTCCTGCGTGTACTCGCCGACCGCGGCCCGCAACTCGGCCTCGGCGCGTTCGTCACGCTTATTGTTTTCCGCGGACTCGAGCGACGACAGCTTCGCGCCGAGCGCATCGACCGACTGTTGCAGCTCCGCCGAGCGTCCGCCGAGCTGATCGAGCACACCCTGGAGTCGCGCCGAGTAGTCGGCGTGCACGCGTGCGTAGACGTTCGCCGGCGTGATCGCACGCCGTGACTCGAGCGTCGCCAGCCACTGCTCGAACCGCCGACGCTCCTGCAGGAGCGCCGTGATCGCATCCGTCGATTTCTCAGTCGCGCCCATAGCCATCGACCTTACTCTAACTCCTTCAGTGTCACGATGCTAATCGGTGGACGATACGACCCCCTACGATCGTACATATCGCCCGACCCTTGAGCTCGAAGCCGGCATAGGGGGAATTCCGGCCCTTTGACAAAAACCGGCTCGGATCGACGGTCCACGTCCGCCGCGGGTCGAACACGGTCACATCGCCCGGCGTTCCCTTGGCGAGCGATCCGCCACGCAGGTGAAAGAGCCGCGCGGGCGCGACGGACATCCGGTCGATGAGCTGCGCCCATGTCAGGATGCCGCGATCGACGAGGGTCGTCACGTTGACGCCGAGGGCGGTCTCCAGGCCGACGATGCCGTTCGGAGCGTCGGCGAACTCGCGCTCTTTCTCGTCGTAATGGTGCGGCGCGTGGTCGGTCGCGACGACATCGATCGTGCCGTCGCGAAGGGCTTCCTGCACGGCCGCGACGTCCTCCGCCGTGCGAAGCGGCGGGTTCATCTTCGCGTTCGTGTTATAGCCCTCGACCGCGTCCTCGGTCAGCGACAGATGGTGCGGGCACACTTCGGCCGTGACGTGGATGCCCCGCTCCTTGCCCCAGCGAATGAGCTCGACCGATCCTTTGGTGCTCATGTGCGCCAGGTGCACGTGGCCGCCCGTCCTCCGCGCCAGGAGAATGTCGCGAATGACCATGATCTCCTCGGCCTCGGACGGGATGCCTTTAAGTCCCAACCGTGCGCTGACGAGACCCTCGTTCATCGCGCCGCCGGCCGCCAGCGTCGGCTCCTCGCAGTGGTCGACGACCGGGATACCGAATGTGCGGGCGTATTCGAGCGCCGTCCGCATGAGCTGAGCGCTCACGACCGGCTTGCCATCGTCGCTGATCGCGACCGCGCCCGCCCCGACCATCTCGCCGACTTCCGCGAGCGACCCACCTTTCTGTCCAACCGAGATGGCGCCGATCGGGTACACGCGAGCAGCCGATGCGGCGAGTCCCTGACGAACGATGAAGCCAACGGCGGCTTGGTTGTCGGTCACGGGGTCCGTGTTCGGCATCGCGCAGACTGCCGTGAACCCCCCGGCCGCCGCCGCACGCGCGCCTGACGCGATCGTCTCGACGTCTTCTCGGCCGGGTTCTCTCAGGTGAGTGTGGACATCCACAAATCCCGGCGAGACGATGCACTCTGAGCAATCGAGGATCTCGGCGCCCTCTGGACCGGCGATGCCCTGACCGGTTGCTTCGATCAGCCCGTCCAAGATCAGCACATCGCCCACGATGTCGACGCCGCGGGAAGGATCCACCACGCGGCCGCCGCGCAGCAGCAGAGGTTTGGTCATCCTTTGGCTGCCTCGGCTAGTTCCGGCCGGCCGCCGGCGAGGAGATACAGGACCGCCATGCGAATGGCCACGCCGTTCGTTACCTGGTTCAGGATCACGCTGTGCGGCCCATCGGCCACGGTGGAGTCGATTTCGACGCCGCGGTTCATCGGGCCTGGGTGCAGGATCAACAACTCACGCGGCGCTCGCGCTACTCTCTCCGCGGTGACGCCGAACACGCGATTGTACTCGCGCAGCGACGGGATATACCCGGCTGTCATACGCTCCAATTGCAAACGCAACACGTTCAGCGCTTGTGCCCATTCTATTGCGGCTTCAATGCGATCGAACACTTTTACGCCGAACTCCTCGATGCCATACGGGAGCAATGACCTTGGCCCGCACACGGCTACTTCGGCGCCCATTTTCCGCAGGCCCCAAATATTCGACCGCGCGACGCGCGAATGGAGCACATCGCCGCAGATGCAGACGCGCAGACCCTTCAGCTCCTTGAAATGGTCCCGGAGCGTGAGGAGGTCTAACAACCCTTGGGTGGGGTGCTCGTGGGTGCCGTCACCAGCATTGATGACGTTCGACTCAATGCGCTCGGCGAGAAACTGAGCGGCCCCGGATGCGCCATGTCGCATGACGACCATGTCGATGCGCATCGCCTCGAGGTTACGAGCCGTATCGACGAGTGTCTCGCCCTTCGACACCGAAGATCCGGACGCCGCGACGTTGACGGTGTCAGCCGAGAGCCGCTTCTCCGCGAACTCGAAGGAGACGCGGGTGCGAGTCGACGCCTCGAAGAAGAGATTGACGATCGTCGACCCCCGGAGGGCCGGCACCTTCTTGATCGCCCGCTCGCTGATCTCCTTGAATGGCTCGGCGGTGTCGAGAATGAGCCGAATCTGCTCCGCGCTGAGCGGCTCGAGCCCCAGCAAGTCTTTGCCGAGCGCACTCGTCACGGTGTCACCAGGATCACCGCGTCCTTGCCGTCGAGGGCGTGCACCAACACATCGACCCGCTGATCCTTAGGCAGGTCGACGCGTTTGCCCACGATGTCGGCGTGAATGGGAAGCTCGCGGCCACCGCGGTCGACGAGTACGGCGAGCGCGATGCGCGCGGGACGCCCGAAGTCCGCCAGCTCATCGAGCGCCGCGCGGACCGTCCGCCCCGTGTACAGGACGTCGTCGATGATCACGATCTGTGCACCGTCGATGTCGCGTGGAAGCTCGGTTTTGCCGACGACGGGACGGGGACCCACGGTCTGCAGGTCGTCTCGATAGAGCGTGATGTCGAGCGCACCCCGAGGCGGGGTGTCCCCTTCCCGTTCACCGATCAGTTGGGCCAGCCGGTCCGCCAGCTGGACGCCACGCCGTTGGATCCCAACCAGCATGAGCCGGTCGGTCCCATCGTTGAGCTCCACGATCTCGCCCGCCATGCGCTTGAGGGTGCGGTCGACCGCTCGGGCGTCGAGGAGAGTTATGGAATTCTGAGCCATGCCGGGGGCAAATATAGCCGCCCACATGGCTTTGGGCCGCTCAAGTCCTCTCGTCTCGCTGCTGCTCGTCGGCCAGGCGGATCGTCAGACCGGCCGGCTTTTGATAGCGGCGCAGGAATGCCCGGAATTTGACGGCCGCCATGCGGGCGTCGTCCTCGGAGCCAGTGATGATGACGCGTGCCTCGTAGGTCACGCGGCGGTCGTCCTGGAAAGTCATGCCCACTGCTGAGCTCGGGTAAGGGTGGACTTCGGCTAGCGTCGTCACGACGACGCTCGAAAAGGCCCTTCCCCTACATCCGTCCGCCCACGGTGTCATCTGCGTAACTCCTCACACGGCACCTGTTCGTGCTGGATGGCGACCGCCCGTGTGTCACTCAGCCGTGAGCCATGCGCCCGTGGCTCAGTTCACCGTGGATCATTATTACCGTGGGCGTGCCACGACATTCTCGCACTGATCACCAAATGCTCGCCGCCGTTCTGATTTCCTTCCGCAAGCAACGCGGTATGTCCCAGGAGAAATTCGCGGCCCAGTCCAACGTCGATCGCGCCTACGTCGGCGGCATCGAGCGCGCCCAGCGCAAGCCTTCTTTTCTGGTGATCGAGAAGCTGCTCGCCGGCCTGGATGTCACCTGGGCTGAGTTCGGAACGGCGCTGGATCGCGAGGCGAAGCGCCGTTAGCGCCCTTGCAGTTCAGCAAGGCGCTCGGCCTTCACTCCCCCAAACTGCTCGTCGAGCAGGTCCTCGAGCGCCTCGCTCACCCGGTCGACGGGAATCGTGTGCACCAGCGACTCCGAGTGCAATGCGCGATGCGGGACGTGATACGGCGCCCACATGCGAGTATCGACGCGATACAACCCAACGATCGGCCGCTGGAATGCCGCGGCGATGTGCACGATCCCCGTGTCTGGCGTGAGCACGAGATCCGAAGTCGCGACTCTCGCGATCACTTCTCGGAGAGACTGAGTCGCCGCATGGACGCCGGATTCGCGAGCGATGCGAACGATTCGGTCCGTCTGGCTGGCCATGCCACTGACCACGATCACGAGGTTGCGGCGACGTGATCGCAGTCGCCGAAGGGCGGTGACGAAGCGCTCGTCGGGCCAATCGTTCCGGGGGTCCGTGACCGAGATATTCACGAACACGCGAAGACCCACGCCGAGCGACGACCAGTACGCCTCGGCCGCATCGCGCTCGGCCGCGGTGACCGCGAGCTGCGATCGCCAGTCGGTCTTGTCGAGGGACAGTCCGAACGGCTGCGCAAGCACCGCCGACTGCTCGGCGTGATGCCGCGACCGATCGGGGTCGACGGCGATGTTGTAGAAGTACGAGTTGCTGGCGCTCTTGAGCCCGACCCGATACGGCGCGCGCGCCGCCAGCATGAACATGACCGACGACGTCGGGCTCGAACGCCGAATGGACATGCCGTCCACGACCACGTCATATCGCTGGCGTCGCACCTGGGAGAGCAGCGCCATCGACGGATATCGGTTCGTGGCCGAGCAGTCGAATGGTATGACGCGCCGGACAAAAGGGAGGCCGTCAAGGACTGGTACGACCCAGGTGCGAGCCAGCACATCGATCTCGAAGCCCGGGTGCGCCAGGGCGATTTGACGCAGCATACCCGTGCTGAGTACGAGATCGCCTATGACGTCATAGCGAAGCACCAGGATGCGATAGGGCCGCTCGTCCCAAGTCGGGATGCGCGCAGGCGCCGCGGGCCCAGGCAACAAGTGGGCGATTCCACGGTGCAGTTTATCGCGGATCCAGCGCTCGACCGATCGCACGTACGATAAACGTAGTTGATCTAAACGCATCTCGCGGAACGTGCGTTTTATTGTACACTGTCGGTATGCGACATCGCGCCTTCTTCGAGCGTCTCGCCGCCGTGGATCCTGAGACGCCGTGGGAGTGGGAAGCCCTTTCGGCGGGCTTGGTTACCCTTCGCCTGGTCGACCGCCGACTCGACCGCCCTGTCGCTAATCCGACTGCCGTGGAAATCTCCGCCGTGCGGTCGTCTGTGCGGCGTCTGCCCGACACCGCGACGCGACGCGCGCTGCGGGCGATTCTGGACACTATGCATAAGGACCAACCGGTCGCCGAGAAGCTCGCGGCGTACGGCGCCGTGCTCGAGGATGAGGGTGAGTTTTACGTCGCCACCGACGTGTACTATCTGGCGATCGAAGCGGCGCGGACGGAGGGCACGCTCGCGATCCTGCCCCACTGTCTGGATCGCATCGGCTTCGTCGCCCGTCAGCGGGGGTTCGTCGACGATGCCCTCCGCGCTTACGAGGTCGGCCGCGTGATTTCGGCCGAAATCGGAGACTTGAGCGGCGCGCTCAAGATCGACGTCGCCGCGGCCAACGCGTTCATCTGGAAGGGTGAGCTCTCCCTCGCCCGTGACATGTTGGAGCAGACGATCGAGACCGCGCGCCGGAAATCGCTGAGCGAGCCGCTGGCGCTGGCGCTTCACGACCTCGCCACGCTGTCCGCGCGCGAGGGCAACTACGATGGGGCGATGGTGTTGTACGGCGAAGCGCTCGCGATCCAGGTCGACCGCCCGCGCCTCATGCGCCTGCTCAACGACCTCGGTGCGTGCGCCATGTCCGTCGGACTCTATGACACCGCGCGCCAGGCGTTCCGGTTCGGCTTCGAGAACGGCGTCGCGTTCGATACCAAGTGGGCGGCGGCGATCAATCTCATGGAGCTGCACGGCATGCGGGGCGAGTGGGAGGCCTTCGAGCACTGGGTTGGGATTATCGAACCCACCGTGCTACCCCCAGCCCTCTCCGCCTCGTTCCATCTTCGCGCGGCCGAGGCGGAACAGCGTCGCGGCAATCACGCTCGGGCCGGCGCCCTGCTCCTCATCGCCGGCGAAATCGCCGACCGGCATGATCTGGCCGAGCTCCGCGACCAGGCGCGGCGCACCGAAGGCGGGCGACCGATGCGGAAGACACCGGCGCCCGCGCGTACGAGCGTGCCAGACGATGTCGCGGCGGTCGCGCAGCAAGTTCGCGCGATCACGGCATCACGCTAGCACTTCTGACCTGACCCCGTCCACGTTCCGTTGATACAGTCGTGCGCTGCCGGGGCGGTGGCGCTGGTGCACGCCGCCGCCATGGCCGCCAGCGCGAGCAGCGTAACCAGGAGCGTCTTGCGCATAAAAACTCCGCATCTGGGTAGAAGCGGAGGTTAGTTAGCGCCTATACAGCCGGTATGCGCTTGGCGGCACACGGCATGGCTCTTCTTGCACTCAAGGTTGATAGTAATCGACTTTGATAGTGCCAATAATCTCAATAGTTACTTTGTGAGGCTGCGCAAACCTCAGAAGCTACTCGGAAGTGAAATCCCCTCCGGGACTCGATCAGCGCCGTAGCGGTGATCACGGAATGCACCCAGATGCCTGGCGCTGATCGGCGAGCTCGACGCGACCGATAGCGCCGCCCACGACCGCCAGGCGCACGCATTCTCCAGCCTTCAAAGGCGATCCGGACGCCTGAGTTTCATGAAACCCGGGCGAATTCGATCGCATGATGAACGTGTAGTGCGCCGCATCGGCTGATTGCACCGTAAAGTGCTCCGGTGCCTTCTTGGCGGGATCGGCCACTGTGTAGTCGCTGATCACGCCTTGGACGGTCTGGTATTGCCCCTTGTCGAGCACATCGCGCAACTGCCCGCGTGACGAGGGCTCGTACGTCGCGATGAAGATCGCGGCGGCCGCGACGATGAGCACCAGGGCGCGCATCATCCAGTGGCGAATGGCGCCTTTGGCCCGCATACTCCGGCGCCACCAAATGAGCGCGATCGCGCAGACGATGAACGCGAGCCCTATGCGCCACGGCGAGTTCGACGTCGTCGTGACTTCGTAGATCGTGTGATAGTTGAGTTGCACCTAACAAAGCTAATCGCACTGCATCGCGAATACTTTTTACGAGTCGGTTGGAAACGCTCGGCTTCACCGAGCTAGGGCTAGTCCGCGTCACGAATGCGGGCCAACGCGCGGGCGCGCTCGAGATTCAGCTCCGTGCCGCGCTCCTGCATCTCCACCATCGCACGCACATCGGCGGGCAGCGGCTTCGCGAGCGCATCGCGATAGTGCTGCACCGCGACCTCCTCACCGCGCACGACCTCGTCGAGGATCGCTTTGTCATCACGCGCCGTGACGGCGGACTTGATGTTGATCCACGCGCGGTGCATCGGCGCGGCCGGATGCCCATGCTCGACAGGGGTGCCGCCCAGTCGTGTCACCGCGGCATCGAGGTCGCCGAGCCCTTTCTCGATCAGGTGGACGCGCGACAAAAATACCTCTTTCGCAATGGGACTCGTCACGCCTTCGGCGGCGGTCCGGAAACCGTTGATCCCATCGCGGCACGTCTCGATGAGATCGTTCAGCGTCGTGATGACGTCGGAAAAAGTCGTGTCTGCCATATCCCGGTGGTGTTGCAAGCTGAAGACCAGTCTCCACCAGTGGAGCGGCGCGTGGCGTCCTCGAGTTGACGGTACGACCCAATACGATCCGGTCGGTCGAAGTCACCGGTGTCACTGGACCGAAACGTCTGGGTCGGGTCGTAAGGTCAGTCGGATGATGATGACGTCGGCGAGGAGCGCGCCGATGGCGAAGACGCTGCCCTCGGGGCCGACGGTGCCGCCGCTGAGCCACGTGGCGCCGGTCGGGTGCGATGCGAAGAGATGGCGCGCGACCATCGAACCGCTGTCGGGGACGCCGTAGAAGTACGACTGCGCCCAGTCCCAGCTCATGTGGTTGCCGATGGCCCACCAGAGCGATCCGGTCCGCCAGAGACTGTAGCAGAACACCAGCCCGGCCAGTCCAGCGGTGACCACGCCGAAGACTCCCTCGCCGGCATTGCCGAGATGGAGCGCGCCAAAGCCAACCGAAAGCAGGATCGCCGTCGGCCAGAAGCCGATGGCGCGCGTGAATACCTGCTGCAGGTAACCGCGCAGGGCCATCTCCTCGGCCACACCGACGAGGAGGAACGCAATGCCCCACTCGAACGCGAACCGAACCGCCATCCCCCCGGTGATCGCGAAGCCGTCGAATGCCAGATGACCCGTGAGCACGAGGACCCCGACCAAACCCGAAAGCGATATGAATCCCCAGAAGGCGCCCCACGCGAAGTGGCCGTACGGCTGTCGGTCGGTCAGTCCATACGACCAGCCGGAGCGATGTTCAATGCGCCCCATGATCCAGGTCGCGACGATGACCGGCAGGCAGAACGTCGCGAGCTCGGCGACGATGAAACTTCGTGGACCCGGAACGGCGCTCACGGTGGGGTGGATCAGTCGCGCCGCCAGGAAGGCCAGGGCTATGACGATTCCAACGAAGAGTCCTGCTCGCCAGCCGACCCGGAGTAGATTTTTCCGCATGATCGCCCCTCGGCAGATGCCAAAAGATTTCCACCTCTGGAACGAGCGCCACCGCGCGCCGTACGGCCGTCGGAATCGATTCTCGAACCTACTGGGAGTACGGTACCGAGGGCCGTTCGCGTTTCAAGCCAACAACGGTACCCGCGTGTATGAATATCCGTGGGCGTATTCGGCCATCAACGCGCATCGCGCCGCGCGCGGCGGACGCCCGATGACCATCGTGGAGCTCGGCGGCTCCCTCGCCGGGTTTCAGTGGGTGCTGGCCCGAGAGGGCCATCGGGTCATCAACGTCGATCCCGGACTCAACGCGCGCGGCGTTGGCTGGGATGTGAGTGCCGATCGTCATCGCGAGTTGTCACGCGCGTTCGGCGCGCCGGTGGAGCTGAGGCCGACGACCTTGGCGACGGCGGACCTGCCGAATGACAGCGCTGATGTGTTGTTGGCGATTTCAACACTCGAACATTTCGCTGACGCCGACTTGGCCGAGTTTGCCGCGCACGCCGCGCGGATCATCAAGCCCGACGGTATCGTCGTGCTGACCATCGATCTTTTTCTCGACCTCGCGCCGTTCTCGGACATCGAACGGCATCAGTACGGCACGAACGTCGACGTCTATCGCCTGCTGCGTGACGCCAAGCTCGAGTTAGCGCACGGCAACCCGAAGGAACTACACGGATATCCAGAGTTCACGGCCGAACGAGTGATGGCGGGGCTCGCTGAGTATCTCGTGGGTCAACCGTACCCAGCGCTCGCCCAGTGCTTGATCGCGCGCCGACGCGTGCTATGATGAAGGCAGGTGCTGAAGCACGCGCGCATTTTTCTTCTGGCGAGCGTCACGCTGTCCGTGCCCGCAGCGGCGCAGCCCGACACCACCGCCGTTCTCTCGATGTCCGTGACATCACAGGATGGCGGCGAGGCACTCCCCTACGGCACGATCGCGATCACACCGCTCGGCCTGACGCGATTCACGGATGAAAACGGCCATCTGACCTTTCGTCACGTTCCGCCCGGCACCTACACGCTTCGAGCCCGCGAGATCGGCTTCGCGCCCAAGGACACGACCGTGATCTTGAGCGCCGGCCAACAGCAATCGGTCACGATCGCGCTCAACCGCGTGGCGATCCGGCTCGCGCGCGTGTTGGTGCAGCAGCATCGATCCGGTGCCTGTATTGGTACGGGTCTCCCCGAGTACAGCGCCGATGCCGATGTGAACGAGATCTTTCATCAACTCAAGGCCAACATCGATCGCGTGCGATTGTTGACCGAGCAGTACCCGCTCGAGTACTCGCTCGATCGGGTGCGGTTGGCCCGAAAGCCTGGGGCGATCGACCGAGTCATTCAGCACGACACGACGATTTTCGATGACCGCAAGTCAGGCTACGCGCCCGGCCAGGTGCTCTACTACGAGTTGGACCGCGGCGAGAAAAGGCGCATGGTCCGCCTGATCACGTTCGCCGACCTGGGCGACTCATCGTTCCTGGCGAATCATTGCTTCACCTTCGCCGGCGTGCCGCTCGTCGAACGGACGCGCATGATACAGATCGACTTCCAGCCGGCGAAGCGGCTCAAGAAGCCGGACGTCGAAGGGTCGATTTATCTCGACGCCAATCGCTTCGTGGTCCTGCGCGCGGACGTCCATCTCTCGCACCCGGAGTGGGCCGACCCGCCGATCGATGAGTTCGGCGTCATCACGACCTTCAAAGAGGTCGCGCCCCTCATCACGTTGATCGCCACGGTCGACAGCAGTCAGCCTTCCGGCAGTGAGCGGGAGATCGAGCACGACCGGCTGCTCAAGTTCACCTACGTCCAGCGCTCACCCGGACAGTAGCTCATCGATGGCTCGGTAACCCTGATCGATCGCGACGTCGGTGTACGCGGCGGCCGCCGCATCCGAGTTCGCGATCGCGATGCGGCCGTGGCGCCGGCGGCCGATCTCGCAGGGCGACTGACCGGACGGCCAGTCGGGGTCCCACAGTGGGTTGTACTCGTAGGCGTACCCGTGCGGCCAGCGGTTCACGGTGATTCCCGTGATATCGTGATCCGCGTCGAATCCGCCGCCGCCGAGCACGCGGCCGAGTTGGTCGCGAATGTTGTGCTCGAACGTCGAGAACGGCGTGGCGAGCAGCTCGGCATGTCCAGCTCTCTGCTGTTCTCTTGCCGAGAGACCGGGCTGACACGGTGTGCGGAGCATGTGCAGGACGATCGGCTCGTCCGGCGTGTGCGCCGTGGTGTAGGCACCGATATCGATCGGCTCTGACAACGTCATCGACGAGTGGTACATCCCCGGGGTGGTGACGCGGTGCATCCCGAGTTTTTGGAACGCCGTCCAGTTGCGCAGCGCGACTTGCGTATACACGAGCGGCACTTTGACGCCATAGTGCAGCGCCGTCTTTTGCTCAGCTGGGAGCTCATCCACGACGTACGGGATCATCATGTTCCAGCACGCCATGACGACCGATTTGGCTCGGACCGTGTACGCTTTGGCGTCACGGCCATAGGTCACCTCGGCTTCGCTGGGTGAACTATGGCGTACGCGGAGCACCGTGCTGCTCAATCGCAACCTCACCGGCCCGGCATCCAGTTTCGAATAATCGACGGGCGCCGTGACGAGATCTTCGGCGGTCTTTCCCGGCATCGCAGGTGGAATCAGTGAGCGGACCAGCGCGCGTGCTACTGACGCGTTGCCATCAGGAAAATGAAAATCGTATTCGTCGCTGAATGATCCACGCGCGGTGTAACTCAAGCGCCCGCCAGGACCGTTCTTGTCCAAGTTGAGGCCACGAAATCCCGGGAATCCAATCGCCCAGCAGTCGAGCGCCGGGACGGCGTCGATGCCGATCCCATAGAGCCCATGCGTCGCCTTCTGCATGAACTTCACGATCTCCTCGTGCATACCCAGCACCTTCGTGAGGAAATCGCGATAGCTCATGTGGGTCAGCCGGTCCTTTTTCTCCGCCGGCGACACACCCGGCATATGATCCGCGGTCGACTCCCAGAGACGCACGAGATCATGCTGGGCTTGCGTAGAGAGCGGGGTCTGTGCCGCAAACGCAGCCCACGTGGGTGACGTGACGGCACGCTCGCCATCCCCGCCCCGCCCGGGCAATCCGACGACGAGTCGATCGACCCCGAACGTCTCCTTGTCGAAGAACGCCGCGCCTTCGAGACCGTCATACCGATGCGGATGGTCGCACTTGGCCTCGAGCGCGGCGGGATCGATGCCGAGGTCCATCATGAGCGCCCGTGATTGGGTGCTGTAGGGAAACGGCGACTCGATACTCTGCGTTCCGCCGTTCGCGAGCAACAAGCGTCCGCCGACCCGAAACTCGTTGCGCTTGGCGTGCCCGCCGAAATCGTCGTGATTGTCGAGGATCAAAATCCGCGCGTTGTTGCCGGCGCGGGCGCGATAATAGTGGGCGGCGGCGAGGCCGCTGATACCGGCGCCGACGACGACGAGATCGTAGGACTCGCCGGTCGACACCGGCTGCCCCGCGGTCTTCCAAAACGTCCCATCACGCAGCGCGTGCGCGATCGCATACGAGCCATCGTGACTGCCGCGCATGCCCATAAGCGATGGGGGGTAATACCCGGGCGCGTTTTGCGCCTCCGCGGGTACGGCCCCCCAATCACATGCCCCTGCCCAGATCCCGGCTACACCGATCGCCACGCCGTTCAGAAAGTCCCGCCGCGTGATGTCGCTCATACTCGAAGATACGAGCTGATCCACACGAACTGCACTAGTACAGCACGGGCGCCCCGTGAACCCCCGGACCCCCCGAGTTGCCTCCCCCTTACGGCGACGACGCGGTTGATGCCGAGGTGTTGCCGTTACCGTAGCGCTTGTACCAGCTCATCATGTAGAGCTGGGTACGAATAAAGTTGGTCGGCTTCTGTCCGCCGGTGCCATGGAACTCGCCCTCGAACCGCAGCAACGTCGTGGGCACATGCCGCATTTTGAGCGCGACGTAATACTCCTCGCTCTGTGGCATCGGCGTGCGCCGATCGAGCTCGCCCGTCATGATCAGCGTGGGCGTCGTCACATGCCCGACGTACATGAGGGGCGATTCCTTGAGCCACGGCTCCGGATCTTCCCAGAACGGCTTGTCGAACCAGTTCACCGTGAAGAACGGAATGTCGGTCTCGCCGGTCATGCTGATCCAGTCGATGACCGGGCAGCGGACCGCGGCGCCGGCGAAGCGCGTGGTGTGGCCAATGACCCAGCTCGACAACACGCCACCGCCGCTGCATCCGCCGACGTACATGCGCTTCGTGTCGATGTAGCCGCGGTTGACGACCGTGTCGACGCCGGCCATGAGATCATCGTAGTCGACACTCGGATACGCTTTGCTGATCGCCGCGCCGAATGCCGATCCATATCCGGTGCTGCCCCGCGGATTCACGTAAATAACGACGAAGTCGTTCGCGGCAAAGTTCTGGAACATGTAGTTGAAGCCGACGTTGTACGCGCCGTGCGGGCCGCCGTGGATCTCCATGATCAGCGGGTACTTCTTGGAGGGATCGAAGTTCGGTGGCTTGACGACCCAGCCCTGGATCTTGGCGCCGCCGCTCGAGACATAGTTGATCTCCTCGAGCGCGCCGAGGTGGATGCGCGCGAGCGCGGCATCGTTCACGTGCGTGAGTTGGACGGGCTCGGATTTTGGAGCTTTGAGATCCAGTCGCGCGATTTCGGCTGGACGCTGCGTCGTGGACCGCGTGAGTGCGGCCACGCCCGTCTTCGAGATCGAGCCCAGGCTGACGAGGGTCGGGCCCGAGACCACCGTGCGCATCGCTCCGGTCAGTGGCGCGAAGTACACGTTGCGCGTGCCGCGATCCTCGGCGGCGAAGTAGACCCCGGAGTTGTCGGCGGCCCAGTGCATATCGCCGGCGTCGCGATCGAAGTCCGTCAGCGCATGCGCATTCTTGCCGTCGATGTCCATGACATAGAGACCGCTCGTGTGGTACGTCTTGTCGGTCGACGCATACCCGGCGTACGCGATGTGCTTGCCATCGGGGGACACGACCGGCGAGTGCCAGGCGCCGTGTGCGTCGGTCAGGAGACGCTGCGCTCCGGTGGCTGGGTCGATCGCGTAGAGGTTCGAGGTGCGATACTGGTAGTCGCCCTCGGGCGCCAGCCAGCCATCGATGATGATCGACTTGCCGTCCGGCGTCCAATCCCAACCCACGGGACCCGAGAGTCCGTCGAAGCGGGATCCGACGTTCCAGTCACCGTGCGTGATTTGCCGCGCCGGACCGCCGTCGACGCTGGCGATGAACAGGTGGCGGTATCCGGGCTCCTGGAATCCGCGACGGTCTTCGCGGAAGTGCAGCGTTTCGACGATGCGGGGGGCTCTCGTCCAGTGGGCCGAGTCGGGGGCTTTGGGCATGTCGATCTGCCACACGGCCGGCTTGGCGACGAAGAGCGTGAACCCGATCCACTTGCCGTCCGGCGACCAGTGAATGTCCGCGGGCGACTCGGTCAGGTGGGTGATCTGGGTCGGGCCCGGGTCGCCATCGACGTATCGCACGTAGATCTGCGACCCTTTCGGCTCGCCGTCGGCGAGATACGCGATCCGTGTCCCATCGGGCGACCATTGCGGGCTCGAGCCCTTCGCGAACACCCGATTGCGCGTCCCGTCCGAGCGCATGATATAGAGCGTGGTCTCGTACCGGTCCTCGAGCTTGTTGACCCACCGGCGGGAATAGACGATCTGCGATCCGTCCGGCGAGATCTGCGGATCGTTCACCTGCTCCAGGTCGAAGTAGTGACCGACCGTCAGCAAGGTGTCCGACGGGGTTTCCTGCGCGAACATCCCGACCGGGGTGATCGCCAGAGCGAGCATGGCGGCGTGACGCGTAATGCCCACGGGACAGTCTCCAGTAGATTGAGATGGGGTTCCTGTCCATGCTACGCAATCAGGGGCTACAACGCTAGGTGATCGGCTTCCTCTATCGCCGCCGGCGCGCGGTGTCGAGCGCGTCGCGCGTACGATAAACGCGCGGCACGCGCCCGTCCGCGAGCGCCTGGGACACCTGCTCCAACCACCACTCTAGCCGCTCGCGGTCGACGACCAGCGCGCCGACGAGCGCGTGCAGGTCGTCGAGCTCCTTGCACGCTTGATGGTACTGTTCCCGCAAATCTTCGCATTCGCGCTCATAGTCGCTCTGTGGCCCAGGCGACCCGGGCTGTCTCTCTTTCGGCGGCCAACTGAGTTCCATATTTCAGAGACACCTTATATGCCCGCCGATATCATCACGATGCTCGAGCAGGACTGCGCCCCCGAGGTCGCGCAGGCCTTTCTGACGCTCGCCACCGACTACCTCGCCGCCACACGCGATCCGAACATGCGCGTATCGACCGATAAGACCCGTGGCCAGTTGGCGCAGCGGTTCGCGGAGCCGCTGCCGACGACCGGGCGGGCCGTGGACGAGATCGTCGCGCAGCTCAGGGATCAGGTCATTCCGGACTGCAATCACCTGTATCACCCCCGATACGTGGGGCATCAGGTCTCGGCGCCGCTACCGGCGGCGATCTGGACTGAGGCGCTGACGGCGGCGCTCAACCAGTCGCTCGCGGTCTGGGAGATGTCGCCGGTCGGGACGGTCGTCGAGCACCAGGTGGTCCGGTGGCTGTGCGGGCTGGCGGGGTTTGGCCCTGGCAGTGGGGGGACCCTGACGACCGGCGGGACGGAGGCAACCTTGACGGCGCTGCTTGCCGCCCGCGCCCGTATGTGTCCCGATGCCTGGACGTCGGGGCTGCCCCACCCCGCCCCAGTCCTCATCTGCGGTGAGCACGCGCACTATGCCACGACGCGCTCGGCCGGCATCCTCGGACTCGGCATGGCGAACGTGCGCAAGGTCTCGTCCCGCGACTACTCGCTCGATGTCACGGCGTTGCGCTCCATTCTGGATGAGGAGCCGAACATCATGGCGATCGTCGCAACGGCCGGATCGACATCGACCGGGTCGTTCGACGATCTCGAAGCCATTGGCGCGCTGGCCGAGGAGCGGGGCATCTGGTTGCATGTCGATGCCGCGCATGGTGGCGCGGCGCTCATGTCGGCCGCGCATCGGCACCGCCTCGCCGGGCTCGAGCGCGCCAATTCGGTCGCGATCGATCCGCACAAAATGATGCTGCTGCCGCTGCAGGCTGGCACCGTATTAATGCGCGATGCCGGCGACCTGGATCGCGCGTTCGCTCAGCAGGCCCCGTACTTGTTCCATGGCAGCGAGGACGACGAGCTCGTGGACCTCGGCACACGGAGTCTCCTCTGTTCCCGCCGCGCTGACGTATTCAAAGTCTGGGTGGCGCTGCAGCGCTATGGCTCATCAGGGATCGGAGCCCTGTACGATCACCTGTGCGAGACGACCCGCGCGTTGTACGACGCGGTGTGTCGCCATCCCACGTTCGAGGCGATCCACGAGCCATCGAGCAACATTCTCTGTTTTCGTCATGAAGGCTCGGACGAGCTCAATCGCGAGCTTCGGGAGCGGTATAATCGATCCGGACACGGATGGATAACGACGACCATGCTCGATGGCCGACGGGTGCTGCGTGCGACGATCATGAATCCTCGCACGACAGCGGCCGATGTCCGTGAGATTTTAGAGCGGGTGAGCGATCAGTCGTGATCTCGCGCCGCCCAGAGCTCGGCTTCCGCTTTTCGTTCTAGCGCTCGACCACCCGGCCGTCGGGGATCCCGCGCGACGTCGACGTGGATCTCGCCGTCCGGCGTCGGACCGCCGAGCGTCTCCCCACGCGTCTCGCGTGCGGCGCCGCCGGTGCCGGGATGCGAGAGCGCCTCGCGGTAACGATGCGCCTTTGTCCCTAGCTCATCGAGGAACTGCTCGACCGCGACCTCGCCGAGGTCGTCGACCAGGCTCGGGATCAGGCCTTTGAGCAAGATGAGGCGCTCGCCGACGGGCAACGCGAGGGCGCGATGGACCAGGTCGCGAATCGTCGCGTGGTCGAGCCATTCGTAGAACGGGCTACGGGTCGTGTCGACACGCATGTCTTCCATGCTTTCATGTTACGCCCTTCATTTCATGCGCGCTAGCGCAATCATGCCGTGGGCCAGGGCGAAACCCGCGAACGCGCCACCGAGCCCGAGCACGACGCTCGACGTGACGTAGGCGCCGGCGCGGGCGTAGAGGCCCTGCCGCATCAGGTCGACGGTCTCGAAGCTGAATGTCGAGAAGGTCGTGTAGCCGCCGCAGAAGCCAGTGGTCAGGAGAGCGCGCATGACCGGGGTGACGGCGGTCGTGTCCAGCGCGAAGCGCATGATGAAGCCGAGCAGAAAGGATCCCGTGACGTTGATGACGAAGGTGCCAAGGGGAAAAGCCAGTCCGACTTTCTGCTGGATCGCCGCGCCGACCAAGAGGCGGATCAGGCTTCCGATCGCGCCTCCGATGAGTACGGCGATCGCTACGCTAAATTGCGGCATGCACGTCCGGTTGGCGGTGGAAGCCGATATCCCGCAGCTGCTCCCGCTCATGCGGGGCCTGGCCGAATTCGAGAATACTATCGCCGACTTCGCGCTGACGGAGGAGGTGCTGCTGGAACACGCCTTTCGGCGGTCTCCGCCCGATTGCACGGTGCTCGTGGCCGTGGACGACGACGGCGGCCTCCTGGGAATGATCGTGTACTTTCTGATCCGGTTCAGCGTCACGACGAAGCCGGAGATGATCCTCAAGGATGTCTTCGTCGCCCGGGAGGCTCGTGGGCGAGGTATCGGCGAACACCTGCTTCGAGCAGCGGCGCGCGAAGCCCTGCGCCTGAACGTCTCGCGAGTCGACTGGCAGGTCGCCCAGTGGAACACCGAGGCCAAGCGATTCTATGAGCGGCTCGGCGCGCAGTCCGATCCCGTGTGGGTCAACTACGGTCTCACGCTCGACGCTTGCCGAGCGTTGGCCGACGGTCTAGACTAGGGGTATGATCATCAACCGGCGAGACGATCGGCCCTCCACGGACTGTTGGGGGCTCTCGCGCGTGTAGACGATCGACGACGACCGAACCTCTAATGGGCCCGTGGCTAATCGCCACGGGTTTTTTTATGCACAAAATCTCAGGATTCGTTTCGACCAAACGGGTGCTCAAGTCGATGATCTTCCTGATCGTCGAGCATCGGGCCGGCGCAACCCAGGTGACGATCGATCGCGGAAGTGCGCTCGCAGCGGTCGCCGAGGAGATCACGCCCGGCTCGGCCATCATCGTCACCGGCGGTCTGGAGCCGAATCCCGCCGTCAAACTCGGCGGCGTCGAGATGCGGCCGACCGCCATCGACGTCGTCGGGCCCAGTGCACCGGAGCTGCCGATCGATGACCATACCGCGGCGGAACGGCAATTAGACTGGCGATTTCTGGCGTTGCGACGGCCGCGGAATCGCGCGGTGTTCGAGGTGCAGACGACCGTCGAGCGGGCCATGCGCGAGTATTGGGCCGAGCACGGGTTCATCGAGCTGCACTCGCCGAAGCTCATGCACAGTGCCAGCGAGTCCGGCTCGGAGACGTTCAGCATGAACTACTTCGATCTCGGCCGCGCTTACTTGGCGCAATCGCCTCAGTTCTATAAGCAGATGGCAATGGCCGCCGGGTTTGAGCGCGTGTTTGAGATCGGACCCGTTTTTCGCGCTGAGCCATCGATGACGCCTCGGCACGCTACGGAGTTCACTAGCGTGGACATCGAGATGTCTTGGATCGCGTCGCACGTGGACATCATGTCGTTTGAAGAGCAATGGCTTCGACATGTCATTATCAGGGTCAATCAATCACACGGCCTAGACATTGATGTACCGGCTATACCATTTCCTCGACTGACTATGGCCGAAGCGCATGAGCGATTGCGAGAGATGGGCCATACGATCGCGGCGACCACGAAGCCAGGTGACATTGACCCAGAAGGTGAGCGGCTGTTGTGCGGCGACGGCTTCTTATTCTTAACCGACTATCCAGCTTCGCTGAGACCGTTTTATCACATGAGAAACGGAGCGCTGACGAACAGCTTCGACCTGCTGTGGAAGGGAGTCGAGATAACGACCGGTGCGCAACGAGAGCATCGCTATGCGATGCTGGAGCGACAAGCACGCGGGGCCGGATTGGGCAAATCCGTCGACTATTACTTGGACTTCTTCAAGTACGGCTGCCCGCCACACGGCGGATTCGGGCTGGGGCTCGCGCGCGTCGTCATGCTCATGCTCGGCCTCCCGAGCATTCGCGAAGCGACGTTCCTACACCGCGGCCCCAACCGGCTCACGCCGTAGTCGCTCGACGGCGGCGGCGACTTTCGGGAGCACGCCCTCGATCATCGTGACGGTGACGGCGCCGACGGAGAGACGAAACCACCCGGTGTCGCCCGCGACCCCGAACCCCTGGAACGGCACGGCGGCGAAATCCGCTTCACGCAACAGCGTGGCGCGGATTTCCTCGTTCGTGCGGCCGGGGATCGCGAACCGGGCACTCAAGTAAATCGCGCCGGCC
>DASRDS010000155.1:0-1566 GCA_035652495.1 Gemmatimonadaceae bacterium
AGACGCGATGGATCATCCGCGATGAGGCATCGGGCAAGGAGAACATGGATATCGACTGGCACGTGAAGCAGGGATCCACGACCGTGATCCGGCTGATCAACGACGCCACGTCATTCCATCCAATGCAGCATCCGATTCACCTGCATGGCCAGCGGATGCTCGTCGTCGCGCGCGACGGGGTGCCGACGAAGAACCTCGTCTGGAAAGACACCGTCATCATCCCGGTCGGCTCGGCCGTCGACCTGCTCATCGACGCGTCGAATCCTGGCGCGTGGATGATGCACTGTCACATCGCCGAGCATCTCGAGTCGGGGATGATGACGGTCATGCACGTCGACGGGCCGCCCACATCGAAGTGAGTCCGATCGCGATCCAGATCATCTCGCGAATGCGGCTCACGATCGATGCGTAGACGCCCAGATCGGCGGGCAGCCCCAGCAGGCCGAAGATCAGCGACAGGCTCGCTTCTTTGGATCCCAACTCGAACGGGATGAAAAAGGTCGCATTCGTCACGAATTGCGAGAACGCACCGATCATGAAGGCGGTGGGGTAGTCGACGTTGAGCCCGAGCGCCCGGGTGATAAAGAGATACTCGAGCATCGAGAAACACCGCCCGACGTACTCGGCGATCACCGCGATCACGATGGCGCGGCGACTATAGGCGGTCAGTTGCTCATGAATCTTGTCGACCTTGGGCCATCGCCGAAAAATCCGGATGTCGCTCCGAAAAAGCGCGAGCAGCGCGAGCGATAGGCCGGTGAATATCACGGTCAGCGTGATCAAAGAGGCGGTCGTCGCCGGTGACCGCGGCAGTAGATAGAACGCGAGCGGAATCGCCGTGATCCAAAAAATGAGCTGCCCTATCGTGTGGATGACCCGAAACCCGACGACGGACGCCGTTGCGCGCGGCGCATCGACCCATGCGGACGCGGCGGCGAGGCGGAACGGCTCCCCGCCCAAGGACACGAGCGGCGTGACGTAGTTGATCGCGAAGCTCGCGATGCTGATGGCGTATGCGCGCCCAAACGGAATCGCGTTATCGAGCAGCGTCCGCCAGGCGATCGTGTTGCACACGTACACGAGGCCCCACGCGAGCACGGATGGCCCGATCGCCCAGCGCGCCGAGATGAGATTCTCGATCAGCCCGTGCACGCCCGCGTGCACGATGAGTACGACGAAGAGCACCGAGGCGCCGGCAAAGACCAGCGCCTGAATCTTTTTGGTCACACGCGCACGGTGCAGCCGGACCGCGCGGACTCGTACGCGGCTTCGAGCACGGCGGCCACGCGTGTGATGTCGGCCAAGGCCTCGTGGGCCTCGCCCCGATCCATCGCGTCGGCGAAGGTCTCGAACAACGCCGTGAACCATCCGGCGTACGACCGCTTGTCGAGCTGCACGCTGTAGTCGTGCTCCATCCGCGCGTGCCCGTCGCGCTCGAGACTCAGCATGCCGCCATGCCAGTCGATGGTGCCACGCTCCCCGATGATGCGCACGCGATTCTCGCGATGCCCCGCGGCCCACGTGAGCAGGATGGTCGCGAGCCGATCCTGGAAGCCGATGAGCAGC
>DASRDS010000156.1:0-60172 GCA_035652495.1 Gemmatimonadaceae bacterium
CGCGGTGCGGCAGTGGTCACCGACGGTGCCGCAGATGGCGTGCTTTGATACCGCGTTTCATCGGCGCATGCCTCGGGTCGCCCAGCTCTGGGGGCTGCCGAGAGCGCTCGCCGAGCAGGGTGTGATTCGGTACGGGTTTCACGGACTCTCATACGAGTACATCGCCGGTGCCGTGCCGATCGGCCGACGGGCCATCATCGCGCATCTCGGTAATGGCGCGAGCGTGGCTGCCGTGTTGGATGGGCAGAGTATCGATACAAGCATGGGCATGACACCGACTGGCGGGCTGGTTATGGGCACCCGTTCCGGCGACCTGGATCCCGGCGTCATGTTGTATCTACAGAAGACGGCTCCCGACCTCTCGCGATTGGTGAATCACGAGGCTGGACTACTTGGGCTTTCAGGCACCAGTGATATGCAGGAACTACTCGCTCGCGATGATGATCCTGCCAGGGAAGCGATTGAGGTGTTTTGTTATCACGTCAAGAAAACCATTGGTGCGTATGCCGCCGCTCTCGGTGGCATTGATACCCTGGTTTTCACCGGGGGAATCGGCGAACACGCCGCGCCGGTTCGTCAAAAAATTACGGAGCGCTTAGAACATCTCGGCGTGCGGCTCGATTCATCACGCAACCAGGCCAACGCTGACATCATTTCGGCTGATGGCACCGCGGTGACCGTCCGAGTCGTCGCGACCAACGAGGAACTCATGATCGCGAAACACGTCACCGACCTGCTCCACGCTGCTACGTAACCAGTCGCCGCCGCCGACGTCTGTCGGCGTAGTAGGTGCGGATGCACCCCTGCACCATCCGATTGAGCAACACGTCCGGCGCCGCGCGCGGGGATCGCCGGATCGCCAGCGGCAGATCATGCCAGCACGTCTTCACGACGACGAGCAGTTGCTCGACCCGCAGATTGAGATGCTGCCCCTCTCGCGTGAGCCGCTCGATCACCCGATCGAGCACCTGCGCCTCAGGCGCCGGATCCAACGTGACGTGCTCGATGATCGCCGAACGGAGCGCGTCCGTGGTCTCCACTGGTATCGCTATGGCGGGCATGCCAGCTATGGAGAGCGAGATTCACGCCCATTGGGGCGCCGTTTTCCAACTCCTTTGGAGACAAGTCTTTGGAAACAAGACACGGCCGTAACACGGGATAGATTGTCCCCAGACGAGGGCACCGGCGGTGTCCTGAATGGACAGCGCCTAGAGACGCGAGACGAAGCGCTCCTGCGTGCTTTGGGCTGTGGTCGCGTCGGCACCCTGACCGTACGATCCGTCAGTTCGCATCACCCATCGAGTCGGATCCTTCAACTCGGTGTCCAAGATCTCCTCGACCTGCCGCCGCGCCGCGGCATCGATGATCGGCACCGCGACCTCGACTCGATGCGAGAGGTTTCGCATGCGCCAATCCGCCGAGCCGATATAGTAGTCGTCGCCGAAGGCGTAGATGCGGCCGTGCTCCAGGAAGCGGCCGACGATGCTCGAGATCGTGATCCGCTCCGAGCGGCCAGGAATGCCGGGGCGTAGGGTGCAAAGGCCTCGCACGAGCAGATCGACCTGGGCGCCGGCGCCCGAGGCGGCGCAAAGCGCGCCGATCAGCGCGGGGTCATCCAGGCCGTTCAGCTTCGCGCGAATGCGGCCCTCTTTCCCCCTCGCCGCCTCACGGCCGATCAACGCGAGGAGCGGCCCGCGCATCGAGTACGGCGACACCAGCAAATGGCCGTAGTCGGGTCGAATCTCTCCGCCTTCGAGGTCGGCGAAGAGCGCCGCGATCTCGCTGACGCATTCGGGCCGCGCCGTGAGTAACGCGAAATCCGTGTAGTGCGCGGCCGTGACCGAGTTCAGGTTGCCCGTGCTGACGAACGCATAGGATACCCCGCCGCGCACGACGAGCCCGATCTTGCCGTGCACCTTGAGACCGGTCGGCGCATGCATGACGCGACAGCCTGCATCGCTCAACGACTTCGCCCAGCGAAGATTCGGCGCCTCGTCGAACCGTGCCATGAGCTCGACGACGACGAGAACATCCTTGCCCGCGCGTGCCGCGCGCTCGAGCGCCGACATCACGCGCGAGTCGCGCTCGGTCCGGTAAATCGTGCAACGTACTGCCGTGACATCCGGATCGGTCACCGCATCCTCGAGCAGCCGACCGACCGAGGCATTGAACGAGTCGTATGGGAAGTGCACAAATACGTCGCGCTCGCGCAACCGATCCCAGATCGGCTGGTCGGCCGGGATCGGCATACGCGGCGTGAATGGCGGATACGACAGATCGGGGCGCTTGATCGACGCGATCGACGAGAGCGCATCGAGCGACACCACCGGGCCGTCGGCCTCGAAGACATCACACGCATCGAGCGTCCCACCACTGACCCCGACCGCCTGCGACTCGGCGCTGAACATCGTCAGCAGCTGTTGTCGAATCGGCCGCGGCATGGAACAGTTCACCTCGAGCCGCACTACCGGCGCGTGCTCGCGACGCGAGAGCAAAGCTTCGGCGGTCGAAATCGGATCACCGTTCGGACGCTTGCCCAGCCGCGTGTCGGATGCACGGGTCACGCGCAGCACGAACGCCTGTGCACCTTCCCCGGCGTCTGGCACTAAGACACCGGCATGAAGCAGCACAAGCTCCTCCAGCGCCATGTATTCGGAGCCGGGACGAAGTTCGATGCTGCGTGGCAGCGTGCGCGGGATCGGCACGATGAAAATCTTGCCGTCCGTCTGACGCACCACACACATCGCGAGAGACAGCGACGCGAGATGCGGCAGGGCCTCACCCGTCACCGGCGTGAACACCGGGCGAACATGGTCCGCGAAATACCGCTCAGCTACTTCGCGAGATTGAGGGGAGAGCTCGGACCATCGACGCAGAAATACACCGGCTTCGGCGAACGCCGGCCGACAGCCCGTGCGAAACCACTCGCGACCCTGATGCAGCAATGCCCCAGCGCCCTTGGCCGCGAGCATCGTGTCATGAATGAGCGTCTCGACGTCGGAGCTTCGCGCGCCGATCCCGCCGTCAACATCGGTGAAGTCCGGCTCGAACACGCCCTTCCCGGCGAGCCAGGCCTTTGCCTCACCCACGTGGACCGTGAAAAACTCGTCGAGGTTGCCACCCAGGATGGCGAGGAACCGCGCGCGCTCGCAGAGGGGCGTGCGCGGATGCTGCGCCAGCGCTAGGACGTGGGCATTGAACTCGAGCAGCGTGTCATGCGTGTCGTCATCATCTGGCGCGCGCCAGGCCGCAACGTCTTCAACGATTGGGCTAGAGTCCAGTGCCATAGCCGAAATAAAACCGGGTGCCGTCGGTGCCATGCACGAGGAGGAAGTTCGCCGTGACCTTCCCTGAAAATGGCGCCAGGAACACGCCGCCACCGTAACCATCGTGCCACGTCGACGAGTGCTCCCCTGGGAGCCACACGCGCCCGATGTCGTTGAGGGCAATCAGCCCAAAAGTCGTGCGGACGAGGATCAGCGGTTGGAAGACGGGCAGCTC
The DNA here is from genome assembly GCA_035652495.1 of Gemmatimonadaceae bacterium. Taxonomy (GTDB): domain Bacteria; phylum Gemmatimonadota; class Gemmatimonadetes; order Gemmatimonadales; family Gemmatimonadaceae; genus DASRDS01. The sequence goes on from DASRDS010000156.1 coordinate 3,502, forward strand.
GAGCTGCGCATTGCCGAACGCCGATGCCGTCCCCGTGAAGCGATCCGCGATGTAGCCGCGCACGCTGAACGGCTCGCCGGGTGCGGCGGCGCCGATATGCGCCATGTCCTCGTAGGGCGCCGTGCCCCACAACTTTTCGCCACCGACCCTGAGCGCCAGTGTCGGTCGAATCGCGAAATTCTGCGGCGGCGTGAGATATGTGGCGACGGTGGCGCGCGTCTTTCCATAGGCCGTCAGCGAGTTCCAGAGATCCGGTACGCCGCGGCCGAAGACATTCACCAAAACACCGCTCCGTGCGTACCCGGACTGGTCGCGCGTATCGTAGCGCATGTCGACGGTCCCACCGATAGATCCAAATGGGCCGTCCCCTCCGTAAGGCTTCGTCTGCTGGATCAATGTCCCCTGATTGCCCGTCTGCCAGTATCGAACGAACGGTGAGACCGTCAGGGACAACGTGCGATTGAACGGGAGCGTCAATCCCGGATTGAACTGAAAGTACGACTGGCGAGCCCGATAGTATGACTCCCCGAAGCCCCTATTCAGAGTCGGATCGAATGTCGTCTTGTTGCCATAGCCAAAGAACCACGTGAATTGCGAGGTCGTCGCGCTCGCGTGCCAGAACCAAAGCTCGCGACTGCCAACTGGCCGCAGTTGACCGAGATAGTCGATGCTGCCACCACCAGCCGCCGTGGCATATCCAACGGTGACGCTATTGCTCAACGCCCAGGGATATCGGCGGAATCCGTATTCGTTGCACGTGATGTTGATGCCGATCGCGGCGCCGGCATCCGCCGACCCCGCGGCGCCCGGCTCCTTCTCGCAGTTCTGTCCAACATCGCGCACGAGTGTGCCCGGTGATACCACGGGGCCTATGAACCGCCGACGGTCGACGCCGATGGCGTGCGCATCGACCAGACGCATCGGATGGCCGTAGTCGTAAACGCGCGTCTGACCGGGATGATCGCCGGTCGAGTCGACGAGTACATCGCCATTCGCGCCGGCCAGAATCCGGATCTTGATGCCGTCGTCGCCGCCACGCTCGACGACGCTGTCCGGACCGCCGTCGAGGTAGACACGAATTTCGTGCGTCTCGCCGTTCACGAACTTGCGCTCGAAGTACGGGTCGACGGGCTCCGCGTCCTTCGCGCGAATGCGCAGATCGACCGTATCCCGTGACCGGGTGATCTCGACCACGGCCGGTTCCGTCGAGGTGTGCACGTCCGCGCCCCACGCCATCGCGCGATAGTACGCGTCTGCCTCGCGCGGCAGCTTGTCGCGCCGCCGCTCGAGCGACCGGACCATGAACTCGCCGCGCTTCGCCTGCATCGGGGGCGGCATGTGCGCGACCGCATCCTTGATGGCGGAGTCGGTCCACACGGATTGCAGCCAGCGAGCGGTCGAATCGAATGCCGGTCGCTCCAGATCCTGCAGGAGCCGCCGATCCTGATCCCATTGCTGGAACATCAACCCGAACAGGGTCGGATAGTCGCTGTTGAATACGACCAACTCCGGGCGGTGCGGACGCGCGAAGTAGGCGATCAGGCCGTCGCTCCGCACGAACGCCCAATCGCGGTCCACCGGGATCGGCTCCCACAACCGCTCGCCTTTATCCCCAAACCGCGCCCATCGCCATTGCTCGGGGCCGCGATCCCAATCCCCGACGTACAGGTCGGTGAGTCGCGCCGTCAGATACGCGTGCTCGTCGACGCGGTTCGATGCGGCCTTGCTGTTCAGTTGCTCCATCAGCTTGTCCGTCTTCACGACCTTCGACGCATCGCCGAATCCTTCTTCGCCATCCTTGGTCTTCGGCCGCCCTTCGACCTCGGCGAGCATTCCGGCGAATTCGTGTTGGAACTTCCCGAGTCGCGGATCATCCGGGATCACGAAATACGCGGGCTCCTCGTGCAGCACATGCGCGTCTTGCTCGAGCGGCGCGACGATCAACGGCGCCGCCGGATTGCCGGCGCTCGTCTCGTCGGCCACGAGCTGCTCGATGACCGTGCCTTCAAATTGCTCCGGCACCTTCGGGCGCTTGTTGACGGAGCGCAGCGCGTACTCGATGCCGTTCGCGCCCATCATGTGCAACGACACGGTCTGCTCGCCCCCGCCGTGCTCGATCGGCGTCAACCCGCCGGCGAATCGCGCTAGATCCAAGACTTGTACGCGAATGGGGGTCACCCAGAGATCGCGGTAGTGCGCCCCTGCGAACCACTTGCGCCAAAACGGCGCATGATAGTCGGCGCCTGGAACGACGGTCACCCACTCCGGCACATCGCTCGTCGGCGGCGGTGGAGCGGGCACCACGTGCCCCGGCGCCCGCAATTCGCTGGGGCCGCGGTTTGTATTCTTCGGTAGCGCGCCCTTTTCGCCCGGCGCTTGACCACGCACCGAGGCAGAACTGACTAAAAGGGAGCCAGCAAGCAACCAGAATGTCCGTTTCGTCACGGTAGAGTTTCTGTATAAGCTTCTTTCGTGCCAGCCTTCTCATCCACAACGTGGACGGCGAGGCGCGCGGTCCCGCCCTTATAGAAGTCGACCCGCACATACCCGCTTTCGTGCGCGTCCCACCGCGTGCGATCGACGCGACGAACAGGATCCAAGTGCAGATAGTCTCCGGCGCCGGACACAATGTAGCGTAACGGTTCATGTGCCGACGGTCGGCCGGTCAGCACCTGCAGCGCATGGTCATGGCCCGAGATGTAGAGCAGCGGCGGTAGAGGGTCGAATGCACTCGATATGGTTTGCCGCATCGTCGTATTCACGTTGCTGCGAAAGTCCTGCGCCGAGTTCACCATGCGCCGCAAGAGAATGACCGGCCCTGAGCCGATATAATCGCCCAAGCTCCAATGCTCGCCGTGCGCGCCGCCTGAATAGATCGGATGATGGGCAAGGACGACCACGGACCGTGTACCCGCCGTCGCGATATCGGTTCGAATCGAGTCAACCACATCCGCGGACGTGGCAGCCGCACATCCGGAGGCGCGTGGCGATCCCTGGGGCTTCGCCCCCTCCTGCAGCCACCATTGCGTGTCGAGCAGCAGGAGGCGCACACGGGTACCCGCGTCGAACACCGTCGGCCCCGGACACCCATTCGCCGGAAGAAACAGGACCGTGTTGTGGCTGATCTGACGAATGAAGGCGGCCTCGCGACGCACCGCCGTCAGACCGTCCGGTCGCTCCGCATCCCAGTCGTGGTTGCCGGGAATGAAAATGGTTTTAGCGTGAGATGATTCGGCGGCCACCACCTGGGCCGTGATCCGACGCTCGGACTCGATGCGACCCGGAAGGTCGGTCGAATCCGGAAGGCCGCGCGGATAGATGTTGTCGCCGAGGAATACGATCACGCGCTCGCCCGGCGTGGTCGAGACTTCGTGTTGGAGCGCGGCCAGGACCGGCTCGAATCCGACGCGCGGGACTCCCGCGTCGCCGATCAGAAAGAGGGAGACATCGGTCGAATCAGCCTGCGCGAACCCCGACAGCAGAGCGCAGACAATGATCGGCAAACCGATCACGAGCTGGTCGCGGGGGCTGGGTCTGGGGCCGGAGCTGGAGCCGGGCCGTGGTCGACCTCAGCGTGAATACCTTGTGATGCGCCGGCCGCATTGATGGCGCTGATCACGGCGTCGATATCGAGCCGCTTCTTCGTTCGGATGACGTAGCGGAGGTGCGCCTCCTCTTCCAACGCGTTGTTCTCGAGGTTGTCGAGGCGCCACTCTTTCGTGAGGCCGTCGAGCAACGACTCGATCGCCGATCGCGCATGCTCATCGTGCGGGGCCGAGACGATGATCGCCGCATTTCTGGCATCATCGTTCGACGATGACCCGGCCGAATCCGTGGGCGGATCCGCTTTCTTCGGCGACGATGTCGATGGTGGCGCCGGTGCCGGGGCGTGGGGGTTGGGGCCCACGGGTTCTTTGCGCAGCGCGCCCAGCCCGAATACGACGAGCGCGGCCGTGCACGCTCCGGCCGATACCACGGCCGCGACGTCGAGGGCCTGGGCGCCCGTCGCGATACCGATCGCGATCGCCAGGAAGATGTAGGCCGCGTCGTTCGTGTCCTTGAGCGAGCTGCGGAATCGAACGGTCGTCGCCACCCCCGCGAGACTGAACGCGAGCGCGAGGCTGTTCTGGACGACCATCACGATGCCCGCGACGATCGGCGGCAACAACAGAATGCTCTGCGTGACGCCGCGATCGATGGTCGTCCGCTTCCGGTTCGTGAACTCGTACACCGCGGCCACCGGCAGCGCGAGCACCAGCGCGCCCGCCAGCGCGATGAGCGTCGCCAACGTCGCGCCTCGGCGCCACACGAAGATCGGCTCTACGTCAGCGCCGGGTCGAATAATCTTGCGACCGTGACCTTTGATTTCTTCGAACGGCCCGCTGTCGTTGGCCTGCTTCTGGTCCTTTCGATCCGCCTTTTGATCGTCCTGTTGCGCTGGCGGCTGCGCCACGGCCGTGCGTGGAATGCTCAGCGGCGCGAGACCAATCGTCAGAAACAACGCGAGCGTCAGTGCTTTCATGGTGAAGAAGGTAAGCAAGTCTCGCACTTCGCGAGACAACACCGCAATACGCGAGAAACGTATGGTTTGTAAGTTGGCGCACAGCAAGTTAACCGCTTGCTCCCATGTTAGTTGCCATGGATAAAGACCATGGCCCGTATCTCGCCTGAGGCTGCCACTATATATGTCGGAACCGGCTCGCGTCCTAGAATCTCGAGATGACGACGTCAACGCGGCGGCGGAAGCCGTCCGCGCGCATCTCGGGCCACCGACGTCGATCCTCGTGCTGAGCGAGGAGGGGCCGCGCACGGCCTTCGGCTGGACCATCGGCCGCGGACGGGCCGACGGGCGCGATGGACCGAAGCTCTCGCGCAACGTGGGCATCGACGTGGTGCTGACCACCGAGAATTGGTTCGTCATCACCGAGCGGCTGGCGACCGAGGACGCGGACGGCGCCGCCCAGCTCGAGGCACACTGCGCGACATTCGCCACCTCGGCCGAGGTGCGGGCGCACTGCGAGGCGACCACGTTCGATCCGATGTGGGATGCGGCGCGACGGGCCGCGCTGGACAACGCGGCGCGACACTGGCCGTCGCTCTCCCGCCGTCCTGGACAGCGGCGCACGGGCGCCGTCGTTCTGCCGTTCTCGCTCGACTGATTCACAGTTCGCTTCGCTTCGCTCTTCAAGCGTCCGACCCAGACATCAGAGGGATGGCAGGGCAAGCGCATCTTACAGTGTGCTGAATAGCGTGTTGAATGATTCCATCAACGTGGGATGCGCGAACATCGCGTCGCGCAACCGCGTGTAGGGCAGCTCCCCCATCATCGCGATCTGAATCGCACCCATGATCTCGCCGCCCTCCATGCCGAGGACGGCGGCGCCGAGGATGCGCTGGGTGTTCGCGTCGACCACGACTTTCAAAAAGCCACGCGTCTCGTCCGTCTCGATCGCGCGCGCGATGGCGTTCATGGGGAGTCGTGCCACACGCACGTTGAGGCCCATACCGCGGGCTTCCGCCTCCGTCATCCCGATGCGTCCGAGCTGCGGATCGGTGAACACGGTGTAGGGCACAATGCGGCCGGTGGTCGTCGCACTCCCGTGCTCGATCAAGTTCTTCCGTAAAATCCGGTAGTCGTCGTACGAGACATGCGTGAACTCCGGCGCGCCCGTCACGTCACCCGCGGCGTAGACGCCGGGCGCGCTCGTTTGCAGGCGCTCGTTCACTTTGACGTAGCCACGCATGTGCCTTTCCACGCCGGCCGCCTCCAGGCCCAGGGTCGCGGTATTCGGTTCGCGACCCGTGGCGACCAGCAGGTGCGAACCGGACACGACGGTTTCGCCCTCGGCCGTCATCGCGATTACCGCCACGGCCGCATCACGCCCTGGCTCGACCCGCGTGGGCATCGCGCCGAGCTCGAGCTCGATGCCTTCTCCGCGCAGCACGTCGGCGAGACCATCCGCGACATCCATGTCTTCACGACCGAGCAACCGCGGGCCGCGCTGAACTATGGTGACCGCGCTCCCGAACCGCCGGAACATCTGCGCGAACTCGACAGCCACATAGCCGCCGCCGATCACGATGAGATGCTCGGGTAACGCGGTGAGCTCCATGATCGACATCGAGTCGAACGATGTCACTTGGTCCAGCCCCGGGATGTCCGGGCGCGCGGGATGGCCGCCGGTATTGATCACCGAGAGCGGCGACGTCACGGTGCGCGCGGCGTCGCCGACGGTCGCGACGCGGATCGTGCGGGCGTCGACATACGTCGCATTGCCGCGAATCAGCTCGACACTGGCATGCGCGAGGCGCTTTTCGCCGCCGTGCCTGAAGCTCTCGACAACGGTGCGCTTGCGCGCGACCACCGCGGCCAGATCAACACCCACGAAGCCGGTCCGCACGCCAAAGTCGGCGGCTCGCCGCGCGGTGTACGCCGTGCGTGCGCTCGCGACCATCGTTTTGGTCGGTGTGCATCCTTCGTTGACGCACGTGCCGCCCACGTGCCGGCGTTCAATGATCGCGGTGCGCCGGCCCGCCTGCGCGAACGCAACGGCCAGCGGCACGCCGGCCTGGCCAGTCCCAACGATTATGACATCGAACCGATCGTCACTCATACCACGGTTAACGTCATCCGCAGCAGCTCGGCGACCGACCACGCCTGGAACGGCGACCCGCCCGGCTCGAACGGGGCGTCGCCGTCCGCCACCTCGGGGAGATGCCCCATACCCGGCCCCTCGTCGAGTCTCGCGATCAAGGGCTCGACAAACCGCGTGCGCGCTTCGTGCCGAACGCGATCGGTGTTGCCGCGCACGCGGACCCATGCCTCGATGAACGGACCGGCGAGCCAAGGCCAGACCGTGCCCTGATGGTAGGCCTCGTCGCGCTCCTGCTGATTGCCGCCGTAGCGGCCGCGGTACTTGGGATCGTCGGTCGCGAGCGTCCTGAGACCCATCGGCGTCCAGAGCTTCTGCTCGACCGCGTCCACCAACCGGCGCGCATCCGCGCCGCCCAGCAGCTGATTCGGCAGGCCACCGACGGCCAAGATCTGGTTCGGCCGGAACGAGGCATCCACCGTACCGCTCACGCCCTCGCAGTCGACGACGTCGTAGCACCAGCCGACATCGTCGCGCCAGAAACGCTCGCTGAACGCGAGCCGCGCGCGCTCGAACGCCTCCATCCAGATCGAGCACCGCGCGGGATCCATGTCCGCCGCGATGCGAAGCGCGTTGATCCACAACGCCTGCACTTCGACCGCTTTCCCCGAGCGCGACGTGATACATCGCCCTCCGATCATCGCATCCATCCACGTGACCTGCACGTCCGGGGAGCCCGCACCCAACAACCCGTCGCCCTGCGCCCGAATGTGATACCGGGTGCCGCGCGTGTAGGACTCGAGAATGCCGAGGACGGCCAGGACCAACTGGCCCGCGCGAGGAATGTCGCGTCCCGCCAATCGCAGCAATTCGTCGACGGCGATAATGAACCACAGCGAGGCGTCGACCGAGTTGTACTCGGGCGCCTCCCCATGCTCGGGGAACCGGTTCGGGATCATCCCCTGCGAGATGTGCTCGGCCCATTCGGCCAGGATGCGCTCGGCGACATCCAAGCGGCCAGTTGCAAGACAGAGACCACGTACCGCGATACACGTGTCCCTTCCCCAGTCGCCGAACCAGGGGTAGCCCGCGACGATCGTCTCGCCCTGCGCCCGCCGCACGAGATACTGGTCGCCCGCACGCCGCAGCGGCGCCGCCAACGCCGCGCGCCGCCGCCGCTCCTCGCGGCGTGCGCGCTCGGCCAACGCGATCCCGGACCGCGCGCGCCCGATCCAGTGCCGGGCTTCGTCGGTGTCGGCCGCGAGCACCCACGACGCCTGACCCGACGAGAGCGACCACGTGAGCACGCCGGGCGATGCGACGTCTTCGACGAAATCGTACCCGCGCACGCGATCGACATCGTATTGCACGTGGCGATACCACTGCGGATCCGGCTTGTACGCGGCATTCGCGAGCGAGACGATGCCGGGGAGTGACTGGTAGGGTTGCCAGTGCACGCCACCCGTGGCCGGAATCGAAGCGAAGTCGAACGCCGGATTCTCGCCATGCAGCGTATGGATCCCGCGGCCCGTGATAAACGGGCGCACGACGAGCGTGATGCCCGGGCGCGTCACGGTCGCGCGCCAAGACAGGCACACCGCGGGCGCGCCGAACGGTACGACGAGCTCGTGGATGATTGTCGTGCCATCGGGCAGCTGATACGTCCACGTGGGCCAGGGCTCATGCGTGAACGTGACGGCGTACGGTGGGTCGTCCGGTACGGTCACGTCCGGCGTGTAGCGCTGGGCCGAGAGCGGCCAGCGGCCGTAGGGCGTCACGGCCCACGCTTCGAATCCGTTGACGAGCATCACGCGGTCGCTGGGCGGCCGGCGCGCGCAGACCAGGAGCCCGTGATATCGTCGCGTTCTCGGTCCCATCACGGGACCCATCGCGAATCCACCGAGTCCGTCCGTCTCCAGCCACTCCGCGTCAGGTCGCATGCGGCACCGCCGAGATCTGCTGCGATGGCCGCACCGGCGTGTATCGTCCGCGCCGCTCACCCGAGCGCTCGCGCGCGAGGTCCTCGACGCTCCTGACGACGAGAGCCGTCCACCCGGTCTGATGACTTGCGCCAAGTCCCTGACCCGTATCGCCATGGAAGAACTCATGGAACAGCACGAGATCACGCCACGCGGGATCGGTCGCGTATCGCGGATCGTTGCCGTGGACGGGCCGTCGGCCGTGTTCGTCCGGTAAAAAAATCGACACCAACCGCCGCTGAATCTCGTGCGCGACTTCGCCCAGTGTACAGTAGGCGCCGGAGCCGGTGGGGCACTCGACCTTGAGCGAGTCGCCGTAGAAGTAGTGATAGCGCTCGAGCGCTTCAATCAACAAATGATTCAGTGGAAACCAAATTGGGCCGCGCCAATTGGAATTGCCACCAAACAATTCCGATTGCGAATCGCCGGGCTCATAATCAACCCGATACCGCGTGCCGCCCGCGTCGAGATCGAACGGATGCTCGGCGTGCACTCTCGAAAGCGACCGGATCCCGTAGGGCGAAAGAAACTCATTTTCGTCCAGCACATACTTGAGCACGCGAGTCAAGCGTTCACGTGATGGAATCGCGAGCAGATGCCGCCCATCGGATCCGGCGGCCGCGGGATCCGCGTGCACAATGAGTCGCGCTTGCAATGGTCGATTTTCCAGAAACCATTCCAGTCGACTCTTGAATCCGGGCAACGACTGGACGAGTGCGTCGGTCAGGACATCGCAGGCGAACAACGGAATGACGCCGACCAGCGAGCGGACCTTGAGCGCGCGACGAGCGCCATCGACGCTCAACTGGTCGTAATAGAATCCATCTTCGTCGTTCCACAGACCGGTGCCGCCGAACGTATTCATCGCGTCGGAGATCGCGACGAAGTGCTCGAAGAACTTCGATGCGACGTCTTCGTACGCGTGATCCTGTCGGGCGAGCTCCAACGCCATCGACAGCATGGTCACGCAGAAGAACGCCATCCACGCGGTGCCGTCGGCCTGCTCGAGGTGGCCGCCGGTCGGTAGTGGGCGGGAGCGGTCGAATACCCCGATGTTATCGAGACCGAGAAAGCCGCCCGAGAAGAGATGCTTGCCCTCGAGGTCCTTGCGATTCACCCACCAGGTAAAATTGATCAGCAGCTTGTGAAACGCGCGGACCAGAAAGCGGCGATCGCGGGCCTCTCGCGTCCGACCCGTCATCTTGTACAGCCGCCAACACGCCCACGCCTGGACCGGCGGGTTGACATCGCCGAACGCAAACTCGTACGCCGGGATCTGCCCGTTCGTGTGCATGTACCACTCGCGCGTGAACAGGATCAGCTGATTCCGCGCGAAATGCGTGTCGATGGCGCCGAGCGAGACCATGTGAAAGGCGGAGTCCCAGGCGGCGAACCACGGGTACTCCCACTTGTCCGGCATGAGGATGATGTCCCGCGCGTGCATGTGGCGCCAATCGCTATTGCGCCCGTGCAGTCGCGCCGCCGGCGGCGGCGGCTCGGCCGGATCGCCGTCGAGCCATTCGGAGACGACGTAGTTATAGAACTGCTTCGACCAGAGGAGACCCGCGTACCCCTGACGGATGACCGCGCGCTCGTCGGGCGTCGTGGTCTCGGGGATGTGCTGCTCGTAAAACTCGTCGGCCTCGCCAGTGCGAGCGGCGAAGATTTGATCGAATTCCGCGTTGAAGGGCTCGCGCGGCGCGACGTCACCGCCGGTCAAGCGGAGCCGGACGACGCGCTCACTGCCCGCCGGAATCTCCAGGAGATAGTGGGCCGCGACCTTCGTGCCTTCGGGCTCGGGACGCACAACGTCCTGGCGGCCGTCGATCAAATAGTAGTGAAAGGCATCTTTGACATACGGCGAGTGGTTCGGGATGCCGTAGATGCGCTGGAGATCGCTTTCGTTGTCGGTCCAGAGAAGGGGCGGACCGTCTTCAGCGAACCAGTTATAGGGCCCGAGCGTCTCGTGCTCGCTGTGGGCGTGACCGGGACCCATTTGCTTCATCGTCGGTTTCGAGGAATACTCGCGCCCCTTTCGTCCACCCGACCACGTGTTCCGGAACCACAGCGTCGGCAACAGATGCAGCGTGGCGGCATCGGGGCCGCGATTGGCCACGGTGATCCGGATCAGCATATCGTCCGGCGCGGCCTTCGCGTACTCCGCCGTCACATCGAAGTAGCGGCTCTCGTCGAAAATGCCGGTATCGACCAGCTCATACTCGGGATCGTGGCGGGTGCGGCGGCGATTCTCGGCGACCAGCTGGTCGTACGGATACGCGCGCTGGGGATACTTGTAGAGCGCGCGCATGTAGGAGTGCGTCGGCGTGTTCTCGAGGTAGTAGTAGCACTCCTTCACGTCCTCGCCATGATTGCCCTCGGGCCCCGTGAGGCCGAAGAGTCGCTCTTTGAGAATCGGATCATGCCCATTCCAGAGCGTCACCGCGAAGCACAGGCGGCACTCCCGGTCGCAGATGCCGAGGAGACCGTCTTCACCCCAGCGGTAGGCGCGACTCCGGGCGTGATCGTGTGGGACATAGTTCCAGACGTTGCCGTCCGCGGAGTAGTCCTCGCGAACGGTGCCCCATTGGCGTTCGGACAGGTACGGACCCCAGCGCGTCCAGTTGCGGACGCGCCGCGCGTCCTCGTCGATGCGGTCGGCCTCGCTCACGCGGGGACGGCCGCCTCGCTCTTCTGTTGGACGTCTTGCATCACGTTCATGTAGCGGATGAACGCGTCGTACGGCGTGCGGTAGGGGCTGAAGTACGAGTGCACTTCGGCGTCGGAGTGCTCTTTGGTCGCCATGTAGTAGAAATGATCACTCGTCGTGAGCCGGCGCCAGTCCTCGATCCGCGAGGCATCGGCCGTTTTGAGCACGGTGTCGCGGAGGGCATAGACCCGGTCGTGGGCCGCGCGTTGCATCCGGTTGCCCAGCCACGCACTCACATCGCGCTCCTGGTCCGCCCAGGACGTGGGGCGGCCGAACCAGATGCGATCCGCCGGCGTTCGGCTCGCCAGGTCTGACGGCTGAAGGAATTTGACTCCCCTCGCCCGGGTCTCCTCCGGCAATCTCGCCAGGAATTCGAATATGCCGGACTCGGACCATTGGTGCTCGCCGAACGTCTCATAGTCCATGAACAAATTGACACAATCACCCGGCGTCCGCGCCAGCCAGTCGGCGTAGGTCTCCGCGCGCAATGGCCATTGGTTCCAACCACGAGCCGAAAAGCGAAACGCGACGTCATCGCTCAGCTGATAGTGCCGGGTCAAGAGTCGCAATCCGGGCGCGGCGCCCGACTCATAGACGTATGCCGGCGAGCGCCAGTCCAACACATGCTTGGCACCCTCCGCCAACGCCGCCTCGAAGCCCATCTCGTGGACAATGGGGGCGATGGCGTCGCTCATAATGAGCTCCGTATTGCGGAACACGCGGGGGCGCTGATTGAAAAGGGCCCCTATGAGCGTCCGATGCCGCGCAACTTGCGCGGTGAACTCGTCGGGATCGGCGAGCGAAGCGAGACTGTGATAGTAGGTCTCGCCCAGCAGCTCGACACCACCAGTCGCGATCAGCGCGCGGAAGCTCTCGAGCGCTTCGCACGCGTGGGTCTCGAGCTGCTCGATGAGCGTGCCCGAGAGCGACATCGCGACTTTGAACGCGCCGTTCCCCTCGACGATCAACCGGGAGAGCAGCTCGTTGGCCGGGATGTAACACCGCTCGGCGATGCGCTCGAGGATATCGGCGTTCTTTTTCTCGTCGAAGTAGCTCGTACCGTTGCCGATGTCGAACACGCGAAACGCGCGAAGCCGGTACGGCTGATGCACCTGGAAGTAGCAGCACACGTCAGCCATGGTGCAGTCCGTTCACCACCCGGCGATAGACGGCCTCGGTCCGACGCGCCGGCTCATCGAGCCCGAGCCGCGGCGACGCGATCTCGGCGAGCCCCTGCTCGCGAATGGTCTCTTTCAGCGCTGGATAGCGAGCCAGCGCGACGATCGTGTTCGTCATCTCCTCGATGTCCCAGAAATCGATCTTGAACACGTTCTCCAGCACCTCAGCGACGCCCGACTCCCGCGGCACGATACAGGGCGTGCCGTTCCGTAAACTCTCCAACGCCACGAGCCCGAACGGCTCGCTGACCGATGGCATGACGCAGACATCAGCCATGCGATAGGCCCGGTCGACATCCGGCCCTTCCACACCGCCGGCGAACAGAATCTGCTCGCCGACCCCCACGTCAGCCGCGTATTGGATCATGTCGGGTAGAGAGTCCCCTTCCCCAACCACCACGAACCGCGCGTTTGGAAAATAGTCGGCCACCCGGCGGGCGACGTCGACGAAGTATCGCGGGCCCTTTTGCCAGGTGACACGCCCGATAAAGAGTAGCACGGGGTGGGCGGAGCCCAGGAGCCGGTCGTTGGCGCGCGCTTCGTCGACCGCGACGCGAATGCCGTCGACGCCCCAGTGGATGACATCGACCCGTTCCCCGGGGACGTGGAATCGTTCCGTCACACGCCGGGCCAGCTGGTGGCTGTTGGCGATGACCCGGTCGGCGCCGTGCAGGCCTTCCCATTCGCGCGCGAGGATCGCCGGGTTGGCGCCATCGCCGGCGCGATCGTATTCCGTCGCGTGGATGTGCGCGATCAAGGGTCTCGAGGAGGCACCCCGCGCGCGCAGCCCGGCCGCGAAGGTGATCCAGTCGTGAGAGTCGATCACGTCGTGCGGCTCGATCGCGGCGACGCGCGCCGCGACCGCGGCAAAGCGATCGACTTCCGCCATCAGGTCGCGCCCGTAGACCGCTTTGGGTGCCGGCATCGCCGGTGGGTCTTCGACGGGGCGCAGCTCCAGCAGATATTCCGCGGCGCCGGTGTACGCGACGAGTGGTGAGTCGACACGCACAATGGAGTACCGCTCGGCGACCTCGGTCGCGCTCAGGAGTCGCGCGCCCTCAGCGCTCCTTGCCGTCACCGGGAAGGGCACCACCAGCGTCACGTCGACGCCGCGCTGCACGAGCCCTTTGACCAGTCCCAGCGTGGCCGTGGCCAATCCCCCCGCGCGATACGGTGGAAACTCCCACCCGAACATCAGCACGCGCATGACGGATCCATTGGTGTCGCAACTTATTGGCTGCGACAAGCAAGATCACATCAATGGACTGTATCAACATCGTCTACGGCCGTCGAGCTCGTCAGGCCGCGAGGCTCAGGGGTCCCGAACCGAACGCGATGATGAGCAACGCGGCGCCCAGCATCGACACGTTCTTCATGAACATGGCTTGATGCATCTGCCCCATCATCGGGTCCTTCGCATTCCAGAAATCGTGCATCTTCACCGTGACCGGAATGAGAAAGAGGGCGATGAGGGCAGCGCCGACGCGCGCATGGAAGCCGAGCATCACGCTCAGCGCACCAAGCCCAGCCAGCACCCCAGACGCGGGAACGAGCACGGATGCCGCCGGCAGCCCAACCTGTTTGGCGTAGGCGATCGTACCAGCCTTGAAGTGCCCGAAGAACGCCATCAGGAAAATGATCGAGAAGAGGACCCGGCCGACAAGTATGAGTATTGGCATGTACGAATGGTACGCTAATGAACTTGTACTTGTAGTGCCTATTAGTCCATATTTATTGATCAATCGTCCAGTGGGAGTAGTATCTAATGGACTCGCTCACCGAGGTGTTCGCAGCCGTTCATGTGTCGAGCGCCGTTCAGGCTCGCATCGAGGCCAGCGCGCCGTGGGGGCTCGAACGCCGCGACGGCGAGAGCGCGGCGGCCTATGCCTACGCGCATTTCGCCTATGTCTCGCGCGGGAGCTGTTACTTGAGCGTCGCCGGCGGCGACCCTATCGCACTGGTCGGCGGTGACTGCGTGCTGATGGCGCCGAATACCGTCTACGCGCTCCGCGATCAGCCCGGTTCGCCGGTCGCCAGCTTCTGCTCGCTGCCCCGGGGCGATATGGAGAGCGGCATCCGGATCGGTGGAGGCGGTGCGACCACGACCATCGTCAACGGTTGGTTTACGCTCGATCCCAAAGGCGGACGATTCACGGACCTGCTGCCGCCCATGATTCTGATCCGCGGCGATCAGGCCCGGAGCCAGACCCTGGTGACGACACTCCAAATGCTCACCACTGAGTTGACGTCTCCGAGCCCCGGCTCGGAGGTGGTTGTGCAGCGGCTCGCCGACGTGCTGTTCATTCAAGCTCTGCGGGCCTTCGCGGCCTCCGGCAGTTGCACGGAGACGCCGCGATTCTTGCGCGCGTTGGCCGATCCGCGGATCGGCAAGAGTCTCGACGCCATGCATCGCGAGCTCGCGAAGCCGTGGACTTTGGCGACACTGGCCTCCGCGGCCGGGATGTCGCGGTCGGCGTTCGCGGCGCGCTTCAAGGCGCTACTGGACGAGACGCCGATGGAGTATCTCACGCGCTGGCGGATGCAGACCGCGGGTCGGTTGCTGAGCGACCTGACTTGGAACCCCAAATACTCCGCGGTCGCCCAATCCGTCGGCTATCGACACGGGGCCGCGTTCACGCGCGCGTTCGAGCGCGTGTTCGGCGTCAGTCCTCACTCATGGCGCAACCAACACATACACCGCGCCCGCTTCGTCGTCAGTAATGAAGAATCGCCCAGCGGCGTCAATGACCACATCAACCGGCCGCCCCCAGTTGCTGCCGCTATCGGCCCATCCGCTGACGAGATCG
This sequence comes from Gemmatimonadaceae bacterium, assembly GCA_035652495.1. Taxonomy (GTDB): domain Bacteria; phylum Gemmatimonadota; class Gemmatimonadetes; order Gemmatimonadales; family Gemmatimonadaceae; genus DASRDS01. Next base: position 18,766 of record DASRDS010000156.1, read on the forward strand.
ACGGGCGTCGTGTTCGTCGCGGGGAGTGATCCGGCGAACGGGACGTAGATCACCTTGTAGCCGGTTTTGCTCGACCGGTTCCACGATCCGTGCAATCCCACCACCGCGCCGTTCGCGAACGCCGTCGGCGCGTTCGTCCCGAATGTGAAGCTGAGCCCGAGGGGCGCCGAGTGCGCCTGGAAGCCCTTCACGATGCGATCCATCGGGGCGCAGCTCACCTGGCCATTCTCGTTGATCCCGGTATCGACCGATGGATCGAACGCCATGTTGTCGTAGCCGCTCGTCGAGTCCTGCGTCGGATTGCAGTACGGCCAACCATAGTTGCCGCCATCGCGAACCGAGGTGAGCTCGTCGGGCGGATGGTTGTCGACGTAGGATCGGGTGACGCTCCCGAACGCAATGCTGCTGTCCTTATACGGATAGGGAATGTCGTCGCGTTCGTTCACCGTGACCCAGAGCTGGTTCGTCGCGGGAAGGATCGCGAGCCCTTCAGCGTTGCGGAGACCGTGCGCGAACAGGCGACCGCCGGTGCCGTCGGCGTTGTACTGATAGATCGCGGCGCGCTGCGGTGAGCTCGACAGATCGTTCGTGCAGACGTTGCAGCTCGAGCCCAGGGCGACATAGAGCATGTCGTTGGCGTCGAGCGCGAGGTCCTTGTACGGATGCGATCCACCGGTGAGCAAGCCCGACACGATGACCTGCCGAGCACCAGGCGTCGGCTGACCGGCGGTCCACACGTACCGGTCGACCTTCGTCGCTTCGGCGACGTACAAATACGTTGTGGCGCCGACGGTATGAATCGCCAGTCCCTGCGGGGTATCGAGGCCCGAGATGAAGTTCGAGACGATCGGGTCGCCGTTGGGGTTCGGCCGTACGAGCTTCACGAGCCCCGCGCCCGGGACCGAGACCAAGAGGCTACTATCGGGCGTGACCACGGCGAACCGGGCGCCCGGTATGCGGACGTAGACCGAGATATGGTATCCGCCCGGGATCTTGAGCGACCGGGCCACGTTGAACGGCGCGCTCCGCATACTGGCGGGTACGGTGACCGTGGTCGAGCCGGCCGGAGGTGCGACAACGGCGGCCTCGTGGCTGCCGCCCGAGCATCCGGCCAGGGCGCACAATGCGATCAGTGGACGCATGGCTCCTTGAACATAGCGCGCGCGCCCGCTATCGCTCGGGGGGTATGGAGTCTGTGGCTGCACCGCCGCTCTTCGACGAGACATTTCGGGAGACCCTGGACGCGCTCCTCGTGTGGCGTCGCGACGTTCGCCGCTTCGCGACCACGCCGCTCGAGGTTGGCGTCGTCGACCGTCTCGTCGAACGAGCATGTCTTGCGCCATCGGTGGGATACAGCCAACCGTGGCGCTTCGTGCTGGTCGAGTCGCCGGAGGCTCGCTTGGTCGTCCGGGCCAACTTCCTCACCTGCAACCGGCAAGCCTTGGCCGAGTATGCGGGCGAGCGTGCGCGGCGGTACGCCGAGCTCAAGCTGGCGGGCCTCGACGACGCGCCCGTCCAGTTGGCGGTGTTCGCGGATACGGGCACCGAGGCGGGCCACGGACTAGGCCAGCGGACCATGCCGGCCATGCTGCACTACTCGGTCGTCACCGCCGTCCACACACTGTGGCTCGTCGCTCGCGCCTGGGGCATCGGCGTGGGCTGGGTCTCGATACTCGATCCGGTCGCCGTACGTGAATCGCTCGAGGTGCCACTCTCCTGGGATCTCGTGGCCTACCTATGTATTGGCTATCCGGAAGCCGAGTCGACGACGCCGGAGCTGGCGCGCGCCGGGTGGCAGCACATCGATCCGGACGCGCGTTTGGTGCATAGGCGTTAGGAGTCGGTTACCTTCGCGGAATGCGACGCCTCGCGTTCACGCTTTTGCTCGCGCTTCCCTTGATCGCGAGCACCGGACAGTCGGTAAAAACGTATCAGATCGGTCGTATTCGCACGGACATGGGTGAAATCCTGTTCGTCCTCTACGACGAAACGCCGGTGCATCAAGCGACCTTCAAGAAATTCGCGGCGAGCCACTACTGGGACACGCTGACGTTCAATCGCGTGATCAAAAACTTCGTCGCGCAGGGTGGATGCCCCGACACGCCGGCCGGATTCGGCGCATTCCCCAATCTCCTGGCGCCAGAATTTCGCCCGAACCTGAGGCACAAATACGGCGCGGTCGGCGCGGGCACGGACCCGCAGTCCCATGATCCGGGCTGTCAGTTCTACATCGTCGCCAACAAAGAGGGCCTCGCGCGCCTCGACGATCACTACACGGTGTTCGGCCAGGTCTTCAAAGGCATGGACGTCGTCGAGGCGATCGTGTCCGTACCAAAGGACACGACGAACAATCCGTACAAGCCGATCAAACTGCATGTCGATGTGACGACCATGACGTCAGACGATCTAGCCAAGTACGGCTTCACCCCTCAATAGCTTCGTGCTATCGACCTCCGCGCGACGCTCGCTGAGAATAGCGCTCGGCGTGAGCCCACACAGATCGTGGCACTCACGAATCAAGTGCGACTGATCATAAAATCCGGTATCCGCGGCCAGACTCGCCCAAGGCACCGGCCGCGTCGCCGGATACGCATCCGCGATGGTCACCGCGCGCATCAGTCGCATCGTGCGCGCATAGGCCTTGAGCGTAACACCGGCCTCCCGCTCCACCGCCCGCCTCAGATGCCGCGGCGAGACCCCCAACTCCTCCGCCACCCGCTCGATGGCACACCGCCCTCGCGTCCACCGCACAATATCGAGCGCCCGCCCCGCCACTCGGAACCTCCGCTCGCCCATCCTGACGTTCGCCAGAAGCAGCTCGGTCGCCTCTTCGATCGAAGTCGTATGATGCAGCCGATCGAGCACACTTTTCTCCAGCCGCGGCACCCGATCTCTCAACTCCGCACTCCACTCCAACTTCACTTTCAGCGCCACGATCTCACGCCGCGGCTCAAACGCCGCCACCTCCGGCGCCCCAATGGGCCCGCCGACGACAACCCGTGGCTCACCAACCGTCCCGTCGATCTCTCGAAAGTACACGAGCTGGATATTGACCGCGGGATCGGGCAACACCCGATGCACCGCGCCATTCGTCTCCCGCGGCGTCTGATACGTCCACACCGCCTCACAATACGGCGCCAGCGCCGCTGGGGCCGAATACTCGCGGTAGCCGCCGAGGCGGTGCTGGAGGACCATGCTCCAGCAAGTTACCTTCACAAACCGACGTACGGGACGTAGCGCAGCCCGGTAGCGCACCTGAATGGGGTTCAGGGGGTCGCGGGTTCAAATCCCGCCGTCCCGATTCATATAAATCCAACATTTGCAATGTCTTAAGACTGAAGCCAGGCGACCCAAGAGCCTGGCTTCGTCCGTTGGTAGTAACACGGTTGTAGCACGCCGCGGAAACTCGCGCTGGAGCATCAGGGTCGCCGCAGCTGCCGGTTCTCAAATGCCGCAACGGCGCGCGGATCGTACCGCCGGCGCTTCAGGAGGCGGCCACGACCGATCTCCATGTAGGGCAATTCGTCACGCGAGATGGCGAGTACGGTCGATCGCGAGACTTTCCATCGAGATGCGAGGTCAGCGATCGTGAGGAACGTGAGCCCGGCCTCGAGCTCACGTTCGTGTTCGGCGCCGCGGGCTCTGATTGCGTCGAGATCGTCTCGCTTCGTCATTGGTTGGCCGAGAGCGCCGGTGAAGCTGGTGGAGTCTTCGGAATGCAGCGGTTGCAGAGCAATCTTCCCGTTGCCAGGTTCGCCGCCAGGATGCGCGGCACGACGTCGCCGCACCTTTCGCAGATCATTCCGAGGCGTCGCGCGAGGCGCGAAGGGCCACAACGTACGCGCGGGCTCATGCTGCCGCCTGGCGCTCGGCCGCGAGGATCGCGCGGGCGCCCGCAATGGCTCGGTGCTCAACACGGGACTCGCTGTTGAGCGCTGCCAGCACCGCGGCCGCCACGAAGTAACTGGCCGCGGTGCTGGCCTTCCCTTGCCGCCGACGACAAAGGCCGATGCGTTCCATGACGTACGAGACCGCCGAGTCATCGTGCCGCTCCAGGACAAGCTGCGCTGCCTCTAGCACCGGCTCGGCCGACGCGTAGGCGCGGCGCCGAATCGTCGTGTCGGCGTACCGAACCAATGCCTGCGCAGCACCAGACCGATCGCCGTGGGCGATCGCGGACAGGGTATCCAGCAGCGCAGTGCGCAGCTCGACACGCCCGAGGCGGCGTATGCGCGCTCGCAACGCGACTCGCGGCACTGCCGACGTCGTCGAGGTCCACCAACCCTCACCGGCGAACCGGTCGAGCAGCTGCCGCAGGGTGTCGCGCAGGCAAGATTGCTCGCGGCCTGTCAATGTGGGGCTACTCCGTCCCTTCATCGTCCAACTCTCCCAGGTAGAATGTACGCACTCGCGTACACCGAATGTACGCACTCGCGTACACTGGCGCAAGTGTACGTAAACGCGTACATTCTTTGCATGTCGCTGCTTGCCCGACGCCTGAGAGAATTGCGCGAAGCCCGTGGGCTAACCCAGGCGGAACTCGCCGAGATGGCAGGGTTGCGACGCGCGACAGTGACGGAATGGGAGAACGAGGACCGTCAGCGACCGGTCATCGACGTGCTGGTGAAACTGGCGAAAGCGCTGGGCGTCGAGCCGGGCGAACTGCTACAGTCACCGGCGCCAGCGAAGCGCGCTGGCCGCCTCTCGCGCTAAGCGGCCGTCCCTGCCCTAACGCTCGACCGTCACGCCACAGCCGGCGAGAATGTCCGCCACCCAGTACTGCTTGCCGTGCTCGCCGAGGGCGACGACCACCGCGAAGCCGTCTTCGTTAACCTCGTGGCCGATCACGACGGCTTCCTGCGCCCGGAAGTGCAGCGGCGACTCGCGCGGATAGAGGGCTTGGGCCTGCTCCAGCGTCAGCGGCTGTGGATCGAGCAGCTCGTCGATCGTCATGGGCGACGCCGCCGAGGCAGCGGTCGCTGGAGCAGCGGCAGGCCAAAAATGATGACTGCCGCCATCGCCGCGATGAGTGCCGCCGTCAGGTAGGCGTTGCCGCCTACGTAGTCAACGATGGCGAGAACGCCGTTAGCGTCCTGCATCGAGGAGGCGTTCCGCACGGACGGCGTAGACCGCGACGAGAATCGTTGCGATCGGAATCAGAAGCAACAGCGACAGCCGCCAGTCGCGGCGCGTCCTCGTCGCCTCGGCGAGTTCGATGCTTTCGCGGACCCGGGCGTAGGCGGTGAGCGCCATGGTTTGCTGTTCCGCTTCGGATGTAGGCATGGCGAGCGCATCGCCAGCGACTGCGGAGAGCCAGCGCTTTTCCTGCGGGAGTACGTCGATCGGCACGTTGACTATCCGTTCCAGGGATCGTTACACAGAATGGCCTCTGCACGCTACAGCGTGCAATCTCCCAGCGCAACACTGCACGCGTGAGCGGGCGGACAGCTGATCCAGTAGTCCGATGTTCCGTCTGGTCAAGTCATTTGTGGGGAATAGCTTGCGGCTCAGTGCTTCGTATCGGCCTCAGAGTCCGCGAGACGCGAAAAGCGAAAGGCTGGAGTCAGGAGGAGCTCGCCGACGCGGCGGGAGTCCGTCGCGACACGGTGTCGTCGATCGAGTTAGATAAGACCGACTCAATCGAATTCGATGTCCTTGAGCGCCTGGCTCGCGCCCTGGATGTCGATCCGGGCTACTTCTTCACGAGATACTGCCCGTAAATCGCTCGGCTTGCGACCCACGCGTCCACTGCATGATCGTAGGGCCATGATAAAGGTCAAAGTCACATCCGATACCCCGCGCCTCGGGGTCACCGACGATCGCCTCCGGACCGTCTTGACGTTCACGGTCGAGGCGACCGTGCCGCCCAACAGCCGAGAATACGAAGAGCTCATCCGGCTATGCACCGCTCACGAGGCCTGGATCTCGGATTCCGCGCCTCGCTGACCGCACGCCTACGCCTCGGTTTTACCGGCGCAGTTTCGGGTAGTCTGCCGCCTTCCACGACATGGTGGGATGACGCGCTGAGCGCGCCGCCCACCATGTCGCGACCGCCAGCGATAAGACCAGATCGTCGTGCTGTGTCTCGCGCCAGTCCTCGCCAGCCGCGTACGTATCGCGGCCCGTGGCCGTCGTTTTGACACGAAAGCCGAGCAGCTCGGAGCGCATCGCGACCGCGAACGGCAGTCCGTTCGCGAAGCGCAGCCGGCCTTGCTGAAGCTCAATCACCACGGCGTTGATGAGATCCGCCTTTGGCGTGCGCCAATAGCCCTTCTCGAAGTGAGGGAGCACGCCACCGGTGATCGAGACGAACTTGGCGGCGAGGCCGCGGTCCTTCACGATATCGCTGACCGCCTGCCCCACGCCGGTGATGTCCCATACGCTGATGGGTGGCTCGTCGAGCGCGAGCGCCGGGTGACGGAGCATGTGATCTACGCGCCGTACTTGGTCGACATACGACATCCCGAGAGGGAGGCGCTCGATGTGCACGACGTCGAGGGACACGAGCGTCCGCGGCGGCGTGTGCGGTTCGATCGGCGGGTCATATAGTGGCGGCCGCGCATTCGCCGCCACGCCGTTGCGGCCCGTGCGAGCGAGCTGCGCGAGCGTCGCGTCGATCCTGGATGGCATGTCCGCGGCGATGCGTTGGTCGCCGTTGACGATGTGCGGCGCGGCGCCGATGTGGTGATCCTCGGCTTGGACGACCACGAGACCCGTGGGGTCGTTGATCTTGCCCGGGTCCACCCCGATGATAGTGCGCTTCATCGACCGAACACGCCGCCCGGGAAGACGGGCTCGAGGTCGTTGTCGAATGCGCGGTCGACGAGATCCGCGGCGAACACCGACTCGTCAACGTCGCCGAACTCGCACAGGTATTCGCGACGGAAGATCCGCTCACCGAGCGCGGCACGTTCCTGCGCCAGCCACGCCGGGTCGAAGCGCTCGCACTGGTCGGCGCGTACCTCGATCCGCTCCCATTGTGCACCGCCTTCAGTCCAGGCGCCGTAGAACCAACCAAACTTACCCCACGCTGAGGTCAGTGCGATGACCCTGCCACGGCCGATCGCGAGCATCGGTCGCACGGCGTGGTAGAGGTCGTCCGGTACCCGCGCGGCTTCGTCGATAGCAATGAGCGCTGGCGACGAGAAGCCGCGGATATTGGCCTCAGTCGATGGCAACGAGACGATGCGGCTCGCGTTCGAGAACTCGAGCGACTGCGCGTTGTCGACGGTGAGCGTCGCCGGCGCGAGACCGCCGAGCGCCGCCAGCTGGGTGGACACGCGCCGTAGGAGCTCGATCGCCTGCCGCTGAGCGCGCGCGAGGACCAGTACGAGCGTCGCGGCCGCGAGGAGCGCCGTGCGCAAGGCGACGTTCGCCGTGTACTCGGTCTTCCCGAATTGGCGCGATGCGAGAATGCCCAGCTGCGGCGCTTCCGATCGGAGGATGCGCTGCTGATGGATGTCCGGATCCGGCAACCCACAGTCGAGCGCGAACAAAACCGGGTCCAGCGCCCACGCCAGCAAACGCTCCGTACTGGGGCCAGACCGGCGCACGCCGGCCCTCAGAAGACGCCGGCGCCGTTGTTCGCTCAGCTGCCAGGCGAGTCGCGGGCCAGCCCTATGCAGCACGGCCGTCCCCGGTGCGCGCGTGAGCCATGAGGGCGGCCGCTACGCGCTGGCGCAGTATTGGCGGCTGGTCACCGAGTGCGTCGGTAATCGTCGCGATGATCGCCTTCAGTTCGATCGTCGCGTTGATGTGGACATTCGTCGTTTGCTCTGGCGGCAGCTCGCCGAGTACGCGCGCCAGCAGCGCGGCGCCGCGCAGTCCGGTGCGCACACCGGACAGCGCGACGGAGAGATCGCCCTTCGCCTCGGCCTTCTGGCTCAAGTACCACGCGCGGGCGACGTGACGCTGCACGAGGGTGACGACATCGTCGCTGAACGCCGCCGCGTTCGGAACGAGGCCGGCCGCGAGGCGCCGCGGCAAGTGCTTCCGCGCGTGCCGTGCGATCGCGAGCGCCGCCGCCCCGTGCTTCTTACCGATCGCGGCGTACGACTCGCCGCCGATCACGAGCTCGGCGTCGATCGTCTCGATCTCGGGATGCGCACAGACCTGGCACTTGCCACCGACGCCGTAGGTCACGCCGGCGCCTCGCTGTTCGCGCGTTCGAGCAGCTCGTCGAGACGCCGTTGCTCGGCCGCCGTGACCTTACGACCCCTGCGTTTTGCCTTCGCGTGCGCGGCCCATATCTCGCGCCACGCCGCGCGCGCAAGAGCAGCATGGGCCTCCTGCTGAGCTTCGATCTTCGCGTTCTGAGCCGCGACTCGCGCGCTCGTCATGGGCCGCTGCGCGGCCTCACGCGCTTCCTCTTCGGCCCGGATATCGGACCAGCGCCGTTCGGTAACAGGGTCACGGAGCTTGCCCTCTGGAGTCTGCCAGTACGGATCGCCTGTGTTCAGTCGCATAGAGTTGCCCCTTTAGATGGTCCGCGCGAGCCGGCGCTTCGATTCGAGGATGCCCTCCTCCGTGCGCCCCGATTCGCGTATCTCCTTGATTCTCGCTTCGACCGCCAACTGCCGTCGCGCCTCGGCGCCGATCGGGTCCCTCGCATCTTCGATCGCCTGCAGGCGCTCGCGCTCCTTCTGCTCCGCGCGCTCGGCCGCTTCACGCTTCGCGTCCTCTTTCGCGATGATCGCTTCGATCGCGGCCTCGTGCCTGGCCCGCCCCTCTGGCGTGAATGGATTGTCGAGGTCCCGCTGCCGCTTCGCCTCCCGTTCGGCGCGTTCCTCGGGCGTGAGGGCGGCTTCCGCCGCCTCAATCCGCGCGTGATTCGCTTTGATCTCGGCCAAGTAGTGGTCCGCTTCGGTCACGCGCCTGGGTGGCCCGTATTCGATTGCCATTTGTTGTCGTCTCCTGGTTGTTGGTTCGTTATTCGCCCGCATCGCCGCTGGCGATCGGGTTGGGGAACTTGACCCATTCGCCTCGCTCCCAGCTGTTCGATCCCCTGACCCAGCGCCATGCTTGCCCAGAGGCGTCGAGCCCAAACAGATCGCCGCCGCAGGCCACCATCTGCGCCAGTTTCATCGTGTTCATTTTCCCTCGAGTCAAAAGTGAACGTTCGCCAATTATCTCACACCGGTCGATCGTATCGCGGTTTCCGAGCATTCCCACCGTGGTGTCCTTCGAGATGGCGCTCGCCGCGGCCGTGGCCGTGGCTCTCGTGCAGCGGCACGGCCCGATCCTGCCGATTGTTCATGAACGCCACCTTCTGGCGGCCGGTGAGCGAGTTCAGATACGCCTCGCGTGCCAGGCGCTCGGCCTCTGGCCAGTCGGGCGGTTCGTTGGTGTCATTCGCCATTGATAGCTCGATGCCTCACTGTTGAGCGATTGAAGGGAAGGACGGTAGCCCGCGCCGACGAAACGCCGATGCGACGCGGCGTTGGAGACAATCCCGTCCTCGACAACGGGATCTCGTCTTGGTCGCCATGGCGAGTGGCGGGCGCGGGACGCACCGTCCAGGGGTGCCAAACCAGCAGCCAGTCGCGCGCCGCGTCGACGGTCGCGCACAACATCGCGGCGGTCACGGCGCACCCTCTCGGCGCGCGTTCACGCGATCACAATTACTCACATCTGCGCAAGCAGCGCACACGACACCGCTGAGCGGGAACAAGCCGCGGTCGCAACGCTGGCACGGGTAAGGCTTGAGGTATTCGAGCAACTCCGGCTTCGCCTCACGCAACGCTGCCCACAGCGACGCGCCCATGGCGCGGAGCGGGTCGTAGACGACGATCCGATCGGGCTCTCGACGCACGAGCTCGGCGCCGCAGGAGTGCACAGCATCCAGCAGAGACGCCACGCGCTCAGATGTCACCGGTGACCTCCTCGAGATCGATGCCTGCCTGCATGCCTACGGCATGCAGGCTCGATCTTGCAGGTTCGAGCCTGCCCCGGGTGGCTAGGGCAGGTTGGGCAGGTTGGGCAACCGTGAGCCTGCCCGCCTGCCCATTGGCCTGGGCAGGCTCGGTCAGATACCAGTGACGCGCGTTGCGAGAGCCGTCTCTGAACTGGATCTTGCCGGCTTCATGAAGCCGGCTGATAGCCGCTGATACGTCCTCGCCGCGGATGCCTTCCTTGCCCGCCGCCACGCGAATCTCAGTGGACTTTGGCCCATCGATCGCCGCGAGATACCTCAGTACCCACTGGTCGGCCGCGGCCTTGGGACCGAGATATTCGAGCCGGGCTTTCGTCCAGTGGCCACGATTCCCCGGCGCAACTTCGATCGACCTGTGCACACTGAACCGCACCGGCTTCTCGGCACAGCTCATCTTGACGCATTCGATACCGACGTCGTTGTCGCCGCGGTCAGCGATTTCGTACGCCGCTCTAGCAGCGCCATGAAACGCACTTGAGCCGCGGATCCGGTCACTGCCGGTCACACCTTCGCGAGCCTTTCCAGCGTGCTGGACCCACAGCACGGTGGCACCCGTCTCGTCACTCACGCGTCGGGCGAACCGGGTGTAGCGACGCATCTCGGATGCGTCGTTCTCGTTGCCTTCGATAAGGTGCGCGAGAGGATCGAGCACTAACAAGTGCGCGCCGAGGCCAGCGGCTTCGTCGAGCAGCTGCTGCTGCCAGCGCGCATCGCCGAGTGAAATGCCATCCAGGGCGTGAAAATGGAGGTTGGCAAGCACCTTCTGACGCGCCCAGTTATGCCCTCGGCAGAAGGCCTCGGTGCGCATAGTCACGAGTGAAAGCCGGTCGTCCTCGGACACGTATAGCACCGGACTACCGTCGCCCGTCTTGAATCGCGGCAGATCGAAGAGCGCATATCCGCCGGCGATTGCCGCGGCCGCGCACAGGGCGAGCCCTGACTTGAACACGCCGGGTGGCCCGTACAGGATTGTGGGCTCGCCAGCTGGCACGAGATCGTTGACGAGCCAGCGCACCGGCTCGGCCGGTGGCGCGTTGAGCGCGCATACGGGACCGGGGTAGCGAGCATCGGCTTCGTACTCGTCAGCGTCGACCGATTCGCCGGGCTGGCGCCGCACGTACGCCAGCGCGCGGGCGCGGTCGCGCGGCGTGAGGAGCCGTACAGCATGCTCAGCATAGGACGCCAGCTGCTCCTCACCGGCCGGCACGCGCCCGGCCTCGAGAATGATCTCGGCGATATGCCGACAGTCGAACTCCTCAAAGTCTTCCGGCCGGAGTCCGAGCGTGGCGCCAGGGTGCCCGCGCTGCGCGTCGACGAGCAAGTACGCGGCTCGCATTTCTTGCACGCGGCGATCGGTCCCTGGCGTGATCCCGGGTGCGGCGGTCATCACTGCCTATGCTCCCTTGACCGCGAAGGTCTTCAGCGCATAGCCGCCGCGGGCCGCGTTGTTGATGCCGTCGATGATCGACTGGAATGCGGCCTGGTCGTTCGGCCCGATCACGGGCCCCACTGTGATATGGATCGGCTGTTGTGGACCGGTAGGTTCGGGGAGACCAGTGACGGGATTCCCGCCTGGTCCGCCGTAGAGTGTCGTGACCGTCGACGCCGGGCCGTAGTACGCCGATAATGGCGACCCTTGCGCATTGGCGCCGCTCGACGACATGGCATTGCCGATCGATGCGAATGCGCTTCCCAGTGCGAACAACGCGAGCGAAGCGCCGATCGACGCCTCGCCAGCTGTGAACGGATTGGCGAGAGCGGGAGCCAGCGAGCTCATGATCGTACCGAACGCCTTAAGCACGCCCGACTGCTGGACCATCATGTTGCCGAGGCCCGTTAGCCCTGTCTTGCCGAGGTCTTCGAGGCCGTTCTTCAGCGCGCCCTTGTTGAACGCGTGTGACCACGTACTCGTGAAGATCGCCCCGAGTTGTGTGCCAAAGTCTCTGGCGTCCTGCGTGAAAGCGGCGAGCCGTGCCTTTTGATCGGCTTGTGCCTTGATGAGGATTTGCTGCTCTGGCTGCGCGTCGAAGGTGGCCCGTAGCTTCGACTGCGCGTTTTCGACTGCGGCCGTCGCGGTATCAAGGTCACCCTCGAGGCGGATCCGCTCTTCGAGTGAGAGGTTAGATTCTGCGAGGCGCCGCTTCAGCTCCGTCTCGATCGTGCTAAGACGTAGGAGAGCCGCCCCTGCTGTATTCGCCTGCGTCGCTCCCTGTGCCAGCAATGCGTTCTGCTCTTCGAGATGCGAGAGCTCGTCTTTCCCGTCCTGCTTTTCCCTTTCCGGCTTCTTGCCTTCGTCTTTGTTCTCTTGATTGAAGGCGCGGGTAGTCGCGCTCTCGCCCTGCCGCCGGCGCATCTCGGCGTCCGCGTCGCGCATGGCGCGCAGCTGCTCGGCCGACGGCTGCAGGCTGTTGAACGCTCGACGAAGGTTCGCAAGACTGGTCTCCGCATCGTGGACAGCGCCAGCGGCAATCGCTGCGGCCTTGAGGTGCTTGGCGTCCATCGCCTCCTGCATCTCGCTGGTCCGCATCTCGATCTGGGCGCGCTCCTCGGCCATCCGCTTTTCCACCTCGCGGATCTCGGTCTCGCGCTCCTTGTCATCGAGGATGCCCCGCTCGATGTCGCGGGCCTCGTTCAGTAGGAACGTCGTCTTTTCGATGTCCTCATTGATCTGCTTGATCGCGTCGTCCTGGTCCCCGCCCGCCAGTCCCGCGCCGCCCGGCGCCAGACCGCCCAATCCGCCACGTTCGCGCGCCGCTTGCGCTTCGGCGTTGAGCTTCTTGAGCCGCTCTTCGAGCTTCGCGATTTTCGTGTCTTGTTCCACTGCCGCTTTCGCGACCTGCTCCAGCGAGCCACTGGTGATGGCGCGAGTGAAGGCGTCCATCTCTTTGTCGATCGCACGTTCCGCCCGCTCTGCGCCCTTCTCGGTTCGATTGAAGAAGGTGTCGATGGCGAGGCCGCCGATCGCGAGCGCAGACAGCAGAATGCTGCCAGGTCCGGTGAGCCGCGCGACGTTCGAGATGAATCCCGCCATGCCGCGGCCGGCGAGGTTGCCGGTGGACGCCACGAAGAGCATCGAGCGCCCCATGCCCTGGATCGCGCGGTCCGCTTCATAGCTGACAGTCGCGAGTTTGGCGCCGGGGAATTTGCTGACGACCGCGTCCGATAGTATCTGAAGGTTCGCAGCCGACAACTTTGCCATGTTCTCGATGCTGAGGCCCACCTTCTGCGCCATAGCATCGACCATCGCGAACGATTCGTTGACGTCGAGAAGTCCCGCTTTGACCTGAGACGCCCCCAGGAGACCGAGTCGTGCCGACAGGTCGAAAAGCGGAATGCCCATACGTCAGCTCTCCTGAACGTTGGACGGCAGGGCGGGACTCATTGCGATGCCGATCTCGTCGAGAAGCGCGAGGATTTGCTCAGGCGAAAGGGCCTCGATCTCGGCGTGGGCCTGAGGCGCGAAGTAAATCTTCGCCGCATCGTAGGTCGCGAGTACGCCGTCGACAAAATCACCCTGCATCGCCCCGCGCAGAATGCGCTGGTGCTTGAGGATGACGGCCACGGGGGGCGCCGTGATCGTGTAGAATGGGGCGTCTGCACTGATACGCACTTCCTGAGGGTTTTTCACGCGGCAGCAGCTCCGTCCGAGTCGCCGATTCGCTGAAGCGAATCGAGGAAATCGCGCACAGCGCGCAACTGCGCGTCGCGGCGAAGGTCCTCGAGTGCGAGAGGAACGAGAGGCTGGCCGTCTGATCCGCGCCGCTGGACCAAACCCGCGTCTGGTTGCCGATCGGCAACGGGGCGGCGTTGCTGCGCTACCCTCCGAATAGTGCCGAACCGTCGGCGGATCATGCGCTCGCCCCCGAGGTCGACACGAGTCGCGGCTGTTCCTCAAGCCACGCGATCAAATCGCTCTCGCGATACACGATCTTAGTGCCGAGGCGAGCGAAGGGGGGCCCTGAACCATCGAGTCGTTTCTTGGCCAACGTAGACCTGGCCAGGCGCGTCATCTCTGACGCCTGGAAGCTGTCCAGCAATCGATCCATGATCCCCACTCCGCTAGGTGTTCGTACGTCGTGACTACACCGGCCAGAATTGCCGATATCCGTTCTCGAACCAAAGACGTACGATCAGGGCAAATGGGCGCCGAGCAATTGCTGGCGATTCCCGGTTCAGGTGCATTCCGCGGTAGAGCGATGGCGCGGCAATGCGTCAATCCACTTCTGGAACTCGTCGGCGGGGTACATCACGCGCGCGCCCAGTTTCACAAAGGGAGGCCCGTTGCCCTGGAAGCGCCATTGCGCCAGGGTGCCGCGCGCCCGACCCGTGCGGCGCGCCACCTCATCGGGCGTCAGCAACTCCGTCATCTTGCGGCCGCGGCAGCCGACGGAGCGACGCTCCGTCGCTTCTGCTCCACCGCCTTGGCCAGCGACTCACCGTCGACAAACCATGACGTGCCCAGGCGCCGCCCCTCCAGGCGACCAGACGTGATCATCCTGACGAGCACCTCTCGCGAACAGCCATAGAGCCGGGCTGCCTCGGGCGCTGGTATGAGATCCTGCATGGGATCGATACGCATTGGTCTCTGTCCTCGGTGTTCACGGCGTGCGAACCACACGCGCGCATTACTAGGGTCAGAGATGCCGATGCGCTACTGGGCCATCACCTCAGCGCTGAGGTACAAAGTGGTCACCGCTGTCACCGCTGTCAGCGACTGTCGCGAGTACTCGTGGGTGTGCTTGAACGTTACTGACGCGTTACGCGCATGACGGTGGTCGACATCGGCTTGTCTAGGAGCGCCGCCAGTTGGCCGGCCGCCGCGTCCGCGGCCTTCCGCACCGGATCGTCGAGGAGATGGGCGTACTTCGCCGTTGTCGACGCGTCGAGGTGCCCGAGCAATTTGCCGATCATGAGCAGGGAGCCGCCAGCCGAGGCGCTGGCAGAGGCGAAGCTGTGGCGAAGGTCATGAAGCCGCGTGTGACTGTCGCTGGTGTCGAGCTGCGCGGCATGCCGTACCGCGTACCACAGGCGGCTCACGTCCGCGAGCGGACGGCGGACATCGCGTCCGGGAAAGACGTACGCTGAGCCTTTGATGCGCGGCAGATCGGAAAGCAGCAACCATACGGCCGCGCCGAGAGGGCGTACGCTTTTGCCGCCTTTCGTGTCGGGCAGGCTGGCAACGCCGCGTGCAGCGTCGAGCCAGGACCACTGGAGCGTGAGGCCTTCCTGTTCACGCCAGCCGGACAAAAGCAGGAAGCGGATCGCCGCGACGGCGAACGGATTGGCCGGATGCAACGTGTCCACAGATTTCGGCCGATGCTTCGCGGTATCTCCGGTTTTCCGAACGCGGCGCCGTCTCGGCGCTGGCGGAAGCCCGAGCGACTCGGCTCGGCTCAGCGCATCGCCGAGACGGGTCACCTCATCCGGGTTCAGGAATCGTTCGCGCGACTGCTCGTCATATCGCTCGACGTCGTGCGCCGGGTTCGTGTGCTTCGGCCTGGCGCCTTCTCTCTCAGCGTACGTAAAGAATGCGCCCAAGAGATCGATTACGCGGTTCGCGAGATACTTGCCGTTCTTGCGCCCCAGCGCTCGATGGAGTTTCGTGAGGTCGGCCGTAGCCACATCGGCCACGCGCATCGTGCCGAGCACGGGAACAACGTGCTTCAGCCACTGGCGGCGATACTCGGCCGCCGTACGCTTCTTGCGCCGCGCGTCAACATCCTCGAGGTACGCCACGCCGAGGCTGGCGACGGTAGGCGCGTCCTTCGCTGCACCGCGTTCGCGTGCCGGATCCTCACCTCTGGCGACGCGCTCCCTCGTGTCGAGCGCAAGGCGTCGGAGCTCAACGACGGCGAGATCGCCCACGCGGCCGACTTTGAAGCGCCGCAGCGGTGCCGTGCGCCCGGAGCCGGCGCGGTAGATGAGATAGAACGTCTTCGCGCCGCCAGGCGTCACGAGCAGCGAGAGTCCGCGAATCTCCCGGTCGAACACTTCATACTTGTCGGCGGCCGGCCGCAGGGCATCCACCTGCCGTTTCGTAAGCTTTACGCGATCCAATGCGACTCCGCGTTGTAACACCGTTGTAGCACCGAAGTCCAATCTAGCATAATGCCGGATAATCGCAATTATGGCGCAATACCCAGGGAAAGCGCGACTTAGTAATTCGGCATAATCCCGGACGATAAGCCGAAATCTGAATGGGGTTCAGGGGGTCGCGGGTTCAAATCCCGCCGTCCCGATTGATTGACAACAACTTAGCAATTGCTTGAAATCGCGTTCCGCGTTTGTTCCGTGTTTCTCTGCGGTCGCGACTAGCTAACCGATATCTCTCGAACCTTACGCTCCTCGCTCATGACGGCGAGGAGCGTTTCGTTATCGGGCTGCGTGTAGCAGGTCAGCAGGGTCGCCGTGTCACGCCAGCCGCCTGCGGCCGCCACATCGGTGATCGAGAGGTGTTTCCGTTCGGTCGCCCATTTTCGGCGATAGGGATGCCAGAGCCCGCCAGCGAGCTTTGGCAGCTCCGCCTTCCGTTCTGCGTACGCCAACCAATGGTCGAACAGGTGACGGTCCATTGCCTTGGTTGGGTCCTTCTCAGCTGCGAACACCGGCCCTGCCACAGCTGCAAGAAGCCGCCGGAACGCGCGCAACTCGTCGAGCAGCCTTGCCGGAATCGGCACCACAGACTCACGCCGTTTCTTGTCGGCTTCGGCTCGCCAGCGGATCGTGCCTTTGCTGAAATCGATATCTTCCCAGTGCAGCTGGCGAATAGATCCCAGGCGCCGGCCGGTGGCTTCGGCCAAAACCAGCGCGAGCTCAATCTTGACCCATCGCACTCGCTCAGCGTCCGTCTCAGAGTCGCCGGCCAACCCCTGAAGCTTGGCGCGCGTGGCGCTAAATCGTTCCCATGTAGCGATCGGGCGCTTTGGATTCTGCTCCCGTGCTCGGCGAACGCCGGCGAGCGGATGGCTTGCCAAGAGCGGCTTGCCATCGATGCGCGCCGTTGTCGCCCATCGGAGCATCTGATGCAGAAGCACCAGATCAGCCTCCGCGGAGCGGACGCGCACGGGCCTTGTGGGCTTTTGATTGTTTGATCTTATGCCACCAGCCCGTCGAGCAGTGGCATACGCGGCCTGATCGTCGGCCGTCAGGGTAGTCACGTCGCATCTGTCGCCAAAGAACGCCAGTAGCACCTTAGCGCGACTCTCTGCATCTCTGCGCGTCGTCCCGACATTGTCGAGAAACGCCGCACAAGACGACCGATAGCGTCGCCACAGATCACCAAGCGTGATTCCTGTCGGCTGGGCCACCGGTTTCGCCGTGCCGTCCCGAATACCCGCTAGCAGCTCGCGGCCGATACGTTCTGCTTCTGTCCGATTCGTCGTACCGAGACACTTACGGTCGTATCCCTGACCGGGCACCCACACATCCCGGTAGAACATCCCATTTCGATTTTCAAAAAGCCGGACGCGCAGCCCTCGCATTCCGAGCGAACGCGTCCACCGGCCCCTCACTTTCCGCCATCCATTACTCGATGCCATTGCTGCCTCCGCGTCGGAGGCGGCCAGCCAGGGACCGGGCGTCGGCGGCTCCATTATAGCTATCGGCCGCTCGACCTGCAGCATCGTTTCCCTTGCGTGGCAGATCTGCACGGTTCACGCGCGGCGCGTGCTTCCTTCCGGCGTTCGGGACCTTCCCTTGCCGGATCAGCCGGGCCAGGTGATCGACCGTATATCCCGAGAGATCGGCCGCGGCTCGCAGCGTGAGCACTTCGTCGTGGCGCTCCGCCAGCGCGCCTTCGAGATCGGCGAGCAGCTGGTCGCAGAGCGTCGCACCGTCCACAGTTGCCTGGAATCGAGCGAACTCATCGCGCCTGGCGCGCCACTTTATCCTCAACTCCTCCAGCGGCGGAGCCGACGATCGGCGCTGCATGGTTTAGCGCCCGAAGCCGCGTTCGTGCCCGAGGGCAAGTTCAAGGACGATCCCTTTGAACTTGGCCACCAGCTGCGCTTGGGCGTCGGTGACGAAGGAGCGAACGAGTCGCAATTCGGCAGGCGATAGCGACGAAGCCAGGTCACCAATAGTCCGTTGCAGGACCTTGCGGTCGGGCAAGTTCTGGCCGGCGTCGCGCAACTCCCGAACGGCGCTCTGCGCGCGGTCGCGCGCGATGCCAGCTGCTCGCTGCGCGGTGTCGACCAGGTCTGGCGTTAGTTCGCCCTTTGACCGCACAATCGATCGAACATTTTGCTCCGATGCTCGGTAGTCGTCGAGCGCGCCTCCCAGTTGCCGCGCCTCTGCTCGAGCTGGCGCCTTGTCACGATGCGTCAGAACGAGACCCGGGCGGTCGACCGTCTGAAGCGGACCGAATTGCTCGGGGTGGTCGCACAGCTGCCGCGTGACCGCCTCTTTGCCGTGCGCGCGCTCAAAGTCGGCCAGTCGGGCTCTGGCCTCCTCGGGCGCTTGATATACACGGCTTAGGGAGCGCGAGACATCGGCGGCTCGATGACGCCAATCACGCACCGCGCGCTCCAGCTGGTGTGCGTGCTCTGAAGCTTCGCCGGCACGAGCCTCAGCGTCCCCCAGCGCTTTCTCGTGCCGGGTGACTTCATCGTACGAACGGATATCTCGCACCAGGCTCCGAACCGCGGGGTCTATCTCGCGGCTTGGCTCGTTAAGCGCCTTGCCGGGGTACGGCGCTTCAAACTTCTCCTCCAGCCGCTTCACCGATAGATCGCGCGCAACTCGGGAGGCTTGGACAAACTGCTCGCCATCTGTGATGACAATGCCCTGTCCCCTGGGCTCGATCTTGAGTCCTCGGTCGGCCAGCCGATCGGCGAGATCTTCCCACGACTGCGCCTGCCGCAGCTCGGGCACGTGCTGGTGCACCTTCTCGCGAAACGACACCTCGTGTGTCCTCTCTCTCGCGTGACGCTCACCGCTGGTTTCAAGCGCGCGTTCCGGCAGCTCGTGACCGGGTGCGCGGTAGAGTCGGCCGGGCACCTCGCGAAGGCCGAGCTCACGTTCCATCCCGCGCAGCGTGCGTTCGATCCTGGGATAGTCCTGCCACCGCTCCCAGGCGACGCCTGTCTCGGGATGAACACGATTGACCACGATGTGGACGTGCGCATGCTCGCGATCGCGGTGCGCCACGAACATGGCCTGGTGGTCTCGAAGCCCAAGGTTGTCGAGCACTCGATCTGCCACGAGCTCCATGCGCGGCCGGGTGACCGGGTCGCTGGGGTTGAACGCGATCGATACGTGATAGACCGGCTTCTGAATGCGAAGACTCTGCTCCGCGGTCGCCTCCATGAGCCGGCCCGCGATCTCGGGGTCGTCGATACCGCACAGATTGCGGGACGCGATCCAGTCGACCCGGTCGTACTCGCGGCCTGACCGCCCTACTTCGAGGTAGTGCATCAGGCCGCCAAAGCTCTTGCCGCTGCTGGCCTTCGCGATCACGGTATCACTTCTCGTGAGTCGCGCCGGCGAGTTGGCGGAGGACGTTCATGTGAAGCTCCAGCGCAGCGTCGAGCTTTTCTTGGACCGGCATCATCTCGCGGGCGTGCGCTTCGTGCGCGAGCTGGTTGAGGTTATTGCCGCTGCGGGCCAGCTCTCGCAGCACCGCTTTGTGGTCGGCGTTGCGCGCGGCCTTGGGCACGGCGCCGAGGGCAGCTTCGCGGACAAAGCGTGCGACGGGGAGGCCGCAGGCCTTCGCGCGCTCCGCAACCGTCGCGATTTCGGTTGGGGTCCAACGGACGAGCTTGGGCTTGGTGCGTAGTTCAGACTTCGCCGCTGTCATGAGTTCCCCTCGGGTGGGTGTTTGTATTGCTAGACGGTGATCGGCTGGCATGGGTCTAGTCCGTACTGCTGCGTGCGAAGGCAAATCGGGCGATCGCGCTCTCCTCTCATGAGTGAGAGCCACGGGACGCGCGTTCGGTCCGTCTCTCGTGAGCGACGCCAGCGCGATAGACGTCTAGCTCCCTACTTACCAAACCCCGCCGAACCGGCAAATCCGCAATCCTGATGGGATGACACTTCTCAGCCGCCGAATGTGGACACGAGATTGCGCGGCGACGCCGAGATAACCCGGCTGGGGGCCTGGCCGTGGACACGTGGTAGGCGCTGCAGCCAAACCGGGCACGGCCCGCAATGGGCAGTTTGGTCGAGTGTGTTAGCCTGGCCGGCGGTAGTACATGCGTGCTAGCTGGGCGCTCAGTGTGCCGCTGTGGCGTTCACGCTGGCACCGTTTCAACCTTGGCAACCCGCTTCGTGGCATGGCGCACCTCGGTGGTGGTCGAGATATGCCCGGACGGTGGGTGCGCTGGGCCAGTCCTTTGCTGTTTCGTAGTCCGAGCCGTGGGGCGCGGAGCCCCGAGAGCGCAGCGACCCGACGGCTCGTGCTCGGGCATTCATCAAGGCTTCTCTACGTGTGACCGGTCAGGCGCCAAGTCCGCCTTGAGCACCTCGGCGAAGCCGGGTGCGAATGGCGGCGAGCAAGGATTAGATAGCGGACGACGTGCCGAAGGCACGAGACACCGCTATCGATCCTCTTGCTCGCACTGCCAATGACAACGGCCAGGACCGGCGTCGTGGCGCCAAGCGATATCGCTCTGTATCTCGCCAAGGTCCGGGCGCCACGCGCGAGAGCAAAAGCTATCACCTCGCGTGTTAGGGTTTGCGAGAACGCGTCGGTGACTCGATGACGAGCGGCATGCGCTCCAGGTCCGCGAATGGAATCTCATAGAACAGTCCGCCGCGTTTTGGCCTGCCGATGACTGAATCGTCAAGCGTATGCCACTCGATGGACCCAGGCCATTCCTCAGCAGCGGTCCAGGTGACGGCTTTGGAGCGCGCTCCGTCGGGCGCTGCTCGACCGAGGTACGTATGCCTGTCCAGCCAGACTTGGAATTCCTCACCGGCTGCGACCCGATCGCGATGGCGCTCCAGAGTCCGGGCAAGTGCGCGAACCGCCTGCTTCAAGGCTAAACGACTGGGAAACACGAAATCACCTCCGATATCGTAAAGCGGAGGGAAATACTACACTGTGCGTGTAGTACCGTCAACCTAACCGTGACCACAATGCTTCGCCGATCTCAACAATCGGCGGAGGGCAGGTGGTACGATTGCGTCTTGCAGAGGTGCTAGCCCAACGCGGCATGTCGTGGTACGAGCTGGCGCGTGCATCTGGCCTTACTGAGACGCAGGTCTACCGTCTCGCGAATGCCAACGGACGGTTCAAGCGCCTGGGTGACGACATGCTAGACCGCCTATGCGCGGCACTCAATGCGCAACCGGGGGAGCTGCTCGAATGGATACCCGAAGGGCGATCACCGAGACGGGACCCGAAACGCCGAAGACCCTAGAAGCGTTATATTGAAAGGAACCGGAAAGTGAGCCACTTATGCGCATAAACAGCGGCATCGTACACAGTGATCCGGCGATCCTGGGCGGGGAGCCCGTATTCGTCGGCACACGCGTGCCCGTGACCTCACTGTTCGAGTGGCTGGAAGGCGGCGAGACACTGGATGAGTGGCTCGACAACTTCCCTGGCGTGACTCGGGAGCAGGCCGTAAGCGTGCTTGAAGACGCGAAGGCTCTTACGGTCGCCGGTGCGCGTACTGCTCGATGAGCACCTGCCCCGGAAGCTCGCCCGAGAGTTGACCGGGTACGAGGCTCGGGGCGTTCGTGAGATGGGTTGGAGCGCGCTGCAAAACGGCGCACTTCTTCGTCAGGCGGCGGCCGAGGGATTTCGCGCCCTGCTCACCATGGACCAGCGAATTCCAGATCAGCAGAATCTTGCGCGGATCGGGCTCGCCATCGTGATCCTCCGAGCACCGAACAGTCAGCTGGCGAATCTCCGCCCGCTCATCCCGCAAGTGCTGCAGGCGCTGGCCAGCATTCAGCCTGGCCATTACTGCTTCGTGGGTTCTTAACGGCGCGCGCGCATTATCTGACAGTTGGTAGCCGTTAGGAAAACGGAAGCGACCAAAGCGCCTCTACCAGCTTAGCACCGAGAAACGCCTCGAGCTGACCGGTGGGTCGCCCTTTTCCCAGAGCGGCGCCAACTCGAGTGGTCCACAGGACATCTTTTGCATCCAGGACGGTGCCAAGCTGTCCTATCATGTCCTTAATGTCCACGGTGCGCCGATCCCAAGAAGGAGCTTCACGCGCGCGCGCCGCGCTCTGGCCGAAGGAATCGGCAGCCGCAGTAATCTTGGCTAGAGCGGATTCCCACGTCAGGCCCAAGGATGCCAAGACTTCGTCGGTCAAATACAAATTCTCCGACTCACGGCAACCCAATCCAATGAAGCGTATGAATTGCTGTTGGTTGTCCGGAGACGGCATGGGTACGGTCTTATCTCCGTCCAGCAACGCGTACCCGACAGGTCGTGTCTTCGGGTCACTGAGTGAGGAGAGGATTCTTTCAAGTGCCAGCTGGTACTTGCGTATTTCTTCGCCGTTACAGGGAATAACCGCGACATTGATAAGGTGATACCGCGGAACCAGGCTCCAAATCCGATAATCGTCATCTCCTTCAACCAGGAGTAGAGGTGCGCCGAAAAGGGGACCCATGAGCACATGTCCCCCCAGGCACGATGCTATCTCCTTCATGACCGCACTAAATGGCACTGCAGCGTACTCTTTTTTTAGGCGATCCAAGTAAACGACGGCAGTTCGAGCGCCTCCGAATTGTGCAAAAGCTGATAGTAGTGACGTGCTGTGTGTGGCGATGACGAATTGCAGATCGAATCGATCAGCGATGCGAAACACGAAATCAGCGAATCGTGCCTGCAAATCCGGATGTATGTGAGCGTCCGGCTCATCGAGCAGTACGATTCTAGGACTCCTCTGTTCGATCTCCCAAATTGCAGCGATAGTGAGCAGATCGAGACCGATAGTAAACAGCTGCGCTTCTCCGCTGCTCAACTGATCTATTCTGCTGATCTCCTCATTGGTTTGGGTTCGAATGAGCGAATAAGGCACCGGACCGGTCCTCAATCGCACGTCGAAGTCGGCAAGCAGACTGCTTAGCAGCGCTTCTATTTCATCAGGGTTCCCGGGTGCCGGTTGGTTTCCTCTCGCGTTGCCGCGAATCATGAAATAGCTCTGTATCCGACCGATTATTCGACGTCTATAGTCTTGTACGAAGTTGCGACCAGATGAGGCTCGGCGTCGGCCGTAGTCCATTTCCTCCGAGATGTAGTTAGGCTGAAAATCCATCTCGCCAGTGCGCTCGGGGGCGACATAATGCACGCCATCTTGAATGCTGTCACGCCAGGAGCGTAGCAGCACACTCTTTCCCGAGCCGTTCTTACCAACCAAGACGGTCACGTCGCGAAGATTGCTCAGGGACCAGTCACCACCCCCGGCAAGGAAAGCCCGCGGCACTCTATGTTCTTTGAAATAGATAGTCATTCTAGAATGCCACGCCTTGTTTAGTCGCGGGGTACCGATCGGGTCAGGTAATCAAGACACTCCAGGCACGCCGGGGATCGGCGGGGGTGGATCAAGCGGCCAACGAACAGCTTGCGTGATGACCGCCCAAGCTTGATTCGGCAACCGACCCTGCATAGCGGCGGGGTTTAGTTCGGCGACATAGAACATGTGCTTCATGGCGCCGTATTTGAAAAGGATCTCGATCGACTCCGCAAGGTCGGCCGCCGTTGTAGTGGTGACAACAAATATCTGCCCCGAAATACACTGATACCAAAACAAAACTCCGGGCAACCCGTCCAGCACGCCACGCATTTGCTCGTCGGTTGCGAAATCTTGCGTGAACGCGACCAAAAGGGGGCGCGCGTTAACATAGCTCATGGCCCGCCCGTCGCCCCCGGGTTGGTTTTCAGCTCGAGGTCGGCGGCTGGCAGTGCCGTCACGTCGCCCTTCCGATAGATGTAGCCGAGTTCAGACATGCGCGTGAGGAAATCTTCGGTCTGCAAGCGATCTGGGTCGCGCAAAAGGAGATAGATATACGCAAAGACTCCCGCTGCCACTGGCAAAGACCCAATAGCGATGAATGGGACCCTTACACCTGGAGTAATTGCCGCGAGAATGAACGATGGTACTGTGACAACAATGCACAGTCCGATCGCTGGGTTCAAAGCGCTACGTTGGCGCACGCTAGCGATGGCGTGTCGCGTGCTGCCGGCGATCTGTTCTAAAATCCGAACGCGCGTGGCTTCCATGGCTAGTGCTTCATCGACCTCTGGCACTGGCAGGTTGCCGAATCGAGGTGTATACCGGGGTTCGGCGTAGCGGGCACGCCAGTCTCGGTAGCCTCATAGATCGAAAGGCACAGACCCGCAACGAGCGCGCAGCCAACAATTAGGTAGAACGCCCATCGGCCACCGCTGCCTGCTAAGTGCGCGCCGTCGTGCCGCTCCGGGATCGTTCGCACTGCTGCTTCAATGCTGCCGCTCATTGTTAGCGTGGCGACCGGCGTTGAAGTGTCGCCTTTCTCAAGTTCGACCAGGGCCGTAACAGCACCGAGGAGCAAGCGATTGTAATACTTGAAGTCGAGAACCCAGACTGCCACCCAGAAGAACAGTAGCAATCCAAATGCAGATGCCATCACGGGCCATCGCAGTTCTGCTGGCACGTCACTGTGAACGATGACTCCAGCTATCGCCGAAATCGCGGCGACGCCGCCGAGCGACTGGGTGCGCAAACGCATGAGAAGATCATTGAAATGCATTGCAATCTTCTCGTATTCCTGCCAGACAGTAAATCGGTCGCAACCTGTAGCAGTCGTGTCGCCCATAAACTGGTGCCCCCTGCAATCGCGTCAGCCATGCAGCCATCCCATTGCAGCGCCACCCTACTGCCTCGCTAGGACTCGTGACAAAACCGGATTAGTCTTCCGGAGTTTCTGGCGCTTCCGCGGCTTCCTTTGCGGTCTCGCCAGTCGGCGATAACGGTGGCCAAAGTGGCCGGTAGATTGGGCCGCCGACTACAACGGTACTGTTTGGCCGCAGGATGTAAGCTCTAGCAGCTTGTATCGCTTCGTTCCCGATGTCGCGACCAAAATCGAACGGCGATCCTTGTCTAACAACTGCCTTCTCCGCCTCGGCCAGAGTTGCGGGAAGCGGGATCACATCCTGGAGTCGGTTATAGAGTGTAACGGTGCGCTTGGTTCGGCGTGTGAACTCAGCACTCAGAAACTCATTGATGGCGGGCTTGCCACCGCGTTTCGCCCCGAAATCCTCATCTTGAGAGACGATGCTGACGTCGCGACCCAGTTCAGCGGCACAGTGCACGACCCACTCCCAGTGTAGCGCATCTCCGTAGCTCTCATCGTTCTTTCTTGGTGGGTAATGCATCAGGTATCTGTGTTGGGCGGCAGCAAACACTGGCGCGTATTCGGCGGAATCGCGCATCAGGCAGAGGGTATTGTCGGGGCGGACTAGATCAACAATTGCCCTGTATATGGCGTCATGTGTTGCAGGGTTCTCGATCATTTTTTCAAGTGCTCTGCGTGCCTTCTCAAGGTGCTGATTGACGGCTCTCACGCTGGTGGTGATAGCCTTGCGTTCGCCTTTGTCACTAAAGTTGAGCGACGGAGCAACCTTTCCCAATTGCGTTTGCAACCCCGGAAATCTTTGAGACCGGTTCTTCGTGACCTCCATCAGCAGTTGTTCATTGACGATGATACGGTCTCGTTCATCCGTCACCTTCTTCATTAACGCTTCAATGCGCTCCAGGGTCAGCTGCCCGTACAGGTTTAGGAAGACATTCGCGTCGATGAATATGAGCGGATCGCTTGCCATCTGTTGACCTGTCGTTGGGGTGCCCACGCGTTGCGAGTATCATCAAGCACAGTGAAAGCGGCGTCAATAGCGCGCATGCGATGCGCGTTCGGACTCCAGATATCGAATGGCAGACTTATGCCTAGCCGATGTCAGAAATGTGCCTGTTGCTACGACACCGCCGAGCGGTCGCGGTGCCACACGCCCGTCGGATCAGTCGAAGCGAGACCTGGCTGCCGATTACGGCTTCGGCGCGGACGACACGTTAGAACTTCGGCACCGACGGTTGGAGTCGTCCGAAGAGGTAGCAAATTGTCAGGTTTGTAGGTGTCATACCAGGAGACTGTTAACCTTGTGATCGAGGTTCCGGGATCCACTTTCGCTGTCCACTCCGCGACCACCGGCATTCCAGGCTTGATCATGGCTCGCCGTTCAGGACCATCACTCACCGCACTCGCTTGCGCACTCGCCTTGTTGCCCGGATGCGGAAAGCAACCATCGGTGCAAACGTGGACACGAGCTGGGGCTCTCGTCCAGTGGGTGGCAGTGCAGCCATACGCGGATACGTCGTCTGCATTACTTTGTGCGAATTGGTCCCGTAACGAATGGCACGTGCTCCCTCATGGAGACTCGGTGTACGTTCGACGGGACGAACGAACGGACGGCTACGACTCGATACCTTTGGGGTCGAGCAGTGTTGCCTCTTATCGGACGCCGCACCGGGCTCTGGCTGTCGCTAATGGGTGGCTCGCCGGTTACAACCATGGCGAATTCGGGGGCAGCATCTGGTGGTATGCGCCTGATGGCCAGGATAGCGCGAAGGTATCGGATGAACAGATCGTTGCCTTCGTGAAGATGCGCGTGGGTCTGATAGGGGTGTCCGGTCTCAACCACATGGGCATCCACGAAGGTCGAGTGCTCCTACTTGTTCAGGATCAGACGGTAGGTGGAAGGCGACACCGATTCTCGAGCTAGAAGATGGACCGGAGACGGTTGTGCTGGAGTCTGACACCGCCTTGCTGATCGTTGGATCAAGTCAGCTAATGCGAGCCCATCTGAATCAGACTACATCGAACGCCCGTCTGGAGCGACTCGTCGCTGGCCGATCGTGGGGTCTCCTCTATCCATCGTCCGCTGTGCGCGACCCGTCGGGCGTCGTATATGTGGGAATGCGTCACGCGGTGATGCGGCTGACGCCACGAGGTTCGGGCTATGATGAAGTGTGGCTCATACCGTCCCAATGCCAAACGGTCGAACAGTATACGTCCTTTGATTCAGCCGGACGATACCACCCACACGAATGCCGGTGTACTGCGAACTCTAACTGACGATAGCCACACTGGCGACGACAGCGGAGGGAGCTTGGAGCACCACCTAGTGTTGTCGACACTACGGACACTCAGGTAGCGCGAGGAGGTTGTCTGGCCGAAAGTCGTCCGCCTGGGTCTTGAGATACTTTCGTCCCGAGTGTGTCGCTATGATGACCCACACCGTTCGCCCTGCTACGGATACGTAGAAATTCCATTCGCCGCGTTCGATGCCAGCAATCGCCTAGCCCTTGGTCAGTTTCCACGCCGTGCCATCGCTGTTTCGTCCGCCCACATTGCGGATCCGTTCGTGAGGATTCTGGCGATCCGACTTATTGATGCAGGCGATCTGATGATTATCTGCCATCGGGCAATGGATTTGGGGGGCGGGGATCGACTCCTACCAAGGCTGCTAGAACCGACCCCGCATGCCACGGCCGATTGCTGACACGAACAGTCAGATTTCTGACATCGTGTCAAAGAGATAGAGAAGGGAGTGGCATCATCGTGGTCCTTGCCATTCCGCGTTCGTTCCGCGTTTCTCCCGGGTTACCCCGGCATTCCGCGCTTCAGAGTCCGGCACCGACGCCCGGTTATCTCCTGACAAACCGCCATCTTACGCATAGAATGTCGTTTCCCCGACCGCATGGGGTTCAGGGGGTCGCGGGTTCAAATCCCGCCGTCCCGATTGATTCTTAACGATTTTCGCCGGCCGGCTCGTAGTGCGCGTCCAGCGCCACCACGGGCCCCACGCCGAGCGTGGCGAGCG
The DNA here is from genome assembly GCA_035652495.1 of Gemmatimonadaceae bacterium. GTDB lineage: Bacteria > Gemmatimonadota > Gemmatimonadetes > Gemmatimonadales > Gemmatimonadaceae > DASRDS01. The sequence goes on from DASRDS010000156.1 coordinate 46,516, forward strand.
ACGCGCCGATGGCCGCGCGATCGCCGGCGACGACGATCGCCAGATGCGCGAGGTCGAGATACTGATTCGCGACGCGCAGGAGGTCGGTCACCGTCACGGCCTGCACCCGTGAGGCGTACTGCGCGTAGTAGTCGCGTGGGAGGTCATCGGTGTAGAGCTGGCCGATGGCGGCGCCCGTGCCATCGACGGTCGCGAAACGCGCCGGTAGGCTCTGGATAAGCGCCGCCTTCGCCTGGGCGATCTCGTCTTCGGTGAACGGCCGGCCACCCTGCACGCCACGCAACTCGCGCAGCACGATCAGGATCGCGCTGTCCGTCTTCGCCGTGACGACATCACCGCCGATGGTGAACGCGCCCGGGCCGTGGCCGTACGCGAACATCGACGACACGCGATACGTCCAGCCTTTCTCCTCGCGGATAATGTGGTTGATCCGCGACTGAAACAGCCCGCCGACGATCTTGTTGAGCACTTCGAGGGCGTAATAGTCCGGTGTCGTCCGGGGGGGACCGGGCAACCCGACGAGTATGCTGGACTGCGCAGCTCCGGGACGGTCCATGAGATAGATCGCGGTTGGCCTTCCCGGCGCTAGCGATGGATAGTGGTAGGACACGGGCCCGCTACCCGAACGCCAGCCCGCGAACGCGGTCTCCAGCAGTTGCCTGGCCGACGCGACGTCAACGTCACCGACCACCGTGATAACGGCATGGGCGGGACGGAAGTACGCCGCGTGGAACGCCACAAGGTCATCCCGCGTGAGTGAGGCGATGATGGCTGAATCGATCACCCAACCGTACGGATGCCCCGGCCCATACACCACATGCGCAAACGCACTACTGTCGAGATAGGACCCGGTGAGCTCCTGCTGCCGCAGAGCGACGAGCGCCAGCGACTTGCGGCGAGCGACCGCGGCGGCCGGAAATGTCGGATGCAGCAGTTCGTCGGCGGCCAGGCCGAGTGCGGTGGCGAGATGCTCGCGCAACACGACGAGGCGGATCGCCCCATCCTCCGCGCCGATAGCCGTCCAAAACTCGGCGCCGACACGCGCCAAGGCCATGGACAATTGATCGCCGCTCCGCGTCGTCGTGCCATCGTTCATGGTACGAGCCGTGAGTTGTGCCACGCCGTGCTTGCCCGGCGGCTCGAACTGGTCCGCGCCGCCCTCGAAGTGAATCGCCACGGCGACCAGCGGCAGGCCACGCCGTGGAAGCACCACCAACCGTGCACCATTCGATAGCGTGGACTCGGTCCACACCGGCGGATGGAATATCGGCGCCGGGCCCGCCGGCGGCACTACGGTACGATCCAACGGTGCCTGCGCGACGAGGGGTCCCGCACTGAACAGCCCGATCGCGATCCACGCGCGCCTCAGTGGACCTCCGTGCTTTGATCGGGGTGGGAGGCCGCGCCAAGCTGACCGATCGGGACAACGCTCAGGGTGACGCGTCCCCGTGAGAGATACCGCTCGGCGACACGCTGCACGTCATGTGGCGTGAGCGCGCGCATCCGCGCCACGTCCTTCGTGACGAAGTCGGGATCGTCGTGGAAGACCTGACCCGTCGAGAGGGCCCGCGCCCGACCCATATTCGACTCCAAATTCCGGATATTGAAGAACGCCCGCTCGGCGGTCGCCCGCTGAACCTCATCAGCGGTCGGTCCCTCGCGACGCAGGCGGTCGATCACGGAGTCAGCCGCCGCCTCGAGCTCGGTCAACGTGTGACCCGGCGTCGGCGTCATCGTGATCACGAACTCCCCCGCCGACTCGTTCGCGTGCTCGACCGCGACGACTTCCGCCGCGGCGCCGCGTTCGTAGACGAGCGTGGCGGTGAGACGCGACGTCCGCTCGACCCCCAAGAGGTCGCCCAGGATCTCGAGCGCGGGACGCTCCGGCGAAGACTCACCAACCGTCGGCCACGCCAACGTCAGTTGCGGCGACGGCACCCGATCCTGATACGTGAGCCGGCGCTTGGCCGCGAGCCGGATCGGCGCCACGGCCGGGCGCGTGGCCGGCGCGCTCCCACGCGCCAGGTCCGCGAAGTACCGCCTGACCCAAACCGTCGCCTGTCGCGGGTCGAAGTCACCGGCGATCGTCAACGTCGCGTTCTCCGGACCGTACCAGCGGCGAAAGAACTGCCGCACATCATCGAGCGATGCCGCCGACAGGTCGGCCATGCTGCCGAGGATCAGCCACCGATACGGATAATCCGGCGGATAGAGCGCCGCATCGATCAGCTCCGTGTTGCGCCCGTACGGCTGGTTGTCGATATGCTGTCGGCGCTCGTTCTTGACGACATCCCGCTGGTTGTCGAGCTTCGCCTGCGTCAGGGAATCGAGCAAAAACCCCATGCGGTCGGACTCGAGCCAGAGCGCATCCTCCAGGTAGTTCGAGGGCACCGACTCGAAGAAGCTGGTGCGATCGTAGTGCGTCATCGCGTCGCCCATGCCGCCGACACCCTCGGTCAGCCGATCCTGCATGCCGTAGGGCACATGACCGGAACCCGTGAACATCACGTGCTCGAACAGATGCGCGAATCCGGTCCGACCCGGCCGCTCGTTCTTGGATCCGACGTGATAGGTGACGTCGACCGTCACGGTGGGCACATCGTGGTTGGGCGCGAAAATCACGGTGAGCCCATTCGCCAACGTGTACCGTTGGAACGGCACCAGCGGCACGGGCCCCGCGCCAACCATCAGGAGGCACCCGGCGACGGATCGCCAGATACTAGGCCGCATGATTCAGGCAGCCCTTGTAGTTCGGGTTGGTGTTGGGCACCGTTCCGGCGCCGGTTGGCAATGGCAAGCTGACGTCAGTTCCATACTGCGTGAACCCGCCACCACCGGCATACGCACCAGACGGGAACACGGCACTCTGATCGCGATGGTACTGGCGAACGAGTCGCCGCAAATCACCGAGTCGCGTACCGGTACCGAACAACCAGAACGCACGCTCCCGGAACATCACGTCGATCCGCATCGACGCACTCGCACCGCTCGTCGAATCCGACGTCAACGAATCCATCGGCGCGGCGATCCCGAGATACGTGCCCGGGGCGCTGTCGCGCAGAGCATTGAGCGATGCGGCCCACGTCGCGATCTGGCCCGCGTGCAGCGCGCCCTCCGCTTCGATGAGCCGCGCCTCGACGCCCGTCGCCATTGGGATCGTCGTCTGCGTTGGCATCCCGAACTTGACCGGATAGCGCCAGGGCGCCCCGTCGCACGTCGACTCAAACGTGCTGTCGATGACGAGACGGGCGTCACCCGCGGACGCGAAGTTCTCGCCGTTCCCACCCTCACGATCGCCGACGTTCATCCACCCGCAACGCAGCGCGTTGGGACCCTGGAACGCGTACAAGTTGATGCCGGCACCGGTGTTGTCGTCGAAGGAGCCGTCCAACTCGGTGTTGTAGACGAACGCGACGGGCACCCGCCCGACGGCGTTGACGGCGCCGGCATAGTTGCCTCGATCGAGACGGGTGCGCCCCAACCCGATCGCCGCCAGTTGCCCCGCCACGTCGCTCGGGCCGGCGAAGACGAGCGCGGTATCGAAGTGATGCTCGGCGACGCCCAAGAGCGAGTCCGTCGAGAGCGGCATACCATAGGAGATCCCGCCGCCCGGCACCACCTCGCTCAACGGCACCCCGGCGCAGTAGTCCTCGGCCATGAACAGCTCCGCGAATCCCATCAACGCATAGGCTTCGCCGATCTTCGGTCGCCCGGACGCCGGTTCGGCGTGCTCGAGCAACGCCGCGGCCGTCACGAGTGACACCCGCGCGGCGGCCAGGCCCTCGATCGCCGCATCGCCACTCTCATCGGAGCCGGCGCCACTCGTCGTCACGCGCGCATCGAAGTGCCCGAAGACCGGCTGCGTCGTGTACGCGGTCCAGGTGTCCTCGTCGGTCAGCACGCCGGTCCACTGGAGGAGCTTGTTCCACCCGGCCACTGCCCCGAACAGGCGCGCCCTGGCACCATTGAGCGCACTCTCGGCGCCGCTCGCGTTCTCGAGCGTGCCCGTGCCGATCACACCGGCCGGCGGCGGTACACTCAGCACATCACTCGGCTTGCAACCGCTCGCGGCGACGAGCAGTGGGATCGACCAACGGACGTGGCGCATCATGCTCAGTATCCGACGTTGAGGCGAACGAACCAGTACCGCGCCAACGGCACCGCGAATGCATCGTACCGGGCGTTGTTGGCCACGACCGTCGTGTTGGACTCGGGACGCGCGATGACGTTGTTCGCGTCGCCGCCACTCACCTCCGGGTCCGGCCCGGCGTAGCGCGTCCAGAGCGCCAGGTTCCGCACGCCGGCGGTCACGCTGAACGGGGTCCCCGGGAACGCGTACCCCAACGACAGCTCGCGGAATCGCACGAACGTCGCGTCCTCGAAGAACCCCTGCGGGATGAGTGCCGAACAGCACGATTGGGACGTGAGCGCCACGACGGTCGCCTGGTCGGCCAACGGCGCCGACTTGTCGTTCTGCGCGCGCAGGCCCTGGGCGCCGAGCACCGCCGCTTCGACGTCCGCGGCGTTGTACAAGCGGAACCCGCCGCGATAGTCGAGCAATGCGCCGAGCGAGATCCCGTGGAATGTCAGATGCGTTGAGAACGATGCGGTCTGCGTGGGCACGCTCGACCCCATGTAGCTCGCCGTGCTCGCCACCGTGACTTCGTTGGGCTCGATGATCCCGTCGTGGTTGGCATCGCGGTAGTGCGTGGTCGCTCCCCAGTACCCGTTGAGCGAGTATCCGGGCATGTCGCGCATCGGAGAGCCGAGGAGGGAGATCGTGTAGACGGGGCCGATGTTGTTCGCGAGGTGGATCAACTTGTTGTGGTTGAGCGAGAAGTTGACCACCGCGTCCCATTGCAGCGCGCGGGTCCGCACGATCGACGCATTGAGACTCGCTTCGACGCCGGTGTTGCGGACCTCGCCGATGTTCTCCTCGTACGTGAACCCGCCCAGATCCCATCCCAGCGTCTGATCGACGAGCGCGTCGTGAGTCCTCTTGTCATACATCGTGAATTGCAGGCCGAGTCGATCGTTCCAGAGGCCGAGATCCGCGCCGCCCTCGAGCTCGACCGACCGCTCCGGTTGGAGGATCGGGTTGCCCGGCGTACTGAGCTCCGAAACCCGCGTCAGCGATCCATCTAGGAACTCGCGCTGCGCCGCGTACAGTTGGAGCGCCGCGCCGTTGTTTGGCTGCACGCCCGACTCGCCGAACGCCGCACGAAAGCGGAGCGACGCGGGCTGGGGCCCCGAGCGGAGCGCGAGCCACGACGCGCTGGCCTTTGGATACGCCGCGACATGGTAGTCGCGGCCGAAGCCACTCGCCGCGTCAACGCGGAGCGCCCCGATCAGATAGAGCTGATCGGCGATGCTCAGCTCCTCTTCGCCGTAGCCGCCGAGGGTCGCCTGTCGCGTGCCGATGATCGTGACCAACGGGTTGGTGGACCCGTTGAGGGTGGGGTCGGCCGTGGACAGCCCGGACGACAAGGCGGCCTGGCCCGAGAGGCGGGTGTCGACGAGCTGGAACCCGAACGAGCTGACCGAGCGCATCCCGGGCGCCACCTGCGCCGTCGCCGCCGCCCGCAGATCGGCCGTATAGATGTCGGTCGTACTCGTCGTGAGCATGTCGCTGCCGTTGTCCGCCGGACCATCCGACGCCTGCTCCGACTGCGCGAGCAGGAACGCGTCCAAGCGCTGCGATCCGTGATCGATGCCGACCGTCGCGTGCGCGGTGAGCCAGCCCAGCGGTCGCCAGTTCGCCGTGAGACCACCGGTGAGGCGATCCGTCTGTTGATTCTGGCCCGTACCGAGTGAGTAGAGGGGCGACGATGCCGCGCTGCCATATCCGTACGCGTGCGCCGAGTCGTCGATGACCGGGAAGCTCTGCGCCGAGCCGCTCAAGAGCGTACGCAGGTTGGGCGTGGTCGCGTACGTGGAGAGGTACGCCCCGTTGACGGTCACATCCGCCGTCGAGGTGAGCGTCGCGTTCGTGGTCGCGCGGATCGAGCGTTGCTGTTCGGTGTTGGGTCGCTTGGTCGACTGCGGCAGGTCGAACGTGGCCGCCTGCCCCGCGAACGCTGGCGGCATGCGCAGCACGCCCAGGTCGTTGGTGAGCCCACCCGCGACGTAATAGCGGATCGCGTCCGAGCCGCCGCTTACCGACACATCGTAGCGACTGCGGTCACCCGCGCCGAACAGCGACGTGCGATCGTGGTTGAGCGGGTTGAACTTGGTCACGCTATCGACCACGCACGAGCCGTTCGACTGCGCAAAGAAGCCGAACAAGAACGTGTTCGGCGTGAGCGGGCAGCCGACGCTGAACGGACTGCCGCCCGTCGTGTGGCCCCAACTATAGTAGTAGTTCGGGAAGCCGACCGGGATATCGCTCGTGCCGTGCTCCGCCGACGCGTGCCAGCGCGGCGCGCCCGACGTGCCGTGCTTGGTCGTCACCACGATGACCCCGTTCGCCGCATCGGTCCCGTACTCCGTCGAGGCGGATGGGCCCTTGAGGACCGCGATGGTCGCGATATCCGAGATGTCGAGGTCATTGAGCCGCGTCGGCGACGGCGCCGCGCCGCCGAATACACTGACCGTGCCGCCGGCCGCGTTATCCTGACGGACGCCGTCGACGACGATGATCGGGTCGCCGGAGAGTACCAGGCTGCTTTGCCCGCGAACGCGGATCGACTCGCCCGATCCCGTGAGGCCACTCGTCTCCAGCACCTGCACACCGGGGGCCCGCGCCGTGATGACATCGGTGAGGCTCGTCACGGGCGAAGTCGCCGCCACGGCCGCCACATCGACCGTCGCGATCGTGTTGCCGACCTCGTACCGGCGTTGATCGCCGACCGCCGTGGTGACGACATCATCGAGCCGGGTTGGCGGTTGGTTGAGCGTGAAGTTGAGCGTCGCCACCTTGCCGTCTTCGACGGTGATCGCCCGCGTGCGGGCGAGAAACCCCACGCGGCGCGCGGTGACGTGATACGCGCCCGGCGCGACATCGCCGAACGAGTAGCGGCCTTGCGCGCCGGTGGTGGCCCCGCGGCCGATCTCGTCGATCTGCACGGTAACGTCCGCCAGCGACGCGCCTGTCAGTGAGTCGATGACCGTGCCGGCGATCGTGCCGCCCGCGTGTGACGGCGCCGCCGGCCGGCGGATAAGGATCTGACCCGTCGTCGCCACCGCGACTTCGATGCCGGTTTCGCGCGTGAGGACGCGCAGGGCTTCCCCGACAGCAATCGAGTCCGCCACCAGCGAGACGCGCATCCCGATGGGAATGTCAGTCTGACTGTAGACCATGCGCACCCGACCCGTGTGGGCGACCGAGTCGAGTGCTTGCTCCAGCGTCACGTCGACGAGGTGCACCGAGATGCGCCGACGCAGAATACGCGCCGGGTCTTCGACCGTCTCCGATTGCGACGCGGTGGCCCGTACGACCGGCGCGTCGGGCGTTTGGGCCAGCGCGCCCCAGGACGTGACGGCGAGGCAGCCAATCGTGACGCCACGAATCCAACTGATGCGCGATGTCATCGCTGCGTGTCCCGTCTATGGGAATCGGTGGAAGCGGTGACGTCGCGTGCCGGCCGCGCCGGTGCTTGGTGGTTCGTGGTGCCGACGGCGCGGCGGATCACGACCGACCTGCCAGTGCGCTCGTAGCGCGCGCCGACGACGAAGGTGACGGCGCGGAGCACGTCGTCGACCGACTCATCGGTAAACGCGCCTTTCACCAGCTTGCGCTCGAGCGAGGAGTCGGCGATCGTCACGTCCACGTCGTACATGCGGCCCAGCTCACGCGCGACCTCGCGGAGCGGCGTGCGATCGAACACGAGGCGACCCTGGGTCCAGCTGACGTCGGCCGCGACATCGGCCCCGCGGCGCACCGTGATGGTGCCGGCGGTGTCGATCACCGCGATATCGTGCGCGTGAAGCGACGCGGCACCGACCGCGACCTCGCCCTCCACGACCGCGACGCGATGCTCGGCGTCCCCGGCGTACGCTCGCACCATAAACGTGGTGCCGACGTCCCGGACGGTCGCCCGCGCGGTCCCGACCTCGAACGGGTGACGGGCATCGTGAACCACGGTGAAGAGCGCTTCGCCATCAAGCGTGACGTGGCGCCCGGCGACGCGCAGGCGGGTGGAGGGACCGAGCACCAGATGCGATCCGTCGCGCAGGATGACACTCACGCGCCGCCCGGGCGCGCTCGCATACTCGACCGTGCGCGCTGGCCTCGGCCATAAGAGCATGCCGGTGATCGTGCTGACGGCGACAATGGCGATGGCCGCGGCCACGCGGAGTGCCGGTCCATCGAACGGCCGCCGAGCATGCGTCGCCAGGCCCGCATTCCAGACTCGGGAGTCGCGAGGGCGGAGTATGCGTGGCGCGTTGAAGCGTCGCCGGTTGCCGGCGGAAACTTCGGCATCGATGCGGGCATTGATGCGGCGGAGCGCCGCGGCGGCGTCCGGGCTCGCCCCCGCTGGGGCGGCGAGCGCATCGAGCGCTCGACTATACGCCTCGACCGCCGCGCGGCGCTCCGGATCGACACCAACCCAACGCGCCAACTCGGCGCGTTCTGTTTCCGTGCAGTCGCCGGTGCGGCAACGCTCGAGGAGCACGAGGATGCGCTGTTCGAATAGCATCAGGCACCAGATGCACTTCCTGCCCGAGGTCCCCCCTATCTTTTTTTGGAGCTACGGCGCGAGGTAGCGGGCGAGCGGGGCGCGGATGCCGCGGAGCGCGCGGGCGATATGGCGTTCGACGGTCTTGAGTGAAACGCCGAGGGCATCGGCGATCTCGGCGCGCGACATTTGACGCTCGAAACGCAAGATCGCGACTTGACGGCACTTGGCCGGCAGCCGGTCGATCACCCGACGCAGGACCGTACGCAACTCGGCCTCGGCCACGTGTTGGTGCGCCGAGGGGAGCGTACCCATCGCGGGACGCTCCTCACTCCCACGCAGCCGCGTGGCCCACCGGTGCATCATGCGCTGGCGGCGACAGTGGTCGAGCGCCAGATGGCGGGCCGCGGCTATGAGATAGCGGCGGAGACTGGAGTGCACGTCCCAGTCGGAGCGGATGTTCCAGACCTTGAGGAAGACCTCCTGAACGAGTTCCTCGGCCTCCGCTTCGGAGCGCACGAACGCCGTCACGTACGCTCGCAGATCATCGTAGTACGTGACGACGAGGGTGTCGAACGCGGCGCGGTCGCCAGCGCGGACGCGGGCCACCAGCGCTTGCTCGCGCGCGAGATCCCCCGCTGATTCACACGCCGCGACGGCGGCCGGAGCGACGGAAACGTGGCGCATCCAGGCCAATCGGTACGATGAGACACGCGCGCTGTCAATACACGATCCGTTTACTCCGAGCGGGCACGCTGGGCTGTTAACGGCGATGGTCGGTTCGAGCCGAACCATCTATTTCGCAGACTTAGATTCCGTTCATGACCGGTCCTCGGTATCACGGACGCGCCGCATTTGATCCGGCGATCCTGGCATCGATCGCCGCCGTGCTACAGTCGGCTGCTGGAACTACCGACTGTGCAACATCCATTGCAGGATTGCTCGCCGCGGGCGGCAGCGAAGCAGAGGTCTCGCGCTATTTGAGACTGGAGGAAGAGCGGCTGCTCGGCGCTGCGGCGCCAAACTACGGTGTTGATATCGTCCCCGAGGCAGTTTTGCATGGCCTTCACCATTATTTGACGGCGCGGCTTTGGACTCATCACGACTTATAGTTATGCGCATGTGGATGCCACGAGCCGCGTTGATCGCCATCGCCGCGATCGCCTGCAGTCAGCCGCGTACAACCCCCAACGCACCGTCCACGATCGCCAGCGGCCCACCGCGCCTCTCAACCGGCGTGCGACTCGATCCCGCCGGTCGATCGATGGCCGTCGGCAACATGCCGCTGGCCGCGGTGCCGTCACCGGATGGCCGATGGCTGGTGCTCAGTATGTCAGGCTACCGCGAGCAAGGCATCGAGATCCTCGACCGTGCCACGGGCGCCGTTGTCGAACGGGTCGAGCAACCGGGGGCATTCTTGGGTCTCGCGTGGAGCGCTGACGGCCGGACACTCTACGTGTCGGGCGGCGTCGCCGATGCCCTCTACGTGTACAGTTGGCGTCCCGATGCCTCCCAGCCTGCGGTGCGAACCGACAGCATCCTGTTGGGCCACCCGCGGGCGGACACGACGGCCGGCTCGAGGTACGCCGCCGGCATCGCGCTCTCGGCCGACGGACACATGCTGTATGTGGCCGAGGATCTCAGTGACTCGCTTGCGGTCATCGATCTCGCGGCACGGCGCGTTATCCAGCGTGTCAGCGTTGGCCAATTTCCGTACGGCGTTGTCGCCAGTACCGACGGCCGCGTCTACGCATCGGCGTGGGGCGACGATCACGTCGCGGTATTTCACGCGGGCGCCGACGGCCGCCTCATCACCGATCGACCGATCAACGCCGGCCGCCATCCTTCGGCGCTCCTGCTCGCGCGCAACGGCAGTCTGCTCTACGTCGCATCAGCGAGTACGGATCGTGTCGCTATCATCGACCCGGCCGCGCGCCGTGTGCTGCGCTGGCTCATCGACTCGCCACCCGACGGTATGACGGAAGGGAGCACGCCGAATGCGATGGCACTCGCGCCCGACGGATCGCGGTTATACGTCGCCGAAGCAGATGCCAACGCCGTCGCCGTGTTCGATCTGCAGTCGGATACGTTGGCGGGACGTATCCCGACCGAATGGTATCCGTCGGCGATCGTCGCCGATGGCGACTCGCTATGGGTCGTCAATGGCAAAGGACGCGGCGCCGGTCCAAATCCCCGCGGCCCACAACCCAACATCCCGGTCGCCAAATTCGATGTCACGAGCTACACGCTCGGCCAACTCAATGGCACCGTCACGGTGCTGCCCGCCGCGCGCGGAGCGGCGCTCGACGCGCTATCCGCTCGCGTCGCGCGCGCGAACCGCTGGGATGTGCCGCGCGGGGAGCGGGCGCACTACCCGCCGATCTCGCACGTCGTGTACATCATCAAGGAAAACCGGACGTTCGATCAGGTGCTCGGTGACCTGAAACAGGCTGACGGGGACACGTCGCTCCTCTTCTTCCCGCGCGCGATATCCCCGAACCATCACGCCCTCGCGGAACGGTTCGGCATCTTCGACCGCTTCTTCACGAACGCCGAAGTGAGTGAGCAAGGGCATCCGTGGTCGACGTCCGCGTACGTCACGGACTATTCGGAGAAGAACGCGCCGTCCACGTATCGCGGCAAGCGCCCCGAACCCGACGAGTTGGGCGGCACCGACGACCCGGCCAATGGCTACCTGTGGGACGCCGCGCGCCGCGCCCATATCACATTCCGTGACTACGGCGAATACGTGGAGAGCGTGCGGCCCGACTCGACGAAGCCACCGATTTACCGCGCCGGCAAACCCGGGCTCGCGCCGTATACGAGCCCGATCTACCCGCCGTTCGATCTGACGGTGCGAGATCAAGTCCGAGCGGACGCATGGCTCACCGAGCTCCACGGGTTCGAGCAAAGTGGGCAGATGCCGGCGCTGGAGCTCATGCATCTGCCCTCAGATCATACGGCCGGACCCAGGTCCGGCATGCCGACGCCCCGGGCGTACATGGCCGACAACGATCTGGCACTCGGCCGAATCATCGAGGGCCTCTCGCGATCCAAGTTCTGGAGCAGTACCGTCGTGTTCGTGCTCGAGGACGATGCGCAGGATGGTCCCGATCACGTCGACTCTCACCGATCCGTCATGCTGGCCATCTCGCCGTGGACCCGCGGCGGCACGTTCCATCGATTCGTCAACACGACGGACGTCGTCGCGACGATCGAAGAGATCCTCGGCATGCCGTCGCTCTCCCAGTACGATCACTTCGGCCGCCCGCTGCGAGACATCTGGACGGACCATCCCGATCTGCGTCCCTACGTGCCCCTCATACCGAGCCAAGCGCTGGGCGAGACCAACGTCGCCACCGGTCCCGACCACCTGGATTTCTCGCGGCCGGACCGCGTCGATGACGCCCTGTTCAACCACCTCCTCTGGCAGCAAGTCAAAGGCCCCGGCGTGCCATATCCCGCCATCCGCCGAGCGCCCGTGCAGGAGCTGGTGCGGAGTCAGTGAGCAGAGCGGAGCTCACGCGCGGCCCTAGGACCGGATCCAGTGCTCCGGCGCGCTGACCCAGCGGGCAATGCGCCAGGCGCCATCAGGCTGGCACCGCCATAATTCCGAACCGCGGATCTGGCGCGAGACCGTGACGGTCGTCCCGGGGAAATGCCGGACCTCCTTCCAGATGTCGTGGACGGCAGCGAGTCGCGAGGAGACCGCGACTTCGTCGACGGTGATCGCGTACGTCACGGTCGCCGCGCCGACCGATGGGTTGAGACCCGCGGTCGCGTACGCCGCGCTGTCGGAGAATTCGGGGCCGCGCGGAAACCAGCCGGCGACCGGAGCGGCCCAGATCGTACCGCTCGCGGGATCGCCGCTGTTTACTTGCGCGACCCACTGCGCGAGCCGAGCCCGGATGGCCATCGCGGCCGATGCGCTATCTTGCGTGGTGCACGCGGATGGTGATTGAGCCGTCGCGGCAACGGCCGTCGAAACCATCGCCGCCGTCAGAACGTAGAAGCGAGGCACGATCGCCCGGGATACGTTGCGCATATGTGTCACTATTTTTGCCTCAGCCACCTCTCGTGTCCAGCCCTGACTGTCTGACGCGCGCGATCGATCTGCTGGCGGCGCATCGTGCTGGATAAATCGTGCGGCGCCCGACGCGCGTGACGCGCTCGCGGTATTGGACGCCGCAGGGGCTCGCCGGGGTGGAGCTCCTGCGCTGGGATGCCAGTACGCATCGCTACGCGCGACACTCGCATGAAGGCTACGCGATCGGCGTCGTCCAGCGCGGCGCCCATGCGTTCAGGGCGCGCGGACGGACGTGGACGGCGGTGCCGGGGTGCATCATCGTCGTCAATCCAGAAGACGCGCACGATGGCCGGCCGGCAGCGCGCGACGATGCGTACTCGTATCGCATGATGTACGTCGAGCGCGACGCCGCCGCGCGCGCGGGCACGCCGTTCTTTCGCGAATGTGTCGTCACCGATAGCGCGCTGGCCAGGCGCTTGCTCGAGATCCATCGGGCGCTCGAACGTCCCGAGGCGCGACTCCAGTGCGACACGCTGGTTGCGACCGCACTCCGCGCACTGGCGCAACGTCACGGTGGCGTGCGACCTGGGACTGACAGGACCGGCACCTACCAACCGGAAGTCTCGGTCGTACTCGACTACCTCACCGAGCATTTCACCGAAGAATGCTCCCTCGCGGATCTCGCCGCACTCGCCGGCGTCAACCGGTTTCAATTGCTGCGTGCGTTCCGCCAACAGGTCGGGCTGCCGCCGCACCGCTTTCAGACGCAGCTCAGGTTGAGGCGTGCCAAAAGAATGCTTACCGACGGTCAGTCCGCGGCGAGCGTCGCCAGCGCCGTCGGGTTCTCGGATCAGAGCCATCTCATCCGAAAGTTCAAAGCGGCATACGGCGTCACCCCAGGCGCAATAACGTTCAATCCAAAGCGACAGCGGTAGGCTATGATCGAACCATGTCGTTTCATGACGAAGACATGAAAGCATGGCGCCACGACATTCACACGCACCCAGAGCTG
>DASRDS010000157.1:0-16568 GCA_035652495.1 Gemmatimonadaceae bacterium
AGCGATAGATTCGATTGCGGCGCGCCGGGCGGCGGGCGCCTTAGTCGTAGCGCTAGACGTACCAAGCGGCGTCGATGCCACGACAGGTGCAGCCGAACATGCGGTCCGAGCCGACCTGACACTGACGTTCGGCACAATGAAGGCGGGCCTGCTCATAGCCCGAGGATACACGGGCGGAATCGCGGTGCTCAACATTGGCCTACCGGTGCGCGACGATGGCCAGGCGCTCATCGATGCGTCTTGGGTCCGCGCTCATACCCCACCGATCGCCGCTGACGCCAACAAAGGCACACGCCGCCGTCTCGCGATCGTCGCCGGTGGCCAGTCGATGATGGGGGCCGCCATCCTTGCCGCGCGGGCGGCGCATGCGAGCGGTGTCGGCCTCGTTCGGCTGTTCGTCGCGCCCGAGAATGTCCCGATCGCGCAAACGGTCGCGCCGGAGTCGCTGGCGTTCCCGTGGCCCACGGACGATGCGACCGTCGACCGCGAGATCGCCGAGTTCGCGCACGCCGTCTTGATCGGCCCAGGCCTCGGCACCACCGACGCCGCACGCGCGATTCTCACGCGCGTACTGGCGCGCTGGCACGGACCGACGGTCGTCGATGCGGACGCGCTCAACTTGTTCGCCGGCAAGGTGCCCGCGCTCAAGTCCGCGCTCGCCGGTCGTCCGGCACTCCTGACGCCACACCCGGGCGAGTTTGCGCGCCTCACGAATCGTACGATCGAAGACGCGCTGGCCGATCGCTTTCAGATCGGCGCCACGCTCTCCCGAGACCTCGGCGCCACAGTCCTGCTCAAGGGCGTCCCGACTGTGATCTCCTCAGCATCCGGCGATCGCGTCGTCAGTGCCACCGGCACACCCGCGCTCGCGACCGGTGGCAGTGGCGACCTGTTAGCGGGTATCGCCGGCACACTGCTCGCTCAAACCGGCGACCCGTTCACGAGCGCGGCTATCGCGGCGTGGGTGCACGGCACCGCCGCCGAGATCGCGAACGCCGATCGCACGACGCGCGCGGTGACGTTAGACGACGTCGCGACATCACTCAGTGCCGCCTGGGAACGCGTCTTCACGCCTGAGCCACCGCGGTATCCCGTGCTCGCGGAACTCCCGCGCGTCGGTTGAGACTGGGCTCAGGGGGAGAATTCGACGCAATCCGCTCCATGCTGGAGCGGTGGGGCTCGACAGCCTTAGGCATTGGTGGAGATGCCGCTGAGCTCACGATACCCGGTGGTCAGCAACTGTTAATCAGCACGGACACGAGCGTTGAAGGCGTTCACTTCCGTCGTGATTGGTTGACGCCGAAGGAGATCGGTTATCGCGCGACGGCCGCGGCGTTGTCAGATCTCGCCGCCGTGGCTGCGACCCCTCTCGCCGTCCTCCTTGCTCTCACGTTACCAGCCCCGTGGCTCGATGATATATCCGCCATAGCAGATGGCGTGGGTGAAGCGACGAAGGAAGCGCGAGCACATGTGGTAGGTGGAGATGTAGTAAAAGGCGTTTCCCTCTCACTCACAGTCACCGTATTAGGCTGCGCGGCGCACCCGTGGTCGCGAGGCAAAGCCCGCCCCGGTGGACGTATTTATGTCACGGGCAAACTCGGTGGCCCGACGGTCGCGCTCCAAGCCCTCTCGCAAAATCACGCACCCGAAGCAATCGCACGCGAACGGTTCGCGCACCCGGTGCCGCGTCTGATGGAGTCGAGGTGGCTCGCCAACCATGGTGTAGTGGCGGCGATTGACATATCGGATGGCCTAGTTGCCGATGCCCGGCACATAGCAGCCGCAAGTCAGGTCCGCTTGATACTGGACCTGGCCAAAGTCCCGCGTATCGAAGGCATCGAACCCATCGATGCCGCGTCATCAGGCGAAGAGTATGAGCTACTCGTTGTCACGCGCCCGGGCGCCGAGCTCGACACCGCAGCTTTCTCCCGCGCATTCCATCTGCCGCTAACGGAAATCGGCGTAGTCGAGGCGGAAGATGCCGTCGGTCACGTCGATGCGACACTGGGCGCCACGCGCGTTGACCCACCCGATGGCTACGACCACTTTTCGAGTTGATGGCCTGGCTCCGCACGCTGCTCATCGGTCTCATCCTGCTCGTCCTCACGCCGCCATACGCCGCGATCGTGGTCATCTGCGCGGCACTCCGCGTCAAGGACAAACCTGGCGGGATCTACGACTGGATCGCCCACACCTGGGCGCGTGCGGTCTTATTCGGCGCCGGCGTCAAGATCCGTATCAAGGGCCTGGAACGCCTGAACGAATCCCGGACCGCCCCGCGCATTTTCGCGTCGAACCACGTCAGCTGGTTCGACGTCTTCGTGCTCGCGTCGATCGTCCCCCGCTTTTCCTTCGTCGCGAAGGCCGAGCTCCTCAAAATTCCGATCTTCGGCCCCGGCGCGCTCGCCGTCGGCACGGTGCCGATTGACCGCAACAACCGAAAGTCGGCGTTCGCTTCGTATGAGGAAGCGGCCGAGCGCATTGCGGGCGGCCGTTCGGTGATCGTGTTTCCCGAGGGCACGCGGGGCAAGGCCTACCCGCTCCGTCCCTTCAAAAAAGGCCCGTTCGTGCTCGCCATTGCCTCGCGCGCGCCGGTCGTGCCGACGGTCGTGTACGGCACGCTCCCGATCTTCCCCCGCGATTCCTATCGTTTACATCAGGCCGGGGGCGTCGTCGAGGTCGAATTTCTGGAGCCGGTGCCTACTGAGGGCCTGGACTATGAGGCACGCGACGCGTTGAGCCGTGCGGTCCATGACCGGATGGAGGAGGCGCTGGCGACACATGGCGTCGAGCCGATGTCGGCGCTGCCCCAGGTGCTGACACCTGAGGACTAGGCTAGTTTCTGTTCCACCATGTCCACGATTAGCGATGTCACCGCGCGCGAGATTCTCGACAGTCGCGGCAACCCGACGGTAGAGGCGGAGGTCACGCTCCTGTCGGGCACCATGGGCCGCGCGGCGGTACCGAGCGGCGCCTCGACGGGTGAGCACGAAGCGGTCGAGCTGCGCGACGGCGACAATAAACGATACGGCGGCAAGGGCGTTCAGAAAGCCGTTCGCCATGTGATCGAAACGATCGGCCCGGCGATCGCCGGGATGTCCGCCATCGATCAACTGCTCGTCGATCAGACGATGCTCGATCTCGACGGCAGCGCCAACAAATCCAAACTCGGCGCGAACGCGATCCTCGCCGTCTCGATGGCGGTGGCGCGCGCGGCCGCGGCTGACGTCAAGTTGCCGCTCTATCGGTACCTCGGCGGTCCGTTGGCTCGGACGCTGCCGGTGCCGATGATGAACATCCTGAATGGCGGCGCGCACGCGACGAACACGGTCGACTTCCAGGAGTTCATGATCGTTCCGGTCGGCGCGGAGACGTTCGCCGACGCGCTGCGTATTGGCGCCGAGGTGTTTCATGCGCTGAAAAAAGTTCTGTCGTCGCGGAAACTCTCGACGGGTGTCGGCGATGAGGGCGGCTTTGCGCCCGATCTGGCGAGCGATGAAGACGCGATTCGCGCGATTCTCGAGGCGATCGAGAAGGCCGGCTATGCGCCGGGCAGGGAAGTTGCTCTCGCCCTCGATGTCGCCGCGAGCGAGCTCTATGACAAAGCCGCGAACACCTACACTTTCAAAAAGAGTAGTGGCGCGCAGCGCGATGCCGCGGGGATGATCGAGCTGTACACGCGTTGGCTCGATGAATACCCGATCGTGTCGATCGAAGATGGGCTAGCCGAAGATGATTGGGACGGCTGGGAATCCTTGACGCGTGCGTTGGGTGATCGTGTTCAGCTGGTTGGCGACGACCTATTCGTCACCAACACCGAGCGCCTCGCGCGAGGCATAGAAAACGGCGTAGGCAACGCGATCCTGATCAAGGTCAACCAAATCGGCACGCTCTCCGAGACGCTGGAAGCAATCGAAATGGCGCGAGCGGCCGGATACTTATCGGTGATCTCGCATCGTTCAGGCGAAACCGAAGACACGTTCATCGCCGACCTGGCGGTCGCGACCGGCGCCGGCCAAATCAAGACGGGCTCCGCGAGCCGCACGGACCGCGTGGCGAAGTACAACCAACTGCTCCGCATCGAGGAACAACTCGGCGATGCGGCCGAGTATCCAGGCGGCGCCATCTACGGTCTCTAGCGGATGCTCGCGCGCCTAGGTTGGCTCTTCGCTAGCTTGGTCGTGTTGCTCTACGCGATCGAGGGCGGGGAGTATGGCACGTCTGACCTGATCCACCTCCGCGCGCGTCATCGCACCCTTGTGGCGCGGATCGACTCGCTGCATCACCGGATCGACTCCCTGTCGACGCTCGCGCACGCGATCGAGACGGATCCCGTGGTGCAGGAGCGCATCGCGCGCGAGGAATTTGGCATGGTGCGCGGGCAGAAAGAGCTCTTATATCGCTTTGCGCCGGCGAGATAGATGCCGACTTGAACTTCATGTAACAGGCCAGTAGTTTTGAGGTCTGACGCGGGGTGGAGCAGCCTGGTAGCTCGTCGGGCTCATAACCCGAAGGTCGCGGGTTCAAATCCCGCCCCCGCTACTTCGAGTTCATAACGGATCCGCGAGGCTGACTCTCTGGAGTTGGTCTCGCGGATTTAATTTTGTTCTCTGATGGCCGGGTTGACATAGTGGCAGGCGGTCGCAGGCCTGGCGATGGCTTGATCGAGGTTCGCGGCGCCCGCGAGCACAATCTTAAGGACGTCGATGTCGCCATCCCACGCGACGCGCTGGTGGTCTTTTCCGGCATATCCGGCTCCGGGAAATCGTCGCTCGCGTTCGGCACGATCTACGCCGAAGCGCAGCGGCGCTACTTCGAGTCGGTGGCGCCATACGTTCGGCGCCTTATCGACCAGGTGGGCGTGCCGGATGTTGACGCCATCGACGGCCTGCCGCCGGCGGTGGCGCTGCAGCAGCAGCGCGGCGCTGGCAACACGCGATCCTCCGTGGGCAGCGTGACTACGCTGTCCAGCCTCGTGCGCCTGATGTACTCACGCGCCGGGACCTATCCGGCGCACCAACCTATGCTGTACGCCGAAGACTTCTCGGCCAATACGCCGCAGGGCGCGTGTCCGACCTGTCATGGCCTGGGGTATGTGTACGACGTGACGGAGGCGAGCATGGTGTCCGATCCATCGCTCACGATCCGGGAACGAGCGATCGCCGCCTGGCCACCCGCCTGGCATGGGCAGAACCTTCGCGACATCCTGGTCACGCTCGGGTACGACGTAGATCGACCGTGGAAGGATCTGCCGCGGAAGGACCGTGACTGGATCCTGTTCACGGAAGATTCGCCCACGGTGCCGGTGTATGCCGGTCTGACCCCCGCCGAAACGCGCGCGGCTCTGCGGCGCAAGCTCGAGCCTAGCTACATGGGGACGTTCACCGGAGCCCGCCGCTACGTGCTGCACACGTTCAGCACCACCCAGAGCGCGCTCATGAAGAAGCGCGTGTCGCGGTTCATGGAAGGGAAGCTCTGCCCGACGTGCCACGGCAAGCGGCTCAAGCCCGAGGCGCTGGCGGTGACGTTTGCCGGCGTAGACATCGGCGAGTTGGCGCAAATGCCGCTCGACCAGGTGGCGGCGTTGCTCGACCCCGTCGCGCGCGGCGACTTCGCGACGCACGGCTCCGGCACGAGCGTGGATCGTGACGCGACCCGTCGTGATCGTGCCCAGCGCGCGGCGTCCGGTCGGGCGACGCACGCGGCCGCCCCCGACGTGCGCCGCACGTCCGCGCTGTCCGAAGAAAAGCGCCTGGCCGCGCAGCGCTTGGCCGAGGGAGTCGTGACGCGCCTGCGCACGCTGCAGGGGCTGGGGCTCGGGTACCTGACGCTGGAGCGTGGCACGCCGACCCTGTCGACGGGTGAGTTGCAACGGCTGCGCCTCGCCACGCAGTTGGGCTCCGTGCTGTTCGGTGTGGTCTATGTGCTCGATGAGCCGTCGGCGGGACTGCATCCGGCCGACAGCCAGGCGCTGTACGACGCGCTCGACCGCCTGCGCGACGCCGGCAACTCGGTGTTCGTCGTGGAGCACGACTTGGACCTCATGCGGCGGGCGCAGTGGTTGGTGGACGTCGGCCCCGACGCCGGCGAGCACGGCGGGCGCGTGCTCTACAGCGGCGCACCCGCTGGCCTGCGTCATGTCGCGGAGTCGCGCACCGCGCGCTACCTGTTCGACGAAATGCCAGTACCGCCAAGTCGCCGTCGTGTCCCCTCGGGCTGGCTGGCGCTGGAGGGGATCCGCCGTCACAACCTGAACGGCGTGAACGTGCGCATCCCGCTCGGAGCGCTCACCGCGGTCACCGGGATCTCTGGCTCCGGGAAGTCCAGTCTCTTCGCGCAGGCCCTTCCCGAGCTCGTGCTGTTGCACCTTGGTCACGAGCCCGAGGAAGACAGGGAGGACGCGACGGCAGAGGGACCGACGCTGATCGAACGCACGCACGGGCACCTCGCGGGCGAGGTGGACGCTGTGCGGCGCGTGGTGCAGGTCGATCAGCGGCCGATCGGTCGCACCCCGCGCTCCAATCTCGCCACGTACACCGGGCTGTTCGACCACGTGCGGAAGCTGTTCGCCGCCACGCCGGAGGCGCGCCGCCGTCGGTATAATGCCGGCCGCTTCTCGTTCAACGTGCCCAAGGGTCGGTGCGAAACCTGCGAGGGCGAAGGTTTTGTCAGCGTGGAACTACTCTTCATGCCCAGCGTGTACGCGCCATGCCCCACCTGCCACGGCGCCCGCTACAACGAGGCGACGCTGGCCGTTCGCTGGAACGGGCGCACGATCGCGGATGTGCTGGAGCTGACGGTGGCCGATGCCGGCGATGTCTTCACGGGCGAGGAGGCCGTCTCGCGACCATTGCGGCTGCTGCGCGAGATCGGGCTTGGCTACCTTCGCCTCGGCCAGCCGGCCACCGAGCTGTCTGGCGGCGAGGCGCAGCGCATCAAGCTGGTCACCGAGCTGCAGCGCAGCCAGCGTGGCCGCACCCTTTACGTGCTCGATGAGCCGACCACGGGGCTGCACGCGGCGGACGTCGATCGGTTCATGGTACAGGTGCAGCGACTGGTGGACGGTGGGAACAGCGTCGTGATGATCGAGCACGATATGCGCGTCGTGGCGCAAGCCGATTGGGTGATCGACGTGGGTCCGGGGGCCGGCGCCGCGGGCGGGCGCGTGGTGGCGGAAGGAGCGCCGGGTGTCGTGGCAGGGAGCAGCGGCAGCGTGACGGCACCGTTTCTGGCACACTATGCATCACGGTGACGGTTTCAGTGATGATTTGGAATCCCGCCCCCGCTATCTGAGTTGAACAGAGATCCGCGAGGTTGACGCGCTTGCGTTGGCCTCGCGGATTTGTTTTTGTGTGACGCACGCTCGTCCAGTGACGCTTTGTGTTGCGAAGGTCACGGCAGCGTCTTGATAACCTTACTCGTATTCATTGGCGTCACCGTGATTGTTACACCGTTCCCGCATTCCGTCGTGAATTGCGGCCCCGTAGAACTCGAGCTCGGCTCTATGGCGCATGCTTTGACCGTGTAGGTGCCAGGCGTTAGCGGAATGACCTCCTCGGACGGTCCGATTGCCGCCATGCCGGTGCTGAAAACGACGGCCGTCGGCTCGAGCGTGTTTTGCCCCTTGGGCATCAATAGGGATGAGTCGGGCGCCGCAAATGTCTCTGGCAGCGCGGCTGCGTAGATCGTCGCGCCTTGGCTGAGCTGCGCGTAGGTGTATTGTGATTGGTAGATGAATGGGATGGTGTGGCTCGATCGGTTCGAAATGCGGAGGGTGACTTCCAGCGCATCCCCGACGGACACGGAGGTAGAAGAGACCCGAGTCTCTAAGACCTCGCCGCCCCGGCCGGTGGTACCGGTAATCGAGTCCGAGGAGCAGGCAGCGAGGGCGGCGAACGCTAGCGGAAGTCCGCGCAAATTGTTTTTCATGTCCATCATGACCCGATGTTCAATCACCGGGTCACTGACGCCGGTCGCCTTGGTTGGGAGCGAGTTGGGTACCGAAGAAAAAAGTCGCGGTTCAAACCCGCCTGTGCTGTCCTTGCCCGCGGGTTCTCTCGCTCCTTGAGACCGTTGCGAGACTAATATGAATGCCGATAGCGAATCATATCGCCCGACGCTGCACGCCGGCCGGCGTCAAGCGCACGCCGAGCGTTACGCACTAATTGACGAGATCAACGACTCATCGTTCACGAAGTTTGCCCGCTCGAGGTCATGGGTGTGAACGTGAAGGGCACGGTGGTCACCGCGCACCAGGCGCTGGCGTGCGACCAACGAACCGCAGCCAAAGCCGCATGTGGTCGCGGTAGTTGCGAACGGTGGCGTTACGGCGGACAATAGTCGGGGAGCTGATGCGTGACGTCCTGGCCGAACGTCGCTGCTTGATATGCCTCCCAGGCCTCGGCCATCGTCGGCCGATGCGCCGGACGGCCCACGATCACAAGCGCATCAACCAACCGCAGCTGCCTGGGCTCCCGGGCGAATCGCTTCGCCTGAGTGGAGCCGGGTACGCGACTTCGGAAAGACTTTCACTCTACGCTTGCCGGTTTCCCGCCATTGGACGTGCATACGGCCCGTCGCCGGATTGCGTAGAACGCGCACTCGGCGCCCGCGCGTCCCGTAGGTTGCGAGAGTCGGTCTGTTGTTGGGTTTGCTGGTCTCCACCGTGCCAATACGCTGCACTTCTGGAGATTGCTCTTTCCGGACCAGACGACTAACATTCTGAATATCTGACATTCTGCAATAGGATATACTTATGGCTTCGAGCGAAATAGGACGGGTGGGCCGGCGGGGCAGCTTCGTGATTCCGGCTGCGCTGCGACGAGCCTTCGGCCTCGACGAGGGCACGCTCGTTATCGCCGAGGCTAGACCCGAGGGCATCCTTTTGCGGCCGGCTCTGGCTGTGCCGTTAGAGACGTACCCATTGGCGCGCAAGGCGGCATACCTCCTGGAGAATGCAGTCGACGACGCCGACTACAAGGCAGCCAGGAAAGCGGTCAAGGAGATGGGATTGGATCCGGATGCGATTCCGCATGCGACACCCAAAGGCAAACTCGTTGGCGGTCGTCATTCGAAGTGATCGCACGACCCAGCGGCGCGGATCGCGACCGCGTCTTTCTCGATGCCAATGTGCTCTTCTCCGCCGCCTATCGGAGTGACTCTGGGCTTAGGGTATTGTGGTCGTTCCGCGACACGGCTGCCTTACTCACTACATCCTACGCGGCTGAGGAGGCGCGGCGTAATCTACCCGACGATGCGGCGCGAACGCGTCTAGAGAAGCTTCTCAGGGCAGTCGATTTTGTGCCAGACGTCCTCATCGGGACGCTTCCAGATGGGATAGCGCTTCCCGACAAGGATCGTCCGATCCTATTGTCAGCCATCGCCGCGAGCGCGACGCATCTCATCACAGGCGATCGCGTGCATTTCGGACCCTACTATGGCCACCAGGTTAGCGGCGTCTTGATTGAGAGACCTGCAGACTACATCGCTCGCGAGTTGCGGATGCGCTGAATCGTAATGGCGCAAGATGAAGCCAAGACCGGCCCTCCGAGTATGAATAGGCGGCGCGCACACATGCGCTCAATGTTGGCGTCGCTCAGGTTGGTGGACAGGGCAGTTGTGTGACAGGCGAAGGCAACTTTCTGACACCGTCGTCCTCGCGCGTCCGGAAGGCGAGCGAGGATGCGCTTGGTGGTGGCAGCGCAACCTGTCTCTGCACGGAGGCAAGTGCTATCGTGATCGCGATCGCAACGACAGCCGCGCGAGCCCTACTCCTTACCTGATTCAGTGACGCCATGGCGAAAGTAAAGAGACTGGCCACGGACGGTCCGGCGAGGAATTCCGTTGGTATCGAGGCGAATGTCGCGGTAGAAAGTGTGGTAGACGCGAGACTCAGTCAGAGCATCGGCCGACAAGCGCTGCGTGCCTCGAGAGGTCGCCTCCCATCGCACGGCGCCATCGCACCCATCGACGATGGCATCGGGCGTGTTCCCGGCGATGCGCGTTCGCCATTGATCGGGTGCTTTCGCGATCTGCTCGATATCGATATTGGCGCCGGAAATGGTGACAGATCCCCTTGATACGCGGGACGTCACACGTTGGTACGCCGCGCGTCCGCCGAGGGCCTGGACATAGGACGCAAGAATCGACCGAACCGTCGGCGGTGGCATGGGCCAGGATAACCTGGTCGCGTTTTGAGAGAACCACCATGGCAGATTTCTGACGCGAACAGGCACGATCATGACACAGTGCCCGCGATGGTGCAGTGTTCAATGTTTGTTTGGCGACTTACAGCTTCCTTCCGGCACGATGTGACGAATACATGCTGACTCCGAAGGATGGGGTGCGAGGTCGATCAAAAGGCGGGGCGGAGAAGCGCAATACCGGCCTACGGATTTACGGCCTTCGGCACGTCTATGCTCAACCTGCGGCGGACGCTGGCGTGCCGACCGCGAAGGTGCAGGTAGCACTCAGGCACGTCAATCCGGGGATGACGCGGCGATACGCAATGCGCCATGCGAAAGGTGACGTCGCTGAGCTGGTCGGACGCGCACTTACGACCAATGATCGAGGCTTACGCAGTCACAAAAGTCAGCGACTGCGCCCGTCAGGGCGCCAACGACCCGCGAAATCAATCCGTCAGCGCACTATACCGCGCGAAAGCGATCAGAGTGTAGGTCGCTATTATATGATAGAGACGGCCAGGGACGGAATCGAACCGCCGACACGCGGATTTTCAGTCCGCGACCGACCACACAAAGCTCGGTGCTCAAAAACCGTAACTTGGCACTGCGTGACGCCGTGCAACATAGCGATCGATAGAACGTAGTGATCGGTGGGGGCAACGACCCTGCCAAGGGTGCCCCGCCTGGACTCGGGGGCGGCGCACAGCCGCGAGTCCCAGAAGCAGGCCATCGTCAGGCGATACTAGTGTGAGGTCCCGTCCTTTGGGACGAACAAGACTGCTGAGACTTCGCCGGTCGCCTCGAACGTGATTTCGCGTCGAGTGCGCGTTTGGCCCACACACATCCACCACCGCTGTACCGGCCGGCCCACGGGCTCCGGTCGTACTCGACGTGATTAAGGGCGAAGCGTGAAAAATTGCCCCAAGTGCCCAGTGGCACTCCCCATTCGGAAACGAGTCGGCTTGCCGGACATCGCGACTGGGCGCAATCGTACCACTGGCCGCAGCACCGCGGATCTCGCTACGCGACTCGGCCTGAATGCGCGGCAATGCCCCGTACGCGGGGGAGCTTGCGGATGTCCGTTGCGTCTGTGATCTCGGCCGGACACGGTCCCTCAACAATCATGAGTCCCGTGACGTTTTTGCGCGCGGTTTGCACGCATTCGGCGGCTTCGCCGTTGCCTTTCTCGCTTCTAAATCCGCATTTTGCTGAGAGATTGCATCGGCGGGCCCAGCTGGGTGCCCGAAGGTCGCGGGTTCAAATCCCGCCCCCGCTATCTGAATTGAACAGAGATCCGCGAGGTCAACGCGCTTGCGTTGGCCTCGCGGATTTGCTTTTTCGCCGATGTTACCAGTCGAGTGACGCCTGGTCGTGCCGGCATGGAGTCTCAATCCATCATACGGAATACCTGAAGAGTCCTGAAGCCTTACGCCGTTCCAGTCGCACCGGCAGGATCGGCACTCGCCAACGCAGATGCCGTCGATGGAACAGATGGGGCATTGACCACAGAATAGCTTAATATGTAGCTTAGATTCTAAGCGATATGTGGATGACCTGATGGGCCCGCCGCGCACGACAAAGTCCGAGTTTGTCGAGGAGATCGTCGGGCGCCTCGCCCGCCGTCACAGCACCGCGGTGGTGCTGTTCCATCACGCGCTCGCTGAGCGTTTGGGGTTGGGGCCGACGGATCATAAGTGCCTCGATGTGGTGCGGGAGCGCGGTCCGATAACGGGCAGCGAGCTCGGCGCCATCACCGGGCTCACGAGCGGCGCGATCACGGGTGTTGTCGCTCGGCTCGAGTGCGCCGGCTTCCTCCGCCGGGAGCCGGATCCAACCGACGGGCGCAAGCAGATGCTGTCGGTCGCGAAGCACGTGTCGCCGATCCAGGACGCGATCGAACCGTTGCGACGTGATGTGGCGGATCTGTTGGAGCGGTTCGACCGACAGCAGCTCGCGGCGATCGCCGAATTCCTGGCCGGCACCTCGGATCTCCTCTACCGTCACGGCGTCCTGCTGCGCGCGGAGGCGCTGACGAATCGATGAGCCCTGGCCTCCGGAAGGTGAGCACGACGGCGCATGTCACGGTCTCCGTTGGCTGGCTCGGATCAGTCATCGCCTTCCTGGTCCTCAGCGTCGTCGGACTCAGAGGTCACGACGCGGAGGTGGTACGTGGTGCGTACATCTCCATGAATCTGATCGCGGTCGACGCGATCGTCCCGCTCGCGCTGGCCGCACTGATCACGGGACTGATCGAAGGGTGGATCAGCCAATGGGGCTTGGTCCGCTACTATTGGGTCCTGGTCAAACTCTTGCTCACGCTCCTCTCCGTCGCGCTCCTCGTCCTGCATCAGTTCAACGCTGTCGCCGCCGCGGCGCAGCGCGTCCTCGCCACGGCGCCGGGAGACCTGCCCAACGTTGGCCGGTTCGGGACGCAACTGGTGCTCGACGCGACCCTGGCCGTTCTCGTGTTGTTGGCCATGACGGCACTGTCCGTTTACAAGCCCCAGGGATTGACGGGCTACGGGCTCCGGAAGCTGCGCGCACGCCTCACGGCGCCGAGTGCGGCCGGCCGACTCGCCAGCCGCGGCCTCGGATTCAAGGTCCTGCTGCTCGTGGTGGCGGCGATTGTCGTTGTGGGCGTCGCCGTTCACCTCACCGGCATGTCAGGCCACGGCGGCATCCACCACGGTCATTGATCCGACCGGTAGCGCCCTTCGTCAGCCAGATTCCCAATGGCGGTGAGGGGAATGCTGACGCTCGACCTCGAACACGCACGGCACATTGCGGCTGCTTGCGGTTCAACATCGAGCGAGGCACGAGGTTATCATGCGCGAGAGTTTAATGGAACTGCCCATGAGCCATGATCATCAACATCATGTCGCGGCCTCCGCAACACCCGTTGGCATCACCGCGCACATGAGACGCCACGGCCAGCACGACCACTCGGCCGTGATCTCGGGGGACCCAGCGATGGCGGCCGCCATGGAGCGCGATGTCCGTCGCCGCTTCTGGGTTGCCCTCGCCATGACGATTCCGCTGGTGTGGCTGAGTGGAACTGTGCCGGGGATCCCTTCGCCCGTTGGCGGTGCGGTTGCGAACTGGGTCGCGTTCGTCCTCGCCACACCAGTCGTCTGGTGGTGCGGCTGGATGTTCATCGCCGGGACGGTGACGGCACTCCGCCGCCGCGCACTCGACATGAACGTTCTGATCGCGACCGGTGTGCTCGCGGCCTATATCGCGAGCGTCTACCTGACGCTAATCGATTATCCGGCGACGTACTACGACGCCGCCACGATGCTGGTCACCTTCGTGTTGTTCGGCCACTGGATGGAGATGAAGTCGCGGCGCGGCACGAGCGACGCGCTGCGCGCGCTGTTGGCGCTCGTCCCACCCAGCGCGCGGGTGCTGCGCGACGGGCGGGAAGTCGCCGTGCCGACGGCGGACGTTGTCGTCGGCGACCGTGTACGACTCCGTCCCGGCGAGAAGATTCCGGTCGACGGGGAGCTCGTCGAGGGCGAGACCGATGTCGACGAAGCGCTCGTCACTGGCGAAAGTCGGCCGATACACAAGCGGCCTGGCGCATCGCTGGTCGGCGGCTCGATCAACAGCAGTGGCGCGGTGACGATGCGGGCGACCAAAGTCGGTAATGACACCGTGCTCGCTCAGATCGCGGCGCTGGTCGAGAAGGCGCAGAACTCCAAGGCGCCCGGCCAGCGCCTCGCCGACAAGGCGGCCGCGATACTGGTCGTCGTTGCGGTAGGCGCCGGGGTCATCACGTTCGTCGCTTGGACCGCGGCCGGAGCCCCGTTCTTGACCGTCTTGACCTTCTCCATCTCGACCGTCGTCATTGCCTGCCCGGATGCACTTGGTCTCGCCACGCCGACGGCGGTCGCGGTGGGGACGGGTCTCGGGGCCAAGCGCAACATCCTCATCAAGGACGCCGCGACGCTCGAGGGGGTGAGTCGCGTGCAAACGATCGTGCTCGATAAGACCGGAACGATCACGGAGGGACGGCCGAGCGTGACCGATGTGCAGCCGGTCGAAGGCGTGACTGCCGAGGCGCTGCTGCGCGCCGCCGCGCCGGTCGCGGCGCAATCGACTCACCCGCTCTCGGCGGCGATCGCACGCGCCGCGGCCGAGCAGGGTATCGCGGCGCAAGCGACGGCGGCTGATGTCGAGAACGCGCCTGGCATGGGCCTGGCGGCGCGGGTCGACGGCCAGAAGGTGATCATTGGCAATCTGCGCCTGTTGGAACAGGCGGGCGTTGAATTGGGCCAGGTGCGAGCGTCCGGCGAAGCCCTCGCGGCTCGGGGACGATCGCTGACCTATGTCGCCGTCGATGGACGCGCGATGGGCGTCATCGGGATCACCGACGCCGTGCGGCCCACATCGGCTGGAGCGATCCGCGACCTGACGGCGCTTGGGGTCACGACCGTGCTGCTGAGTGGTGACGCCACGACTACGGCGGAGCGGGTGGCGGCCGACGTGGGCATCACGCGGGTCTTCGCGGAGGTGAAGCCCGAGCAGAAGGCCGACTACATCAAGCAACTCCAAGCCGAGGGCCAGGTCACTGCCATGGTCGGCGATGGGGTGAACGATGCGCCCGCCCTGGCGCAGGCTGACATCGGCATCGCCATCGGTGCGGGAACGGACGTGGCGATCGAGGCCGCGCAGGTCGTCTTGATGCGGTCCGATCCGGCAGACATCGCGCATGCCATTCGCCTGAGCCGGGCGACGGTGCGGAAGATGAAGCAGAACCTGGCTTGGGCCAGCGTCTACAATCTCCTGGCCATTCCCATCGCGGCGGGTGCCTTGTACCCATCGTTCGGATGGAAGCTGGCACCCCAGGTCGCGGCGCTTCTCATGTCCGCCTCGTCGATCATTGTCGCGGTCAACGCCGTGTCGCTGCGCCGCGCCCGCATCTGAACAAAGGCCACGAGTGGATGGAGCGGTCCTGTTGGTGCGCGTCGACCGCGAGCAGGAGTGCGGCGCTGGCGGCGGCGAAAACTGAATAGTCGAACGGCGCTTTTACTCCGAGCGCGAACGTCATAGCGGCGCCAAACATCGTGAGGAGGACCGCCGCCGCGGCGGCGGTCCATTGGAGGCGATAGCCGATCAGGAGTAGAACGCCGAGTGAGAGCTCGCCGGCGGTCGCGATGGCGCCCAGGGTCGGCACAACAGCCTTCGGCGCCAACGGATTCAACAGGGCGACAGCCTGCAAGTAATGCCCCCAATCGCCCCACGAGACATTCGGTGCGCCAGGGTGCCCCCAGAGGCCGAACCGGTCGGCGACCGCGGAGAGAAAACCGGCGGCCAACGCGAGGCGCGCGACCAACGATGCGGTACCTCGCGCGTTCATGCTGGCTCCACGATCGGTTTTCCTGTCTCCGCGATCACAATCGCGAGCACGCGGGCGGAGCGACCCGCCGTCGCGCTTTCGGCTACGACATGCGTTCCTCCTGGCGGCTCGTAGAACGTGTCACCAGGACGCAGAATGCGCTCGGGTTGGCCCGCCATTTGGAATCGAAAGGTGCCCTCCAGCACGTAGCCGAGGACGAATCCCGGGTGCTTATGCGCGGTGCTGGCTTGGCCAGGAGCACACGTCACTTCGACCAAAGTCGCGCTCAGATGGTCAAACGGAGCCGGAAGGGCGATGACTCCGGCCGTCCGCAACGGCACGCGGTCAAACACCCGTGGTGGCAAGATGGCGAGACTTGCCAGACCTGACAGGAATTGGCGCCGATTGTCCATGTACTTCTTGAGCTTCGGCGCGATGGATTTATTCCCTGTCATCCCCGCGATGCGAAATCCGCGGGGTCGACTCGACCGAGTCAACCCCGCGGATTTTTTTGAATGGCGCCAACGCGAGAAGCTTAGTTACAAGCCGGCGCGCCCTCGACCGTGTCAGCATTGACACCACCCGACTTCGAGGCCGACGAGCCGACGTACACCGCACACGTGCCACCCGAGTTCGCGGCCGGGACGAAGCTGTTCGTCGCCGTCGCGTTCCAACCCGTGCTCGTCACCGTACCAGGCGTGATCACGTTACCAGCCGACGGGTGGAACGAGCTGGTCATCGCGCCCGTGGTCACCGCGTTCGTGTAGCTCGAGTTGCTCGAGAAGTACGCTTCCTGCGCGGTCACGAGGTTACGCAGGTCGGTCTTCATCGAAGCCGTATACGCTTTCTGCTTCGTCGCGGCGAACTTCGGAATCGCGATCGCAGCCAAGATACCGATAATCACGACGACGATGAGCAGCTCGATCAGAGTAAATCCCTTTTGCCGTGTCATACGACTTCACCTTAGAGGAAAGAGAATCGCCGCGATACCCGATGCGACGTATATGCTATGATGGCTCACACCGTTCTGGTGGTAGGACGGTAGT
>DASRDS010000158.1:0-8329 GCA_035652495.1 Gemmatimonadaceae bacterium
TCGTCATGGTGCTTTCGTTGAGTCTCGTCGGTCGCGGACGGCGCATCGGCGCTCAGATAAGCGATGCGGGAACCGTCAGGAGACCAGGAATACGTCTCAACGCCTTCCTTCGCGTGCGTCAGCACGTGAGCCTCACCGCCGTCGACCGGCAACAGCCAAATCTGGGGCTTCTCCTCCGCGCCCCCGCGCGCGGTGACGAACGAGATAGTCTTCCCGTCTGGCGCCCAGCGCGGGGCCGACTCGCTTCGATCACCGAACGTGAGCTGCTTCGGCGCCCCGCCCGCGCTCGGCACCAGCCACACGTGACCGCGCCGCACGGGATTGTCGCCGCTCTTGTCCCACGAGCTGACCCAGTAGGCGATCGTCTGACCATCAGGCGACAGCGCGAAACCGCCGAGTGAACGCAAGCCCATGACGTCGTCCGAAGTCATAGGCTGTTGTTGCAACAGGACTAAGAGTGAAAGGATCATGGCGAGTTGGGAGAGAGAAGCTCGCCGCCTTTGACGACGAGATGAACGTGGCGAAGCGCGTGAATGTCCTGCGTCGGATCGCCGTCGACCGCGACCAGGTCGGCGAGTAACCCGGGCGCGATGGCACCGCGGTCGGTCAGGTGGAGCACCTTGGCATCGACCACGGTCGCGGCCTGGAGTGCCTCCGTCGGCGTCATACCGTACTCGACCAGCAGCTCGAGCTCTCGCGCGTTGTCCCCGTGTGGGAACGCGCCGACGTCGCTGCCATTGCAGATGGTCACGCCCGCGGCACGTGCCGCCGCGAACGTCTTGTGATACGCGGCGATAGCGGTGGGCATCGTGTCGACGCCCTTCTTCCAGCCATTGCGGAGAAAGCCCGCTTCCCTGCCGCCCAAGGTGGGGCACAGTGCGACGCCCCGCTGCGCCATCAGCTTGAATTCGTCCGGCGTGGCGAGATCGGCGTGCTCGATGGTCGTCACACCAGCCGTCATCGCGCGACGCACGCCCTCGGCGGTGCGCGCATGTGCGGCGACCGGTCGGCCCAGTACGACGGCGGCATGCATCTCGTCGATGGAGAACGTCGGACCGTCTGATCCATCGGCGTACAGTTTGATCCAGTCCGCCCCACGCCCGATCTGCTCGCGCGCCACGTGCGTCATACCGTCGACCCCGTCGGCCTCTTGCACCCCTTGCGGGACATCGAACGCGAATCCGTGCGGGCCATAGGATCCGGTCGCGCCGATGGCTCGCGTGGCGATGAGGAGACGTGGCCCCGGAATGATGCCCTGCTCAATGGCCTGCTTGAGCCCAACGTCCGCGTCACCGGCGCCTTCGGTGCCCAGGTCCCGGAGCGTGGTGAACCCAGCCATGAGCGTCTTCCTGGCGGCGACCGTCGCCCGGGCCACCCTCAGCGCTAATGGCTCCTTGAGGACCTGGTCCGCATATGGTGTCTCAGCATACGGGTGGAGGAACAGGTGAGAGTGCGCGTCTATCATCCCGGGCAGCAGCGTCGTGCCCGGCAGATTCACCTCACGGGCGCCCGCCGGCTTCGCGACACTCGCCCTCGGACCCACGGCCGCGATGCGATCCCCCTGGATCACGACCACCCAACCATCATGCGTTACACCCGATGGCGCATCGAAGACGCGCGCCGGGCTCAGTACGATCTGCGCGACAGCGATGTGCGGTACGACCAGCGCGAGAAGACCGATCGCTCTAGCCCGGATAGCCCTCATAGCGCATTTTTCCTCATGATCGAGATACGCAACGTCACGAAGTCCTACGGCGATGTTCGTGTTCTCGATGGCTGCACCGCCACCATCGCGACGGGCTCCGTCGTCGTGCTCTGCGGCCCGTCGGGCGCCGGCAAGAGCACCTTGATCCGATGTATCAACCGGCTCGAGACGATCGACAGCGGCGAGATCCGCGTCGAGGGCGTCTCGGTCGACGCCGCGAACATGAATCTCGCCATGCTCCGTTCGCGTGTTGGTATGGTGTTCCAGAGCTTCGAGCTGTTTCCGCACCGGACGGTGCTCGACAACATCAACCTCGCGCAGATCCACGTCCTGAAGCGCGATGTCGCCACCGCGACCGCCCGGTCGCGGGCGCTGCTCGAGCGGGTCGGCCTGACCGCCCACGCGCACAAATTGCCGGGCGCCCTCTCCGGCGGACAGCAGCAGCGGATCGCGATCGCCCGCGCGCTCGCCATGGACCCGGTGGCCATGCTCTTCGACGAACCCACCTCGGCCCTCGACCCGGAGATGATCGCCGAGGTCCTGGATGTGATGGCGGCGCTGGCGCGCGATGGCATGACGATGGTCGTCGTCACGCACGAAATGGGGTTCGCGCGGCAGGTCGCCGATCGGGTGCTGTTTATGGATCATGGTCGAATCGTCGAGGATCGGGACACGACCGCGTTCTTTACGGCGCCCGACACCGCGCGCGCCCAAGAATTTCTGTCGAAGATGCTCGCGTGAAAGCGACCAAAAAGCCCTGGCGCTCGGACCTGCCGCGCTATCAGCAGATCGCCGACGAGCTCGTCGCCCAGATCGGCGCGGGCGTCTATCCGGTCGGCGGGTTGCTGCCGACGGAGATGGAGTTGTGCGCGCACTATGCCGCCAGCCGCTCCACGGTGCGCGAAGCGCTGCGCCGGGTGCGCGATGCCGGGCTCATCTCCCGGCGCCGAAAGACGGGGACCGCGGTCGTCGCCCAGGTGCCGCCGGTCAGCTACCGGCAGCCGACGAACGCCATCACCGATCTGCTGCAGTACGCCGAGAACACCAAGATCGAGATCCTGTCCGAGCGCCGCGTGATCTGCGACGCGCCGCTCGCCAACCTGCTCGAGTGTCGCGAGGGGCACGCGTGGCTCAAGGTCACGAGCCTCCGCACCGCCCCCGGCGACCCGCGACCGATGGCCATGACGACTGCCTACGTCGACGCGGGCCTCCCCGACATCGGCCAACAACTGGGCCACGTGACCGGCCCCATCTCGGCCATGCTCGAGCAGGTCTACGGGATCCGGATCGCGCGCGTCGAGCAGAGCATCCAGGCCATCCGCCTGACCCGCCGCCACGCCGCGGTCCTGCGCGCCGAGCCGGGGAGCCCGGCGCTGCGCGCGATCCGCCGCTACTACCAGGAAAACGGCACGCTGATCGAGCTCTCGAGCGCGATTCATCCAGGGGATCGGTTCACGTACGTGACGAGCCTCGTTCGGACTTGACCGGGGCGCTTTCGTCCGTACATATTAGCATCCTATTTTGTACGGACAAATAGGAGGCAGTCTCTCGATGTACGCGCGTCGCGCCGAACGCCTGGCGCCGACCCTGCCGGCATCGGTCCCCGCCGGCACGATTGGGTTCGACTCCGGACATGCCTTTCCAGGCGTGCTGCCCGACCTCACCCGCGAGGCGGAGCGGGCGCTCACGCGCTACCGGGCCGAGACCTTACAGTATGCGCCTCGGGCGGGGTTGCCGGATTTGCGGGCGTGGATGGCGGGCTATACGAACCCCGGGCTCACGCCCGAGCACATCCTGGTCACGAACGGGGCCAAGCACGCCTTGGAGCTCGTCTGCCGCCTGCTCATCGATGAGGGCGACACCGTCGCGGTCACGGCGCCGACCTATTTCAGCGCCATTCCGATCCTCAAGAGCTTCGGCGTCCGGTTCGTCGAGATTCCGCAGGACGAGGACGGCCTCGATATCGCGGGCCTCGACACCGTTCCCAAGTTCATCTACAACGTCCCGGATTTTCATAATCCGACGGCCGTGACGATGTCGCTCGAGCGGCGCCAGGCACTGATCGCGTTCGCGGAGCGCCACGGCATCGTCGTGGTCGAGGACAGTCCGTATCGAGAAGTCCGCTTCGAGGGAGCGCTGCCACCATCGTTGAAGTCCCTCGGTGGGGATACGGTCATTCATCTGGGGACGTTCTCCAAGTTGATGGCTCCCGGGCTTCGCATCGGGTGGGTCGCCGCGCCGCCGCCGATGATCGCCAAGATGGCGCAGCTCAAGACCGACGCCGGGTCATGTCCACTTACGCAGCGGATTATTCTCGAATTCTTGGCCGCCGATCGCCTCAGCGAGCATATCAAATTGGTACAGGCGACCTACCGATCCAATCGCGATCACATGGTCGCCGCCATTGAGCGCGAGATGCCATCGGCGTCGTTCGTCGAGCCGCATGGGGGATACTACGTGTGGCTCACGCTGCCAGAGGGCACGAACGGCGATCACGTGGCCGCGTGCGCCGCTGAAAACGGCGTCGCGATCATCGCCGGCAGCAAATTCTTCGCGAACCCGGGCCCCAAGCACCACGTCCGCCTCGCGTTCAGCCACGCGACGCACGAGGAGATCGACGAGGGCGTGCGCCGCGTGGCCGCGGCGTTCTGATCGCGGCGCCATACCGTCATGATCGCGATTCGCCACATTGCCGCCGAGCGCGGGGAAAAGCGAGAAGGGTGGCTGGAGATCGGCGAGACCGCGAGCGGTCCGCTCCGCATGCCGCTCGTGCTCATTCACGGGCGTGAGGACGGCCCGACCCTCTGCGTAACGGCCGGCGTGCATGCGACCGAGTACGCACCGATCGACGCGGTCATGCGCCTCTTACGCATGCTGGACCCGCAGCGCCTCCGCGGCACGGTCATCGGCGTGCCGGTGACGAACATGCGCATGTTCGAGCACCGCACCGGATTTACGTCGCCGCTCGACGGGCTCAACCTCAACCGGATCGCGCCGGGCCGCCAGGACGGCTCGATCTCGGAACTCCTCGCCGACGTCCTCTTGCGTGAGGTGATCGCCCGCGCGCAGTATCACATTGACTTTCATGCTGGCGACCTGGGCGAACAGCTGCTGCCGTTCGCCGGGTATTCGCTCACGGGGCGTCGCGACCTGGACGCCCAGGGCGAAGCGCTGGCCCGGGCGTTCACTCCACGGCTCATCTCTTTGGCGACTGAAGAGAGCACGCTGCCTCCGTTCGCCGGTTCGCTGAACTTCGCGGCGACCCGGATGGGGGTCGTGTCGATTCTGGCCGAGGCGGGGGGGAATGGCACGCTCGAGGAGCGAGACGTGCAGATCCACCTCGAGGGCGCCGAGAACGTCATGCGCGCCCTCGGCATGATCGACGGCCGGACGCAGGACGGCCCGCGGATCGCGGCCCGCGATCGGACCGTGATTCGCGCCAAGCGATCCGGCCTCGTGCGGCTCAAGGTCGCGATCGGCGACGAGATCACGCTCGGGCAGGAGATCGCCGAGATCGTCGGCGTCTTCGGCGACACCGTCGAGCGGGTCACGTCATCCGGAGCCGGGATCGTCGGGTTGATCTGGACTCACAAAGTGGTCAATACCGGCGATCCGATCGTCCGTTACTGGATCACGTGATCGTCACATGATCGACGGCGTTATCGAGGCGTTCCTCGGCGCGCGAGCCAACACCCGGGAGCAACTCGCCCGCCTGCTCTCGGAGCACCCCGATTGCGCCATCGGCCACTGTTTGGATGGCTACCTCCATATGATGGCGAGCAAGCGCGATCAGATCCCGCTCGCGCTAGCGGCTCTCGACCGCGCGAAGCGCGCCATGGAGCGGCAGCGCGAAGCGCGCCGTGAAAGGCTGCATGTCGCGGCGCTCGAAGCCTGGACGCGAGGAGAGATGCGGGAGGCGGCCGAGCATTGGGATGTCCTGCTCACGGAATTCCCGAGAGATCTCGTCGCCCTGCGAGTATCGCAATTCGTGCTCTCATACCTCGGTGAGAGCCAACGCATGCGCTATACCATAGCAAGAGCGCTCCCATCCTGGGACGCATCGATGCCAGGCTATGGCTATGTCCTAGGCTGCTACGCCTACGGCCTGGAAGAAGCAGGCGAGTATGCGCAAGCCGACGAGATGGGACGCAAGGCGGTTGAGCTCAACCGTCGCGATATCTGGGCGGCGCACGCGGTCACGCACGTCGCGGAGATGCAAGGAAGACTCGGCGATGGCCTGACGTGGATCGCGTCGCTGTCTGATCAGTGGGAGGGCTGCAGCAACTTCGCGCTGCATCTCCGGTGGCATGAGGCGCTGTTTCAGCTGGATCTCGAGCGCTATGACCGGGTGCTCGAGATTTACGACCGCGAGGTCCGCCGTCAGTCCACGGACGAATACCTCGACGTCACCAATGCCGTCTCGCTCCTCTGGCGCCTCGAGCAATCCGGCATCAACGTCGGCGCCCGCTGGCGCGAGCTGGCGGATTGCGCCAAGGGCCACGACCGCGATCATTCACTCGTGTTCGCGGATCTCCACTATCTCATGGCACTCGCCGCGGTCGGCGAGCACGACGGATTCGTCGCGTCGTGCGAGCGATTCGGCGGCGAACAGGGGACCGAGGCGCACGTCATGGCCGATGTCGGCTTACCGCTCGCTCGGGCCGTCGTCGCGCACCGACGCGGCGCGTACGGTGACGTGGTCGACGCGCTGATGCCCGTGCGCGGGCATTTTCGGCGCATCGGCGGCAGCCACGCGCAGCGCGACCTCTTCGATCAGCTGCTGATCGACGCGGCCTGGCGTGGCCGGCGGCTCGATGTCGCGAGCGAGTTGTTGGCCGAGCGGACCAGGCGGCGGCCGCGCAATATCTGGGGATGGAAGCACTACGCCACGGTTCTCGAAGCACGGGGCGCGTCCGGTGCCGCGGACGCGCGCGGCGCGCTCGAGTCGCTTCGCGGACAGTGATGGAACGCGCGTGACCCGTATCGACACGTTGCTCGCCCACGCCGGCGGCGATCCCGAGGATCGCCGTGGCGCGGTCAACCCGCCGGTGTATCGGGCGTCGACGATCCTCTTCCCGACGTACGCCGAGTTTCAAGCGTCGCGGAATCCGGCAATCCGGTTCGACCGCTTCCTATACGGCCAGCTCGGTACGCCGACGACATTTGCCTTAGAGGAAGCTATCGCGGCGGTGGAAGGCGGGTACCGCGCGATGCTGCTGCCATCTGGGCTCGCAGCCGTCACCGCCGCACTGCAAGCGCTGCTCGCTAGTGGCGATCACTTATTAATGGTCGACACCGCATATCCATCAACACGCCGGTTTTGTGATCGCACGTTGGCGCGTTATGGGGTCGCCACGACGTATTACGACCCCTTGGTGGGAGAGGAGATCGGAGAGCTGATCCGCGACAACACTCGCGTGGTGTTCCTGGAGTCGCCCGGATCCATGACGTTCGAGGTCCAGGACGTCCCCGCCATCGTCCGCGTGGCGCATGAGCGTGGCATCCTGGTGCTCATGGACAACACGTGGGCCAGCCCGTACCTCTTCCCTGCCATCGCGCATGGAGTCGATGTCTCCATCCAAGCGGTGACGAAGTACATCGGTGGGCATGCGGATGTCATGATGGGTAGCATCACGACGACCGAGCCGCTGTACCAGCGCGTGCGCTCAGCCGTCGCCGAGCTGGGATTCTGTGTCAGCTCTGACGAGGCATACCTGGCATTGCGCGGATTACGCACACTCGGCGTTCGACTCGATCGCCATTATGAGAGCACGCTCCGCGTCGCGTCGTG
Organism: Gemmatimonadaceae bacterium; assembly: GCA_035652495.1. Lineage (GTDB taxonomy): Bacteria > Gemmatimonadota > Gemmatimonadetes > Gemmatimonadales > Gemmatimonadaceae > DASRDS01. The sequence goes on from DASRDS010000158.1 coordinate 7,497, forward strand.
GTTAAGAGATCGTCCGGACGTGATTCGCGTCCGGTACCCTGCGCTGCCCGATGATCCAGGGCACGCGATCTGGAAACGGGACTTCAAGGGAGCCAGCGGCTTATTTGGTGTGGAGCTGAGGCCACGGCCGATTGATACCCTGCTCGACAAGCTGCGACTATTCCGCATGGGCGTGAGCTTTGGCGGCTACGAGAGTTTAGCGATCCCCGTGGATCCGAGTTCGGTGCGCACGGCCACGAAATGGGCAGCGTCCGGACCTTATATACGGCTACACGTTGGCCTGGAGGACCCGGACGATTTGATTGCCGATCTCGAGCAGGCGCTCGCGTGAAAAAGTTTTTACTACTGATTCTAGCGGCCGGCTGTGCGAACACCGGCGCGGCCCCTCCTGGTGGGTCGACGCTGAAAGCGGTGCGAGCGCGAGGCACCGTCAAATGCGGCATCACCGCCGGTACGGGCTTTGCGACGCCGGACGATGCCGGGCAATGGCACGGATTCGATGTCGACTTCTGCCGCGCCGTCGCCGTCGCGCTGTTCAATGATCCGTCGAAAGCCGTATTCCTGCCCTACACGCAGCAACAGCGATTCTCCGGCATCCTGTCGGGCGAAGTCGACATCCTCGCGAATGGCACGACGGTCACGTCGAGCCGCGCGCTCCAGCGCCCCTTCCATTTCGGCCCGATCTATCTCTACGATGGTCAGGGCTTCATGGTCCCCAAGGCCTCGAAGGTCACGAACGCCAAGGGCCTCGACGGCGCGACCGTCTGTGTCCAACAAGGCACCACCACCGAATTGAACCTCGCGGATTTCGCGCGCAAAAATAAAGTCACGTT
>DASRDS010000159.1:0-9975 GCA_035652495.1 Gemmatimonadaceae bacterium
CGATCCGAAATCGGCCGGCACGCGGAGTCGCGAGAGCGGACCGAGTACGACCTGCGTGCCGTCGCGCATCGTGACCGTCACCCGACTCCCGGCCGCGCTGACGAAGTCGCGAAACGGCTGCGTCGAAACGAACCAGTTGGCGCGTTGCGCGACGACGAGGCCGGCCGCGGCCAACACCAGCGCGGCGGCGAGCCCGATGTAGGGTCGTGATATCCGGTGCGGCGGCGCCGATGTCCGCGGTCGCAACTCGCGCACCGGCGGTTCGGCCATCCGTTCGGCGATGCCGTGCCACAGCGCGTCGTCGGTGACGCGGTCGAATGCGGCGCGGAGTGCGGCGACTTCCGCGGCGTGGGTGGGGTCGGCCGCGATCCACTGCTCCACCGCGGCCGCTTCTGTGCTCGTGCATTCGCCCTGGAGGTATCGGGCGAGCATCGCGGAGTCCATCTCGCTCACTGGGCGCCACGAGTTCGTGTCATGCCCAGGTGAGACACACTTCCGGGTCCTACGCCATCATCGCCGGTTTCCGCGCCAGGCGGCGAGCTCGCGCCGGAGCGCGTCGACGGCCTTGGCCATGTCTCGTTCGACCGTGCCCACGGAGATCCCGAGCTTGGCCGCGATCTCGGCGTACGACCGCTCCTCGTGGCGCGCCAACCGGAAGACCGCGCGGACGCGTGATGGCAAGCGATCCACCGCGCGCTGGACGGCCTCCGCGAGCTCGCGACTCTGCGCCAGCGCATCGGCCGAGGGCGGCTTGGTGCCGAGCCACTCGGCGACCACACCCGAGACCGCGCCGGTCTCGAAGCGCCGATGAATGTGTTCGCGCCTCACCACGTTGAGCGCGCGGTGTTTGATGGCCTGAAACAGATACGTGGAGACCGATCCCGTCACGACCCACGTGGCGCGCTGCGCCCAGATGGCGAGAAACACATCCTGCACGATCTCGTGCGCGACCTCGCGCTCGGCGACCAACCGTGCGGCAAAAGTCCGGAGCGGAGTCGCGTATGCGCGGAACAACTCCTCGAGCGCCGCCGCGTCACCGCGCCGCACCCGCGCGACCAACGCGGCGTCGGCCGCCGCCCGCCCTTCGTCTCCGCCCTCCACACGTAACGATCGCGCCATCGAGGGGCGATTTCTATGTCATTGGCGCGCATCTGTCAACAAACGGGTGACGCGACATATTTCAGGTATGTCGGAGTTTACCGTCGATCCGCTTTTCACCACGCCCACGGTGACGATCCGCGATGTGTACTGCCGCGGCAGTCATCGGGACGTTTCGCCCGAAGAGTGCGCGACGGCAACTCAGTTGGTGTTTCCATACCGCGGCGTATACGTCCGCCATCTCGGCGGCGATCAGGCGGTGGCTGATGCGAACCAAGTCTTGTTCTTCAATGCCGGTGAAGCGTATCGTGTCAGCCCCCGGTGACGGGTGGTGATGCGAGCTTGACGCTGATCGTCGCGGAGGCCGAGTTGCGCGAGTTAGTGCCGCGAGGTTTCCTCGTCGGTCGCGGAGCGCTCGCGTTTCGGCCGCAGCGGCTGCGCATCGATCCGCGGGCGCAGGCGTTGGTCATGTTGTTGCGGCACAGCCTTCGCCAGGGCTTCGCCGAGCCCTTGGAGGTCGAGAGTGTCGCGCTGACGCTCATGCGACGAGCGGTGGGTACGCGGACGACCCGGGCGCCGGGATCGAGCGTCCATCGCCAGCGCCTCGCCGACCGGGCGAAGCTCGTGCTCGCGACTGAGCCGGGTCGGCGTTGGACGTTGGCCGAAGTCGCGGCCGAGGTGGGCGGAGGATCGCCGGTGTATTTGACGCAGGTGTTCCAGCAGGTCGAAGGGATACCACTCTACCGCTATCAGTTGCGCCTGCGACTCGCGAGAGCGCTCGATCTCATCGACCAGTACGATGACCTCACCGCCCTCAGCCTCGAGCTTGGCTTTTCCAGCCACAGTCACTTCACGGCGGCCTTCCATGAGATGTATGGGCGCTCGCCGGCAGCGTTTCGGCGCACGGCGCTGGATCGCTAAATAATTCGATAGCGGCAGGTTCTTCCGGCGCGGCATACTCTGGCCATGCCAGAATCAACATGTGCCGCGTGTGATTGCGCGCTCGATGCGGGCGCGGTCCAAGTCACGATCGGCGGTCAGGCCGTCGAGGTGTGCTGCGACGCGTGCGCCGTGAAGTTGAAGGAAGCGCACCGTTCGGCCGTGACGCCGAAAGACGCGAAGCAATGACGGCTCACGCCTGGTCGCCGCTCCTGGCGCTCAGCGTGCTGACCGCCAGGCCCTGCGTCGGCCAGCAGTCGCTCGGCGATGCGTGGTGGACGGGCTCCGTACAGGCCGCCGGCGCGGCGACGCTGCCAGCGGGACATGTGCTGTTCGAGCCCTATGTCTACGACGTCATCGGCGATCACTCGCAGACGTTCACGTCCCGCACATACCTCATCTATGGTTTGGCGGATCGGGTCTCAGTGGGCGTCATTCCGATCTTCGGCTACGACGCCGTGAGTGGCGGGCCGAGTAGCGCGCATCTGGGATTCGAGGACCTCACGGCCCAGGCGCAATACCGGCTCACGCAATTTCATGTCGGGAGTTGGGTGCCGACGACGTCGGTGCTCATCCAAGAGACGTTTCCCACGGGTAAGTACGACCGCCTGGGCGATCGGACGAGCGACGGGCTTGGTGCCGGTGCGTACACGACAACGCTCGCGCTCTACTCGCAAACGTACTTCTGGATGCCGACGGGGCGCGTGCTGCGCTCACGCCTCGACGTGCAGCAGACGATCCTGTCGAGTCGCGTGCCCATTGCCGATGCCAGCGTCTATGGCACGGCGACGGGATTTGGCGGACACGCCGATCCGGGCCCGTCCACGTTCGTCGATCTCGCCGCCGAGTATAGTGTCACGCGCAACTGGGTTCTGGCGTGTGACGCGAACTACGGCTGGAACGGCGACACGCGTGTGGTTGGCGGCGCCGCCGTTCGGCATACCGGATCCAGCGAGGCGATCGGCTTCACGCCGGCGGTCGAGTACAACTGGAACGCGGGCGTCGGCCTCATCGTCGGCGCGCGCGTGATCGAGATCGCGCGCAACACGGGTCGCAGCGTGACGCCGGTGATCGCCCTCAACGTCGTGCACTGACGCCTCTCATGCTGGCGGCCATCCTCGTACTCGCGGTGGTCGTGCTCATCGCCGGCATATTCACAACCGACATCGCCGACGATGAATCGACGCGCATTTCTCGAGACGCTGACAACGGCCGCGGTGACGGGGTGCGGCCTGCGCCTGCCCCGCCCCATGAACGCCGCGAGCTTCCACGCATCGCGACGTTTCGCTGACACACCGTTTGGCGACATTGCGTACGTCGAACGCGGAGTTGGTGATGTCGCGCTCTTCCTACACGGTTTCCCACTCAACGGTTTCCAGTGGCGCGGCGCGCTCGATCGATTGTCAGCCTATCGCCGCTGCATAGCGCCGGATTTCATGGGACTCGGTTACACGCGCGTCGCCCCCGGTCAACCCGTCACACCACTCGCCCAAGTCTCGATGCTCGCCGCCTTCCTCGACGGCCTCGCCATTCGGCGCGTCGATCTCGTGGCGAACGACAGCGGCGGCGCCATCGCACAGCTGTTCGTAGCCCAGTACCCGGATCGCGTCCGCACGCTGCTCCTGACCAACTGCGACGTGGCATCCGACAGCCCACCCAATCGAACATTCGCGGATGGTTGGCTCGCGCCATGGCTCGTCGACAAACCCCTCGCCCGCTCACCGCGGGGCATCGGCGGCCAATGCTACTCCGACTCCGCCCACCCGACCGACGAGGCCATCGATTGCTATCTACGACCGCTCGTCAGCACCCCGGAGCGGACAGCGCTCGCGCATGCGTACGCGTTAGGCCTGACACCCAACCCGCTAATCGGCTTGCCCCGCAACGACGTTCCGCTCCGGATCGTCTGGGGCATGGCCGACACGTTGTTCTCTCCAGCGGACGCCGACTATCTCGACAAAACATTTCCGGGCTCACGCGGCGTGCACCGCGTGCCGGGGGCCAAGCTTTTTTGGCCCGAGGAATATCCCGACATCCTCGGCGTCGAAGCCGTGCACCTCTGGCGTCGAGGCGTTTAATTCTCGACCATGAGAACGATCGTCCTGACAATCATGGCGGCATGCGCCCTCGTGCAGGCCCAGACACCCGTGCCCATGGTGAAGACTCAACCGGGCTTCTACCGCATGATGCTCGGCGATTTCGAGATCACGGCGCTGAACGATGGTGTCGTGCCTTACGCCACTCACCAAGTCCTGCCCAAGGCCACGCCCAACCAGATCACGGCCGCTCTATCGGCCATGGCCCTCACTGATCCCGTCGGCATGTCCTACAATGCATTCCTGATCAACACGGGCACCAAGCTCGTACTGATCGACGCCGGCACCGGTGGAAAGTTGCCTGACTCACCGTTCTTTCGCGGAACGGGCCACTTGATGGCGAACTTGCGCGGCGCGGGATATCAACCCGATCAGATCGACGACATCTACATCACGCATCTCGGCCCGGACCATGTCGGCGGCCTCACACTGGGCAACGCGCGCGCGTTCCCCAACGCCACTCTGCATCTGCCCAAAGGTGAAATGGACCTGCTCCTTCACCCGGACCAGGCGCCCGCCTGGACGAAGAACTGGATTCCATTCTGGACGGATTTGATGGAGCCTTATCGAAAAGCGGGTAAACTCTCCATCATCGATCGCGACACGTTGCTCGCTCCCGGTATCCGCTCGATGGCCACGCATGGCCATTCCCCGGGACACACCTCGTACGTAGTCGAAAGCCAGGGCCAGAAGCTCATCGTGCTCGGCGACCTAGTCCTGCTCGCCGCGATGCAGTTCGCCGACCCGACCCTCACGAGCGCATTCGATTCCGACCCGGCTGCCGCGGCCGTTCAACGCCAGCGCGTCTTGGCGTTAGCCGCTCAGGAAAACGACTGGATAGCCGGCGGCCATCTCTCGTTCCCAGCACTCGGCCACGTCCGCGGTCAAGATGGCCATTACACATGGCTGCCCGCGAACTACGAGACGATCACGAGGCCGTGAATATGCATACCGACGACGTGATTCGAGCGCTCGAGGAGCGCTTGTGGGCGGCGCAGCTGGCGGCTGACGTAGCCACGCTCGACGAGCTGATCGCCGATGATCTGCTGTTCGCCGGGCCCACGGGAGAGCTTGCTACGAAAGCCCAGGATCTCGAGCAGCATCGCTCAGGGGCGCTAAAAATTACCAAGCTCGTACCCGTCGACTACCGGCTCAGGGAGATTCCCGGCGGGGCCATCACGAGTGTCCTAATGGATAGCGCCGCGATCGTGCAGGGGCAGCCCGTGTCCGGGCTACTCCGCTACACGCGCGTGTGGATACAGGAGAACGGCCGCTGGCACATCGCCGGCGGTCACCTGAGCATGCTGAGATGACGCCTATGGTGAGGCTGCGATTCGGATGCAGCCTGGAGCTCGCGGTTGACCTCCGCATCCGACGAGACGTAGTATCGCTACTATGCATCCCGCCGGCAGCGCTCAATGCAGGACCGTGCAGACACCAACGCAAATGTCCGACATACCATGAGTATGTCGGACATTCAGACAAAGTCGGGGCGACTGGATTTGAACCAGCGACCTCCTGCTCCCGAAGCAGGCGCGCTACCGGGCTACGCTACGCCCCGTTTACCGTAGAGCAAGGTAAGATAGCGTAGCCCCGAGGAGGAGGGTACCCACGGTCGCGAAGACGGCGGGGGCGGCGAAGAAGTTGGTGTAGGATAAGACGGTGGTGGGGATTGAGATCAGGAAGAGCGTGAGCACTAGCGGGCGTGCGGCTGAGGGGTCGTTGCGGACGAGCGATGAGAGTTGCCAGCACAGGATCGCGAGCAGCAGGAGGAAGCAGCTGACCATCCAGCCGAAGCCCTTATAGAAATCCCAATAAGAGCGAGAGGAGCCCATCACGTTTTCGTGATAGCCGCGCATCGCCGCTAGGGTGGCTTCCTTGAGCGGACCGCCGCCCTGGGGATCCTTGATCATCGCGCCGAAGCTGTGCCCCGCGGTGAAGAGGAGATAGACGACCGAGGCGATGCGAAGGAGGGTGGTGGGCATGGTGATTAGACGTTGCGGGTGATGATGAGAGGCTCGCCGGTCTCGAGCAGCGTTTTGATACCGGAGAGAATGAGCGACCAGCCCTGAACGACATGCGATGCCGTGAGGGGCGCGTTGGTGACGTCGTGCGTCGCGGTGAGTTGGCAGAGCGAGTCGCCGGGAGCGCCAATGGTCTTGATCTCCCACGTCACACGCGAGACCTCGTCCGCGAATTTGGCGTCATAGCGAATGACCCACGTGTACACGAGGCGACGCGGCGGGTCGGATTCGAGGATCTCGCCTTCGACCGCGGTGACGCCCTTGTCGTTGACGAATCGAATCGGGGCGCCGGGCTCGAAGGTCGAGTCGATGTTCATGTAGAACGGGTAGCGACGGGCGAACGAAGACTCGGTGAGCGCTCGCCAGAGACGCTCGGGCGTCGTGCGAATCACGATCTGGTAGACTTGCACCACGGCCTCAGCGCCCACTGCGCTGCCCTCCAATGCGGATTTGAGCTCGATGAGAGCGGCCGCCATCGGGCCGGTGTACTTGCTCACCCACCGATCGTGGATGAGCCGAATCGGCACCGGATTCAGATAGTGGCGCTTCTCGCGGCCAACCTTCCGCGCGGTGACCAACCCGGCGGCCTCGAGAATTCGCAGGTGCTTCATGACGCCAAAGCGCGTCATGTCTAGACCGTCGCATAAGTCACCAAGCGTCAATCCGTTATGACGAAAGAGCCGGTCTAACAACGCCCGACGAACCGGATCGGCAATGGCTCTGAAGACATCCTCCACGTCACCCACAATGTGTGACCATTTGGTCACGTGTCAAGGGACCCGATAAGTTCACGAGCATGAAGAGCGTATTCGCCCTTATCGCCGCCGTGACCGTTATGGCGACTCATACCGCGTTCACCCTCTCGTCGTCCACGTTCCAGAACAACGGGACCATCCCCGTGGCCCAAGCGTATGACCAGAACGGATGCGGCGGACAAAACGTGTCGCCGGCACTGAAATGGTCCGGCGTGCCGGCCGGCACGAAGAGCCTGGCGCTCATCATGTTCGATCCCGACGCACGCAAAGGTCAGGGTTGGACGCACTGGGTCGCATACGGCATCGATCCCGCGCGCGGCTCGCTGCCCGAGGGCGTGAAGGATGGAATCACGCAGGGGAAAACGGGATTTCCGTCGCCCGGGTACGGCGGACCGTGCCCACCGGTCGGTGACCCGCCGCATCACTACGTGTTCACACTGTACGCCCTCGATCTCGCGCCGTCCGCGCTGCAGGCTGGGCTCGATCGCGATGGCCTCTTGAACGCGACGAAAGGTCACTCGATCGGCACGGCCACATACACCGGACTGTACCAACGGACGAAGTAGGCCGCGCGTATTTTCCAAGTGTGGCGACTGACGAACACGCGGTATTTACGACCGGCCAGCACGAGATAAGCACCGGGATCGACCTCTCGCACGGCTCGCGCGCGGGTGGCATGACCGCGCTCTTCATTAAGCGGCCGGTCATGACCACCCTGATCATGACCGGCATTCTGTTGTTCGGCGTGATCGCCTACCGTCAGCTGCCGGTCAGCGACCTGCCAACGGTCGATTTCCCCACGATCTCCGTGAATGCGTCCCTCCCGGGCGCGAGCCCGGAGACGATGGCCGCCACGGTCGCCACACCACTCGAAAAACAGTTTTCCACCATCGCCGGCATCGACAACATCACGTCGACCAGCGCCCTCGGCTCGACCTCCGTCACGATCCAGTTCTCGCTGGATCGCAAGATCGACGCGGCCGCCCAGGACGTGAACGCCGCGATCTCGGCGGCGCTCCCGAATCTGCCGACGAACATCATCCCGCCCTCGTACCGGAAACAAAACCCCGCCGCGGCGCCGATTCTGTTCTATGCCCTGACGTCGGCGGTGCTTCCCATGACCACCGTCGACGAGTACGGCGAAACCACGATCGCGCAGCAGATCTCGATGGTGAACGGCGTCGCGCAGGTCAGCGTGTTCGGCTCACAGAAGTACGCCGTGCGCGTCCAGCTCGATCCCGGCCAGCTCGCCTCGCGAGGCTTGAGCGTGAACAGCGTCGCCAAGGCGATCTCGAACGAGAACGTCTACATCCCGACGGGCATTCTCTACGGGCCGAATCAGACGACGTCCGTCTACGCCACCGGCCAGCTCTACAGCGCCGATGAGTTCCGTCGCCTGATCGTGACGTACAAGAACGGCGCGCCCGTGCGACTGGGCGACGTCGCCAACGTCATCGATGACGTTCAGAATAACAAAGCGGCCGCCTGGTACTGGAACGGGAAAAACATGGCCCGCACCGTGTTCTTGGCCGTCACGCGCCAACCCGGAACGAACACGGTCGAAGTCGTCGACGCCGTCAAAAAGAAGATGGTGGAGATCGAGAAGGAGCTGCCTTCGACGGTCACGGTCAACACCGGGTTCGACCGTTCGGTATCGATCACGGGCGCCGTGCACGACGTGAAGTTCTCGCTCCTCCTGGCGTTAATTCTTGTCGTTCTCGTCATCTTTTTGTTTTTAAGAAGCGTCGTGGCGACCATCATCCCGAGCCTCACGCTGCCGATGGCGATCGTCGGCACGTTCTCGGTGATGTACTTATTGAATTTCAGCCTCGACAATCTCTCGCTGATGGCCCTCACGTTAGCGGTGGGATTCGTGGTCGACGACGCCATTGTCATGCTGGAAAACATCGTCCGGCACATCGAGGCCGGCGAAGCACCGATGGACGCGGCGTTCAAGGGATCGGCCGAAGTCGGCTTCACGATCCTGTCGATGACCCTGTCGCTCGCCGCCGTCTTCATCCCGCTCATCTTCATGGGCGGCGTCGTCGGCAAGCTGTTCAACGAGTTCGCGCTCACGATCAGCATCTCGATCCTCGTCTCCGGGTTCGTCTCGCTGACGTTGACGCCGATGCTCTGCAGCCGGTTCTTGAAGCCGCATCACGAGACCAAGCACGGTCGCCTCTACGAGGTCAGCGAGCGCGGCTTCACGATGGCGCTCAACGCCTACGAGCGGAGCCTCGAGTGGGTCATGCGCCACCGACCCCTGACGCTGCTCTTCTCCGTGCTCATCCTCTTCCTGACGGGCGTCCTGTTCCGCCTCGTCTCCAAGGGTCTCTTCCCGCCGAGCGATAGCGGTCAGCTGCAAGCGACCACCGAGGCGGCACAAGGCACATCGTTCGAGGAGATGTCGCGCTTGCAACAGAAGGCGGCTGGCATCCTGACGAAAGACTCCTGTGTCGACCGGTTCACGTCGGCGCTGGGCGGCGGCGGATCCGCGGGCGCGTCGAACCAAGGGAACATCTTCGTCACGCTCAAGGACCCGAAGGTGCGCCCGTCCGCCGACGTGTGCGTGCAAGAGATCACGCGGCGCGTCTCAGGGATCCCCGGATTCCGTCTCTATCTGCAAAACCCGCCGTCGATCCAGATCGGCGGTCGACAAGCCAAGTCGCAGTATCAGTACACCCTGCAGGGCCCGGACATTGACGTCCTGTACTCGAGCGCCTTCAAGCTCCTCAATGCGCTGCAGAAAGTCCCACTGATCACGGACGTCACCAGCGATCTCCTGAACCGGAACCCGCAGGTCACCGTCCGCATCGACCGGGTGAAGGCAGCGCCACTCGGACTCACGCCCGCGTCCATCGAGAACGCGCTGGCCGAGGGGTACAACGCGCAGCAGGTCTCGACGATCTACACCGCGGTCAACGAGTACTGGGTGGTCCTCGAGATGGCGCCGCGATTCCAATCGTCGCCACTCGATCTGAATAAGCTCTACATCAGCGGCTCCCACGGCGAAGTCGTGCCCTTGGCGCAAGTGGCCGAGCTCGAGCCATCACTCGGGCCGGC
>DASRDS010000160.1:0-6083 GCA_035652495.1 Gemmatimonadaceae bacterium
GTGAACGGCGTCAAGCGGCCGCGGAATATCATCGAGAAGGAAGTGTATCTCGGTGAGCTGCCGCTGCTCACGAACCTCGGCACCTTTGTCATCAATGGTGCTGAGCGGGTCGTCGTGAGTCAGCTCCATAGATCCCCGGGTGCGGTATTCGAAGAGTCCACGCACCCCAACGGTCAGCGCCTCATCTCGGCCCGGATCATTCCGTTCCGCGGCTCGTGGGTGGAGTTCACCGTTGATATCCACGATGTGATTTACGTTCACATCGACAAAAAGAAGAAATTTCCCGCGACCGCCCTGCTCCGTGCGTTTGGCTATGGGTCGGACGCTGATTTGTATAACCTGTTCTTTGGCGTTCGCGATCTCGATCTGACCAAGGTCCGCGCGAATAGACAAGAACTGAGAGAATTGGCGGGTGCGATCGTGGCCGAGGAGGTGGTCCTCCCGGGTAAAGAGCACGACCCCGAGGCACCGAAGCCGAAGACCAAGAAAGCCAAGGCCGAACAGGCCGCGGCCGAGGCGGAGCGCACGATCCAGGTCGGCACGGAGCTGACCGAGGAGCTCGTCGAGCGTCTCCGTGAGCTCAAGTACAAGAAGATCCAGGTGTTCGCCTCGTACACCACGGTCGACGTGCGCGATGAGCTCGACGCCATCGAGCGCGGCGAGCGCGAGGAGCCGCAGACGCTGGCGCGCGACGTCGTCGACCCGTCGACGGGCGAAGTGGTCGCCGAGGCGCACTCGGCCCTCAACCAGACGCTGATCAAGCGGCTGCGGAAGGCGGAGATTCTCAAGGTGCAGGTGTTCGCCGCGTCGGGTCGGGTCGAGTCGGCGCTCATCAAGAACACGCTGGCCAAGGACCCGACGCACTCCGAGGAAGAGGCCCTGCGCCAGATTTACTCGCTGCTCCGTCCGGGCGATGCCCCGAACCGCGAGACGGCGAAGCAGGCGTTGGAGCGGCTCTTCTTCTCGCCGAAGCGCTACGATCTCGGTCGCGTGGGTCGCTACAAGATCAATCAGCGCTTGGGCCTCAAGCGGCCGGCGAATGAGACCGTGCTGACTCGCGATGACTTCGTCGCGATCGTGCGGTATCTCGTCGAGTTGCACGAGGGCCGCGGGCATACGGACGATATCGATCATCTCGGCAACCGGCGTATTCGCTCGGTCGGCGAGCTGATCGCGAATCAGTTCTCGGTCGGGTTGAGCCGCATGGCGCGCCTGGTGAAGGAGCGCATGTCGATCAACACGGACCCGGAAAAGATCTCGCTGGACGATCTCGTCAATGCGAGAACGGTGTCGGCCGTGATCCAAGCCTTCTTTGGCTCGTCTCAGTTGTCCCAGTTCATGGACCAGACGAACCCGTTGGCCGAGCTCACGCACAAGCGGCGGTTGTCGGCGCTTGGGCCTGGCGGTCTCACGCGGGAGCGCGCGGGCTTCGAAGTCCGCGACGTGCACTACTCGCAGTACGGCCGCATGTGCCCGATCGAGACGCCGGAAGGTCCGAACATTGGTCTGATCACGTCGCTCGCCTGCTACGCGCAGGTCAACGATCTCGGGTTCATCGAGACGCCATACCGCATTGTGAAGAACGGCAAGGTCACGAGCGAGCTGGCCTGGTTGGACGCGAACCGGGAAGAAGACGCGACGATCGCCCAGGCCAACACGAAGCTCAATCCCGACGGGACGTTCGTCGACGAGCTCGTGCTCTGCCGGCACCAGGGCGATGCGCCGCTGACGCCGCCGGACCGCATCGACTATATGGATGTGGCGCCGGAGCAGCTCGTGTCGATCGCCGCCGCGCTCATTCCGTTCCTCGAGCACGACGACGCGAACCGCGCGCTGATGGGATCGAACATGCAGCGCCAAAGCGTTCCGCTGTTGAATCCGCGGACTCCTCTGGTTGGTACTGGACTGGAAGAGAAAGTGGCGGTTGACTCTGGCGCGGTGGTGGTCGCGCGTCGGGCAGGCTTGGTCACGCGTGTCACGGCCGACGAAATCATTGTCGACGCCGGTCAGGCCGAAGGCGCGGCGGCAGCGCGCGCGAGCGCGGCCGCGGGTTCGCCGTTGGCGAGGCTCAACCAGAGCGACCGGTATCGCTTGAAGAAGTATTGGAGAACGAACCAAGACACCGCCATCAACCAGCGTCCACTGGTGAAGGCTGGTCAGCGCGTGCAGGCCGGTGATGTACTGGCCGATGGCGCGGCGACCGAGATGGGGCAGCTCGCGCTTGGCGCGAACGTCACCGTCGCGTTCATGCCCTGGTACGGTCACAACTTCGAAGACGCGATCATTCTGTCCGAGCGTCTGGTCAAGGACGATGTCTACTCCTCGATTCACATTCAGGAGCTGGAGCTTCACGTCCGGGACACGAAGCGTGGCCAAGAAGAGATCACGCGTGAAATCCCGAACGTCGCCGAGGAATCTCTCGTCGACCTGGACGAGCGCGGTATTGTCCGTATCGGCGCCCATGTGAAGCCGGGCGACATTTTGGTCGGCAAGATCACGCCAAAGGGCGAAACCGAGCTCTCACCCGAAGAGAAGCTGCTCACGGCCATCTTCGGCGAAAAAGCCAAGGACGTCAAAGACTCCTCGCTGAAAGTCCCACCTGGGATGGAAGGGGTGGTGATCGACGTCAAAATTTTCTCGCGCATCGAAGACCAGGTGGTCGAGAAGGATCGAGGCGAGAGGATTGGAGAGGTGCGGCGATTGGAGGGTGAGGAGAAAGTCAGAGTAAACGAAGCGCGCGACCTGGAGCTCGTCGAGCTACTCGACGGGCAGAAAGTGGCGCTCGCGCTCAAGTCAGGCACGGTCGAAGAGGCGATCCCGCAGGGAACGAAGCTCGACCGCGAGTTCCTGCACACCCTCAAGATCGCCACGCTCGATCTCAAGACGTTCCGCGTCGAGAGCAAGGCGATCAACGAGCGCGTGCGCACGATCATCGACGCCGCGAACGACGAGAAGGCGAAGATCGAGGAGAAGGCCGAGGAGCGGATTGACCGGATCTTGCAGCCGGACGAGCTGCCCCCTGGCGTCATCCAGCTGGTCAAAGTCTATCTCGCTGAAAAGAGAAAGATCTCGGTTGGCGACAAGATGGCCGGACGCCACGGGAACAAGGGTATCGTCGCCCGTATCGTCCCTGAAGAAGACATGCCGTTCCTCCCCGAGGGTCGGCCGGTCGATATCGTCTTGAACCCGCTCGGCGTTCCGAGCCGCATGAACGTCGGTCAGATCCTGGAAACCCATCTCGGATGGGCGGCACGGGTGCTCGGCTTCTATGCCAAGACCCCGGTCTTCCAGGGCGCCAACGAGCGAGAGATCGGCTTGCTGCTCAAGCTGGCCGGACTCAAGTGGGCGCGCGAGGCGTTGCAGCTCGTGATCCCCTCACCGGTCATCACGGATGCGGACATTCGGTCGATCCTCGAGGACCTGAAGCCGTCGGATGACTCCGGCGAGCGCGTCGAGCTGTTGGCCGATGCGACGCTCAATGACTTGGGCTCGCGCGGTCGGTCGCCCGCCACGCGCGATGTCTACACGCGGGTTCGTGATTTCTGTGTGGGAGCGGCCAGGGAATTGGCCGATCGTGAGAAGAAGGAGATGGAGCACCAGATCGCGTTCCACCAGTCGATGATCGAGGCGGGGGGCAATGCGGGCGCGGATGCCGCGAAGCTCATTCCGAATCTCGAGAAGCTTCGGGATCGGGACCCGGCCGACACGTTGGCGGCCGAGGAGCTGCCGGTGCTGTCATCGTTGTTGAAGAAGAAGACCGACGCGGAAGTCGACAACGCCGTGGGCGAGCTGCTCCGGCTGTCGGGTATTACCGTCGGCGGCAAAGTTCGGTTGCGTGACGGGCGGACGGGCGAGACGTTCGCCAGCCCGGTCACGGTTGGTGAGATCTACATGCTGAAGTTGTCGCACCTCGTCGACGACAAGATTCACGCCCGGAGCATCGGGCCCTACTCGCTCGTCACGCAGCAACCCCTGGCCGGCAAGGCACAGTTCGGCGGTCAGCGGTTCGGCGAGATGGAGGTCTGGGCGCTCGAGGCGTACGGCGCGGCACACACGCTTCAGGAGATTCTGACCGTCAAGTCGGACGACGTGAACGGACGCAGTCGCGTCTACGAAGCGATCGTCAAGGGCCAGAACCTTCCGGAGCCGGGCATTCCGGAATCGTTCAACGTACTCGTCAAGGAACTTCAAGCCTTGGGGATCAAAGTGACGCTCGGCTCGACCGCCGACGGTTACGGTGGCGGGAACGGTGGGGGATTGCCAGGAGCAAGCAACGGCGGGACGGGTAACGGCAACGGGAGTGAGGGGTAACTCATGATCGATTTTCGCAGCGCGCGCGAGACCCGCGCGTCGGCGTTCGACTTCATTCAGGTCCGCATTGCCTCTCCGGAGGAGATTCGCGGTCCGAAGGATCCCAAGGAGCGCGAGCGGCTGGAGATGGCCGGCCTGCGCACGTGGTGGTCGTGGGGCGAAGTGCTCAAGCCCGAGACCATCAACTACCGCTCGTTCAAGCCCGAGAAGGACGGCTTGTTCTGCGAGCGGATCTTTGGGCCGGTCAAGGACTGGGAGTGCCACTGCGGCAAGTACAAGCGCATTCGCTATCGCGGTGTGATCTGCGATCGTTGCGGCGTCGAGGTCACCCTCTCGAAGGTCCGTCGCGAGCGCATGGGGCACATCGAGCTGGCCGTGCCGGTCGCGCACATCTGGTTCTTCAAGACGTTGCCTTCCCCGATGGGGAATCTCCTCGATATCACGCTCCGTGATCTCGAGAAGATCATCTATTACTCGAACTACGTCGTCATCGATCCCGGGCAGCAGGAGGTGCGGCATAACCAGCTGCTCGATGAAGACGAGTATCTCTCGCTGCGCCAGAAAGCCCGCGACGAAAGCGACGCGGCGTTCCTGGCCGACATTGGCGCGCCCGCGGTTCGCGAGCTGCTGCGCCGGCTCGACGTCGACAAAGTCGCCGACGAGCTGCGCGCGTCCGTCGCGGTCGAATCGTCGCAGCATCGCAAGAAGCAAATGCTCAAGCGGCTCAAGATCGTCGACGCGTTCAAGAACTCCGGCGAGGCCGGCGATGTCCGAAACAAGCCGGAGTGGATGATCCTGGATGTGATCCCGGTGATTCCGCCTGACCTCCGTCCGCTGGTTCCACTGGACGGCGGCCGGTTTGCGACATCGGACTTGAATGACCTGTATCGTCGGGTCATCAACCGCAACAACCGTCTGCAGAAGCTGATCACGCATCGCGCGCCCGAAGTCATTCTCCGTAACGAGAAGAGAATGCTCCAGGAAGCCGTTGATGCGTTGTTCGACAACGGGCGTCGGTCAAAGGCGATCCGTGGACGTGGCAAGCGTCCACTCAAGTCGCTCTCCGACATGCTGAAGGGCAAGCAAGGCCGGTTCCGGCAGAACCTGCTTGGCAAGCGCGTGGACTACTCCGGGCGCTCGGTGATCGTGGTGGGCCCGGAGCTCAAGCTGCATCAGTGCGGTCTGCCAAAGGCCATGGCGCTGGAGCTCTTCAAGCCGTTCATCATCCACAAGCTGGTCGAGAAGGGCATTGCCGAGACGGTCAAGCGCGCCAAGAAGATCGTCGAGCGTGAGTCGCCTGAGGTGTATGAAATTCTCG
Organism: Gemmatimonadaceae bacterium; assembly: GCA_035652495.1. Lineage (GTDB taxonomy): Bacteria > Gemmatimonadota > Gemmatimonadetes > Gemmatimonadales > Gemmatimonadaceae > DASRDS01. The sequence continues at coordinate 5,630 of DASRDS010000160.1, forward strand.
AGGAGATCATCCGCGACCATCCGGTTCTCTTGAACCGAGCGCCGACGCTGCACCGCCTCGGCATCCAGGCGTTCGAGCCGGTACTGGTCGAGGGGAAGGCCATTCGGATTCACCCGCTCGTCTGCGCGGCGTTCAACGCCGACTTCGACGGGGACCAGATGGCCGTGCACGTACCATTGTCTTTCGAGGCTCAGCTCGAGAGCCGTCTGCTCATGCTGTCCTCGAACAACATTCTGAAGCCGTCGGACGGTCGCCCGGTCGCGGAGCCCAGCCAGGACATCGTCCTCGGCTGCTATTTCGCCACGCGCGCGGCACCCGACTTCGACGCGCAGGTCAAGAACGCGAAGCGGTACAGCACGGCCGAGGAAGTCGAGATGGCCGTGGCGCTGGGTCACGTCGAGTATCAGTCGCCGGTCAAGTTCCTCGTGGACGAGCCGACGGGTAAGCGCTGGGT
>DASRDS010000161.1:0-22469 GCA_035652495.1 Gemmatimonadaceae bacterium
GATCGATGGCGTGCACCTGCCCGGCACGGCACAGGGCCAGCGCAACCCGCGGCTGGATGACATTCCGTCGGACCTCGTGGGCGAACTCGAGGTGAGCAAGACGCTCACCGCCGACATGGATGCGTCCGCGATCGGCGGCACCGTGAACGTGGTGACGCAAATACCGGAGGGCTCACCCCATGGCTCGATTCGCGGTGAGTATGGCGCGATCACACTGCTGGACAAACGCATCGGCGAGGCGGCGCTCACGTATGGCGGCCGCGTTGGCGCGAATCAACGATTCGGGTTCGTGGTCGCCGGATCGTTCGATGTGAATCAACGCACGATCAACGACATCGAGCCCACGTGGGCCACGGGCGGTGGCGTCGTGCCCTTCTACCCGAACGAATTCAGCGATCAGATCGATCAATACAACCGTACGCGATACGGCGCGGGTCTCGATCTCGACTATCGCCTCACGAACGAGACCACGATCTACGCCAGGGGACTGTACAGCAAGTTCCTCGACCACGGCACGCTGTACGTCTTCGACGTCGGCAACGGCAACGGCGGCCCGGTCGCGCCCGAGCCGAATACGCGCGCGATCGGCCTCGACACGGGCGCGACCCTGTATCGTCTTTCCCAGTCGCTGACGCCGACCGATCAGCTGTACAGCAGCGTGATCGGCGGACGCACGCTCCTTGGCCACGACACGCTGTCGTACCAGGCCAGCTCCGGCGGCACGAGCGAGGACATCGTGAACTTCCGGGCGTCGCCATTCAACTACGGGTCGTCCGACGGCATGCCGACCACTGTCCGCTACGACTACTCGAATCCGAACGTGCCGCTGTACTCGTTCCCCGGCGCGGGCCTCGCCGGCGCGGCGCAGCAGGCCTCGAACTTCTTCATGAGCGGGTACGCGAACGACAACACGCACAATCGCGCCTACACCGTGGGGGGCCAGGTCGACTTCGCGACGCCGCACGTCAAGTTCGGCGCGAAGGTGAGCGACCAGGGCTCTCGTTTCACCACCGCGACGTACTCGGCCGACTACACCGGGCCACCGCTGCCGATGACGCAGTTCGTGGCACCGTTCAACGATCCCGGGTTCTACTCGGCGATCCACCCGCTGACGTTCGGGCCGATCCCCGACGACCGCGCGGTCCAGCAGTACGAGAACGCGCACCCGGGCCAGTTCGCGCTACACAGTGACACGCTCGCGAACGCGCTCGGGAGCTACTCGGGCAATGAGCGCGTGTACGCGGCATACGCGATGACCCGCGGCGCGATCGGGCGCTTCACGCTCAACGGCGGCTTGCGGGGCGAGCTGACGCACGGCTCATATCTGGGACACAACGATCTCAGCGCCAGCCAAACGTATTTTGATCTTTTCCCCAGTGGTGAGGTGAAATACAAGATCGACGCGGCGAGCGACGTGAGATTCGCGGCCTCGCGCGCGATCGCACGACCGAACTTCTCCGATCTCGCGCCGTCGGTATCGGGTCTGATCGGCGACCCGGCGACGATCGTCATGATCGGCAACCCGAGCCTGAGACCCGAGCGCGCCTGGAATCTCGATCTCCTAGCCGAGCGATTCCTGCCGGCCGCGGGAATTCTCTCGGCTGGCGTGTTCTACAAGCGGATCAACGGCTTCATCTTCGTCCAATCGTTCCCCGGCTACCGCGTGGCGCCGTTCAACGACGGCCCAAACTATCGCGCCGGTCAGCCGCAGAACGGATCGAACGGCACGCTGCTCGGCTTCGAGTTCGACTGGAGCCAGCGCCTGGCATTTCTGCCGTCGTTCTGGTCCGGGTTCGGGTTCGACATCAACGGCACGTTGATCTCATCGTGGGCGACCTTGCCGCTCGACTCCGCGGCCGTGACCCGCCACACGAAGCTTCCACGCCAGTCGCCATCGCTCGCCAATATCGCCCTGACGTACGAGCGTCACCCCATCGAGGCTCGCCTCGCGTGGGCTTGGCAGGCCGCGAACATCACGAGCTATGGCGACGGGACCAGCAATCCAGCTACCGGCGATCAGTATTTTTACGATCACAGCCAGATCGACGCGTCCGTCGAGTGGACGGTGTTTGACCGGACGACGCTTGAAGTCGAGGGGCTGAACCTCAATAACGCGGTGTTCGGCTTTTACTCCGGTACGCCGCACCAACACTACAGCTTTCAGCGCGAGTACTACGGGCAGCAGTTCGCGATCGAGATCAAGCGCATGTTTTAAGCGGCTGCCGTTATCTTTCAGGCATGGAGACCACGCAGTCCATGCCCCAGTCGATCGAGCGCGTCCTCAAGCGCTTGCGCGCGTTGTCGCGAGAGGACAAGATGCAGGCGCTCGTGCAATACTCGAAGCAACTCGAGCCGGTCCCTGAGCGCTTCCTGTCACTAGACCGCGAGCAATTCACGGTCCCAGAGTGCCAGACGTGCGTGGACCTGTTTCCGGAAGTTGTCGATGGCAAGATCCACTTTTACGCGGATCTGAACTGTCGCCAGTCGCCCACGATCGCGGCCTTTCTCGCCATCATGTTCGCGGCGATCAACGATCAGCCGCCCGAGGTGGCGATGTCGCTACCGAACGACTTCGTGGCGCAAGTCATGTCCGACATCGGACTGAGCAGCAGAGAAGTCGGGCTGAACGCCATGCTCGCGAGAGTCAAACGCTACGCCCAGGCCGTGCATGATTCGCATTAAAGTCAGCGCGAACGGCCCCTATCGCATCTCGGCCGAGGACGCCGAGCACGTCGAGATCGTCGACGAGGCTGGCAACGTCATTCCGTCGCCGCGCCCCGACAAGAAAGCGATAGCGCTCTGTCGATGCGGCGCGTCGATGAAGAAGCCGTACTGCGACGGCACGCACAAGACGCTCTGGCCGATTATCCCCGCGCCAGCACCACGTGAGTAGCCTTCTCTCCGGGCACCACCTCGCGGCAGCGATAGCCGAGCGCTCGCGTATCCACGCCGGCGAATAGCGACTCGCCGGACCCCAGCAGGACAGGCGAGATGGCGAAGTGGATCTCATCGATGAGCCGAGCCCGCAGATACTGCCGGATGGTGTCGGCCCCGCCGCCGATGCGCACGTCCTTACCGCCAGCCGCTTTGACCGCGCGTTCGAGCGCGGCCTGAATCCCGTCGGTGACGAAGTAGAACGTCGTCCCGCCTTCCATGACGAGATCCGCTCGCGGATGGTGGGTCAGAACGAACACCGGCTTGTGATACACAGGGTTGGAACCCCACCACCCCTTCCACGAGTCATCCGGCCAGGGCCCGCGCACGGGTCCGAACATGTTCCGGCCCATGATCCAAGCGCCGACATTCTTGAATCCTTTCGCGGCAAAGTCGTCGTCCACGCCGGTTGTGCCGCCGCCCTTCCCGTGTTCGGTCTGAAAGGTGCGCGTCGGGACGAGCCACTGATGTAAATCCATGGCGTTGGCGCCGAGCGGGTTCTCGAGGCTCTGATTGGGCCCGGCCCCATACCCGTCGATCGATATGGTGTAACTCTCGACCCGAATCACCCGGGTAGCACCGCTGCATGCCACGAATCCGCGGCGTCGGTCTCGAAGCGCTCGCGCCACTCGCCGGCCGTGGCGACCGTGGGGTCGAACACGCGCGTACGCCGATTGACGACGCCGGACTCGCCGAGCCGCGAAAACTCGTCGCGCGTGACGGTCCGAATCGCGCCCGTCTCGTCGCGGAAGTGCACGCGCCCGCCGCCGACGAGACCGGCGCCAAGGCGCGTCTCGAGTCCGCGCAGTGCACGGAAGAGTCCGTCGATAGAACACCCGGACGCGTAGGCGTCCGTTTGATCGACGGCGATCGTCAGAAACCGGTCATCCCGCCACTCGCGGGCGACCGTGAGCGGCTGACCATGCGCCCGCCACTCGGCGAGGTACGCGTCGACTACGTCCAGCAGCATATCGACCTGCGGCGACGCGAGCGGACGGTCCGCCGCGAACACCCACACCCGAGCGGACTCGGGCAACGATTCAAACGATACTAACGGCATAGGCTCAAAAATAATGTTAAGATCAGGAATGGAGGAGAATCAGGAGAGAGCCGGGGTGGTCGCCGAGCTGGCGGCCAAGCTCCGCCGCCGGGGCGTTGAGCTAACGGGCAAGGAATCAAGCGACGAGGTCGGCGATCTGCTCGACGCCGTCGAGGACTGGGAGTCCGTCGTCGAACGGCAGGGCGGAGACCTCTACGTCGACGAGGGCGGCGATCAGCCGGATAACCCGGACTTCGTGCTGCCGAAACGGCGTGCCGATGAGCGAGTCGCGCAGTATATCCGGCGCATTGAAGAAGCGACCGAGGTGCTGCGGCATGGTGGTCATCCACCGCGATAGCCGACGATAGTCTCATTCGCTGATGTCGCGAAGGCACCCCCGTACGCGTACACGATCGGACACTCTACGCGTTCGATCGATGACTTCATATCGCTGTTAACGTCCCACGAGATCGCGACCCTGATTGACGTCCGCCGGTTTCCCGGCTCGAGGCGTCATCCACAGTTCGGCAGCGATGCACTCAAGGCTTCACTCGCCGAAGCCGGGATTCAATACGCCCATTTTGTAGATCTTGGCGGCAGACGTAACCCAGCGCCGGACTCAATCAACACGGGTTGGCGACTCGATGCCTTTCGCGGCTACGCGGATTACATGGAGACGCCGCAATTCCACCGAGCGCTAGTCAGCGCGCTGGCGTTGAAATCTCCTCTCGTATTCATGTGCGCCGAAGCCCTATGGTGGCGCTGCCATAGAAGCCTGATATCAGATTATCTCACCGCTGGAGGAGTCGAGGTGAGACACATATTAGACTCCGGAACACCAATTCATACCGGGACAACGCCAGCGGTGATTACCCCTGGCTCGCTGTCGTACTCACCGCCCCAAGGGGATCTGTTTTAACGCCTCAGCCAAGACCGTGTGCTTGAACACAAACCCGGCGCGCTCTAACGCGTGTGGCGCGACACGCTGTGAGGCCAGCAAGACAGCCTCCCCCATCTCCCCGTACGCCAGCTTCAGTGCAAAGCCAGGGACGGTAGCGACGGCCGGCCGATGCAGCGCGTGCCCCAACTCGTGAGTGAACTCGGCATTCGTCACCGGATTCGGCGCAACGACATTGACGGGCCCACTCACCCGATCGGACGTAATCGCGTAATCGATGGCGGAAACCACGTCGTCGAGCGTCACCCAACTCATCCACTGCTTCCCGCTGCCGAGCTTCCCGCCGGCGCCGAGCTTAAAGGGCGGCAGCATCTCCTTGAGCGCGCCGCCGGCCGCACCAAGCACGATGCCAAACCGCGTGAACACCGTGCGGATGCCGCGCTCGGCCGCGGGCGCAGCCGAAGCCTCCCACACCTGCGCGACCTCGGCCAGAAACCCAGTCCCTGGTGCAGAAGTCTCGTCGAGCAACTCATCGCCGCGATCGCCGTAGATGCCGATCGCCGACGCATTCACGAGCACACGCGGCGGCCGCGGCAACCCGATGATCGTTTTCGCGATGAGTGTCGTCGCCTCGACGCGACTGGCCTTGATGCGTTTCTTCCGATCGGCCGACCATCGTTCAGCCACCGGCTCGCCGGCGAGATTCACGACGGCCTGCACCCCGTCCAGTACCACCGGATCAAGCAGGCCACGCGACGGATCCCACGTCGCGTCCCCGCGCGACGCGTCCGCCCCGCGCCGCATGAGCCGCACGACGCGATGCCCGACCGCGCCCAGATGCGCGACCAATGCGCTGCCGATAAATCCGTTGGCGCCGGCGATCGCGATCTTCACTTCGCGGCCACCAGCTTGGCGACCTTCTTGAGGTCGGCGAAGAACGCCCGTTCTTCGCGACGCCGCGAAGCCGAGTCGATCGCGCGCAGCACGGATGCCGGATGCACGGTCGCGACCACGACCGGCGCGAGCGGCGACGGCACCGGCACACCACGCTGCTTCGTCACGCGAAAGCTCTTGCCCAGGATCGCCTGCGCGGCGGTCGCGCCCAGGCACACGATGATCCGAGGCTTGACGGCTTTGAGCTCGGCGTCGAGCCACCGCCGGCAGGCCGCGACCTCGGTCGCGTTCGGCTTTTTGTGTATCCGCCGCGCGCTCTTGGCGCCGCGCTCCCACTTGAAGTGCTTCACCACGTTCGTGAGATACACCTTCGTCCGATCGATGCCGGCCGCCTCGAGCCCTTTGTCGAGCAGCGCGCCGGCCGGACCGACGAATGGGTGTCCCTGCTGGTCTTCCTGATCACCCGGCGTCTCCCCGACCATCATGACCGTGGCCGGCGCGGGTCCCTCGCCGAAGACGGTCTGCGTCGCCGCCTTCCATAAGTCGCAGGCCCGGCAGCCCCGCGCTTCGGCGCGGACGTCAGCCAGTCGCATTGCGTCTGAAGACCGCGTCGAGCGAGAACGGTCCCCCGCCGACGGCCGACAAATAAAAGAAGATGAAGCAGAGCAGCGCCGGCGTTTCGCCGTGATTATTCACGGGGAAGAACCCGTGTGGCGCATGAAACAAAAAGTACGCGACCGCCATCTCACCCGAACAGATGAAGGCCGCGATCCGCGTGAAGAGGCCCAGAATAATGAGGGCCGCAAACACCGTTTCGAGAAACATGGCGGTGTACTGTAACGGCCCTCCCAACGAGCCGTGCTGCTGGAAGGACATGACTTTCTGCACGCCGTGTTGCATGTAGATTCCGGCCGCAACGATCCGGAGCAGGGTGAGCGTCACCGCCTGATACTTGGAGGGAGTCATGGCTCAAGTATATTGCCCCCGGCACGAATCGTGACAACAAGGTCTCTGTGAAGGCGAATATCTGCGTACTCGCCGGCGATGGCGTGGGACCCGAGGTCATCGCTCAAGGGGTGCGTGTCCTCGGCGTCATCAGCGCCAAGTTCGGTCACACATTTGATCTGACCCAGGCGCTCATCGGCGGCGCGGCGCTCGACGCCTGCGACACCGCGCTGCCCGCCGACACGCTCGCGATCGCCAAGGCGTCCGACGCCATCTTGCTCGGCGCGGTCGGCGGCCCGAAGTGGGACAACCCGGACGCGCCCGAGCGTCCCGAGTTCGGATTGCTCGGCCTTCGGAAAGCGCTCTCGCTGTACGCGAACCTTCGCCCCACGAAGGTGCATCCGCCGCTGATCGCGGCCTCGCCCATTCGCGCCGACCGGCTGGAGGGCGTCGACATTCTCGTCGTGCGCGAGCTGACCGGCGGGCTCTATTTCGGTCCCCAGGGACGCAGTGACACCCAAGCCTTCGACACGTGCGTCTACACGATCGGCGAGATCGAGCGCGTTGTGCGACTCGCGGCGCGGTTCGCGCGCACACGGCGGGGTAAGCTCACATCCGTCGATAAGGCGAACGTGCTCATGACGTCGCGCCTGTGGCGCAATGTCGTCTCGCGATTGGCGCGCGAAGAATTCCCCGATCTCGAGGTCGAGCACCTGCTCGTCGATGCGTGCGCGATGCATCTCATTCGCCGGCCCGCGGAATTCGACGTCATCGTCACCGATAATATGTTCGGCGACATCCTGACGGACGAAGCGTCCGTGCTCGCCGGCTCGATGGGTCTCATCCCGTCGGCCTCACTCGGCGACACGCGCCAGGGTCTGTACGAGCCGATCCACGGCTCGGCGCCGGACATTGCCGGCCAGGGCGTCGCGAATCCCATCGGCACGATCTTGAGCGTCGCGCTGTTGCTGCGTCATTCCCTCGGCCTCGAGGCCGAAGCCGCGGCGATCGAGGCCGCCGTCACGGCGACGATCGCGTCGGGTTGCCTGACACGTGACATTGCGCCGAGCGGCATTCGGCCCGCCTCGACCCATGACATGGGGTCAGCCGTCATCGCGAAACTGACGGCCGCCTGACGCGCCCAATTATCTTTGGGGCGTGATCGATGTTTCCGGCCTGACCCGGTTGTACGGTGATCTCGTCGCTGTCGACGGTCTGTCGTTCCGAGTCGGGCCCGGCGAGATCATGGGTCTGGTCGGGCCGAATGGCGCGGGCAAGACCACGACGCTCCGGAGCGTCGCCGGTATCATTCGGCCGTCAAAGGGCACGATCACGATCGCGGGCGCTGATCTGGCCAAGGACCCCCTCACCGCCAAGCGCGCGCTCGCGTTCATCCCCGATGAGCCGGAGCTGTTCGAGTATCTGACGGTCGAAGAGCATCTCCGCTTCGTCGCGCGCATTTATACGGTCTCGGATGTCGATGACCGGATCGCGCCGCTGCTCGAGGAGTTGGAGCTCACGGACAAGCGCAACGGGCTGCCGGCCGAGCTGTCGCGCGGCATGCGGCAGAAGCTCGCGATCGCGTGCGGGTTGATTCACGACCCGAGGGTCTTGATCCTCGATGAGCCGCTGACGGGTCTCGACCCCGCCGGCATCAAGCGGATGAAAGAGACGATCGTCGAGCGCGCGACCGCCGGCGCCGCCGTCGTGCTGAGCTCTCACCTCTTGCATCTGGTCGAGGAGCTGTGCACGCAGATCCTCGTCCTCCGCCGCGGGCGGATGGTCGCGTACGGCACGGTCTCGGACATCGTCGCCTCGCGCCCGGAGCTCGCGGGACTCGACCTCGAGGATCTCTTCCTCGCGCTGACCGCGTAAGCGAGACGTAGTCGAGCATGTTCAACGACTCCTTTAAATGCTCGCTAAGCAAGACAGCTCTCCGGAAATGAACCGCCGCCGACTGTTCCGAGTCGAGGCGAAGCCGAGACTGGACGCGTTCGCGTACCTGTTACGCGCGACGGCCAGAAATCGCCTTCGGGCCTCGATCGCGCGTTTGCGGCGTCCACGGTACGCGCTCGCGCTCGTCGTCGGCCTCCTCTACCTCGCGCTCATCTTCTATCGTCCCGAGGGCGGTGAGGGGCCGCAAGCCACCGACTATCTCCCGATTCAGCACGGATTCGCGCTCGGCTCGGCGTTCGCGCTGGCCCTGCTCGCGGCGAAGTGGTGGACCTTCGGCGCGTCGACCGGAACGTTGGCGTTTACGCCCGCCGAGATTCAGCTGCTGTTTCCGGCTCCGCTCGAGCGGCGCGATCTCATTTTGTATCGACTGCTCCGCGTCCAGACCTCGATGCTCTTGAGCGCCGCGTTCATCTCGCTGCTGCTGTGGCGGAGCGGCGGCACGTCTCATCCGCTGGCGCTGCCGCTCAGGCTCATCGGCCTGTGGATTCTGTTCGCGACGTCCTTCATGCATCAGATGGGCGTGACGCTCGTGCGCACGGCCGCGGCGCAGCGGGGTCGCGGCCTCGAGCGCAACGCGCCCGCCATCATGGTTGTCGGACTGGCGATTGGGCTTTTAGTCTACTCGCTGGCGCCGGCGCTGCTGTCGATCCATTCGATGGGTGACCTGTCCCAGGGTCTCGGTCGGATCGGCGACGCCTTGCATCAGCCGATTCCCAACGCGATCCTGGCTCCGTTCCGCTGGATCATCGCGCCGGCGTACTCCGAGACGACGCACGATTGGCTGCTCGCGATCGGCCCCGCCCTGTTATTGCTCGTCGGTCATTACATCTGGGTGCTGCGTGCCGACGCGGTGTTCGAGGATGCGGCCGTCGACGCATCGGCGCGCCGCGCCGCGCGACTCGCGGCTCGAGCGGCGGCCCGCGCCGGAGTCGCCACACCGCGCACGCCGGGTTCAACCCGTACGTTCATTCGACTCTCGCCTCACGGGCCGGCCTGGTTGGCGATCATCTGGAAGAACGCGACCGCGGCCGCGCGCGGTCTCAAGCTGACGGCCACCGTGCGATTCACATTCGTGCTCGTGATCGCGTTCTCGGTCGCGCGCGCTGTCGGTTTTCAGGGCACGATCGGCGCGAGCTCGTTGGAGCTCCTCGGCATGGCGGCGCTCGTGGCGGTCGCCTATCTCACGTTCGCGGGCCCCCTCACGATTCGGAACGATTTGCGCGCCGATCTCGCGCACCTTCCGACGCTCCGAACGTACCCGCTGCGCGGCAGCACGGTCGTCTTCGCCGAGATTCTTTCGTCGACGTTGACCCTGACCATGCTCCAGGTCGCGGCGCTCGCGGTCGCCTTCGCGTTCTTGAGCGAGTTTCCGTTTCGCATGCGGTTCGGCATCCTGCTCGGCGCGCTCGTCATTCTGCCGATCGTGAACATTCTCAGTCTCACGATTCAGAACGCGATCGCGCTGATCGTCCCCGCGTGGGTCCGTATCGGCGCCCCCATGGACTCCGGGCAGATCGCCTTCGAAGCGCTCGGCCAGCGCGCGCTTGGCGCCATCGCGGCCCTCTTGCTGCTCGTGATCGCGCTCACGCCCGCCGCTGGCGCCGGCATCGGGCTCGCGATCGTCATGGGCGGGACGCCGATTGCCGCGACCGTTGGCATCCTGGCCGGGCTCGCGGTCGCGGCCGTCGAGCTCTGGATCGCCATCAACTGGCTCGGCGGCGTGTTCGAACGCACGGACGCGCTCGACAACTAGCAGGTCGGTGACCGCGACCGCGCCGAAGTATCGGCCGTCGAAGCTCCGTCGGTGATCAGTCGACAATAAGAACAGCTGACCTGCTTGCACGACCCCTCCCTGGGCGCTGATCAACGGTCTCCCGCGTGAGTCACTCAGTAGCGGCCGACTGGAGGGAATCAGGAACCCATTGATGCGAACTCCCTCGGCCTCAATGTCGATGGTATCGCCGGGGATGCCGGCGATGCGCTTGCCGAGATGCTCCACATGACCGGGACATGAACCAAACCCCAGATACCCGCGAGCCCGCGCAAACGAACCGACGGCGGCAGGAAGACACACGACCACGATAGAGCCACGATGCGGCGCCCGGTGAACCGTGTGATAGACGCCCAGCGGCAAGCTGGGACTCAGATTAATCCACAGCGAGAGGATTCTGCTCAGCCAATCCACGAAACGCTCGATCGGAGAGGTAACTCACGCGCCGCGCGGCAATCGGCCCATGTCCGCGCACGAAGAGCAGCTGGAACTCGGGCGCGAGCCGCCGCACCTCGTCGGCGGTTATCAACCGCCCCGAAAGCCGCGACAGATGCTCGGCCGTCTCATAGTCATTGATCCCGAACGCCTGCAACACCTCGGCGTTCGCCAGGAATGTCGCCGCGCTCTCGCCATAGATGGCGCGCAGTTGCGCGAGATCCTGGACGAGCAGCCAGAACCCGACGCCGTATCCGCCAACGAGCGAGATGCCTTGTTCGACTGGCCGCATTCGGCCCAGATGCGCGAACTCGTCGAGCAAGAAGATGACGCGTCGCGAACGGCGCTGGCGCGTGATCATGTTCAGCATGGAGCCGATCATGAGACGGAGCCAGCGGCGATAGCCATCCATGCGCTCGGGCGGCAGGATCAGATACGTCGTCGTCTCGGCGCCACCGTCAGGGATCCGCGTCTCACGCAGCACCGTTGCCATCGCCGCGCTGTCGAGAAAATGCGTATGGCTTTGCGCCGTCGATAGCACCGCCGAGCGCTCTCTCGGACTCTTTTGCGAGATTTGCGCGGCCATTCTCCCAACGAGCGGATTGGCGTGAGCCGCCATCTTGCCGAGCAGGGCGCGAAGATCTTTGGCGCTACTCGTCAAATAGGAACGCACCAGCAGGAGTGACGGAGCGGGCTGAGTCATAGCATACAGAATCAGCCCGGTGAGCAGCGCGCGCGCTTCCTCTTCCCAGAATGGCTCGTTCCGCCCATCGGGGATGATGAGCATGTCGGCCAAGAGCCGAGCGTCGTCCAACCCTCGCACGTGATCGAGCGGATTGTACGAGGCTCGATCCGCGGGAGCGGCGATCACGCCAAAGGGATCGTACGCCAGTACCCGATGCCCGAGCGCGCGGCGCCGCGCGGCCGTCACGGCGTAATTCTCTCCCTTGGGATCCGTGACGACGATCGACCCTGGATATAAGAGCAGATTCGGGATGACCGCCCCCACGCCCTTTCCGGAGCGCGTCGGCGCGACGGTCAGGATGTGCCCCTCGCCGGCATAGCGGAGGAATCGCCATCGCGTGCGCCCAACGATGAGTCCCGCGCGTCGGCGCAGCGACCGTCCATTATCCCACTCGGGCCCTCGTCGATCGGTAACGATCAAGGCGATGAGGGCGATTGTCACGCCGAAGGCGAACACAACGTATGAGAGCGCTCCCATACTTATAGAGACAGGCATAGGCCCTGCGTTGATCAATGTGACCTATGCTGACGGTGCTGATCGTCTCGACGGACTCGCCTACGGCCACGCTGCTTGGAGCTTTTGCCGAGGTCGAGGGGTATGCCGTCGAGATCCACGACGACGCGCGTGAGGCGCCGCATGTCGCGGTCGCACGGGCTCGCCCGGACCTCATCCTGCTCGACATCGATCACCCGGATGGCTTTGCGCCCGATTTTCTGGAACAGCTTCGCGAGGACGGGATTCCCGCCATCGCCTTCAGTCCTGGCCGATTAACCTCGGAAGTGGTCGAGCGCGCTCGTCCCTACGGATTGCCGGCGCTCACGCTGCCGATCGACCCGAGCGCCTTTGGAGCCGTGCTGCGCTCGGCGATGCGCTGAACTGCTTGCCGTACGTTACGTTACGCCCCTTTGGGCGGTCCCCGTATCAGGGAGGATTTTACGTGCGTTACGGCCCGGTTTCGCTCGTATTGTGCGCGCTCCTCGCGGCGAGAGTCGACGGCCAGGCCACGGCCGACACGACGCTCGTCTCTGGGCTCGCGCTCTTCGACGCGGGCCATCGCGCGGCGGCCGTGCCGCTGCTCGAGCCGTACGCCAAGACGAACGCCGTCGCCGCGTTCGATCTGGGACGCGCGGCGCTCGACGAGGGGCATTTTGGTCCGGCGGTCGACTGGTTCGAGCGCGCGGTCTCGCTCGATCACGACAACCCCATCTACTGGGACCGGCTCGGCCAAGCCTACGCCGGGCACGCGCTCGAGTCCGACTTCTTCTTGAAGTACAAGCTCGCGCATCGTTGCAAGGCGGCCTTCGAGAAGGCGGTCGCGCTCGATTCGACGAACCTCGATGCGCGCACCGATTTGATCGAGTACTTCGCGCAGGCGCCCGGCATCGTCGGCGGCGACCGGCAGCGCGCTCGCGAGATGTCGGTCGCGCTCGGCCAATGGGCGCCCTACTATGGCCTGCAGTCGATGTTGCTCACGTGTCGGGTGTCGCGCGACTCGACGTGCGTCCGCGTGACGACCGACTCGTTGATGGCCGCGTTCCCGGATTCGAGCCTCGGCTACGTGGCGCTCGCCGACTGGTTCGCCGAGGCGCAACAGTACGACTCGGCGTTCGCGCTCCTCGATCGCCGCCTGGCGGGGCACCCCGATGACTGGCAGACGCTCTATGAGCTCGGCCGCGTCGGCGCGCTCTCGGGCCGCCGGCTCGACGACGCGGCGACGGCGCTCGAGCGCTTCATCGCGTCGCCGGTCGGCGCGAATCCCTCGAAGCGAGTGCAGCTCTCGCGCGCGCATAGTCGGCTCGCGCAGATCTTCGCGCAGACCAACTTGCCGGATTCGGCGCGGGCCGAGTATGAATTGGCGGTGACGATCGATCCGAGAGATGGCGATGCGAAGAAGGCTCTAAAAGCCTTTCATTGAACGCCCTGCTCCTTGCGGCCGCGGCGTTTGCCGCAGGCGCCATTAACGCGGTTGCTGGTGGCGGGACGTTTCTGACATTCCCGGCGTTAATTGTAGCCGGTATTTCTCCCATCGCGGCAAACGCGACGAGTACCGCCGCAGTCTGTCCAGGTGCGCTAGCGAGCGCGCTGGCGTATCGTCGCGATGTCGAGAACCTCGGACGTCGCTTTCTCATCACGCTAGTCGTCATCAGCCTGATGGGCGGATTCGTCGGCGCGATGTTGCTACTCTGGACGCCGGAAACAACGTTCGCCCACCTCATCCCATGGCTGCTACTCGGCGCGACATTGCTGTTCGCGGGCGGTCGCCATGTCGCGAACGCCGTACGCTCGCGCGTTCACGTCAGCACGACCGCCATATTCATCGGTCAGTTCTTTATCGCGATCTACGGCGGCTACTTCGGCGGCGGCATCGGCATCCTCATGCTCGGCATGATGACGGTTGCCGGTTTCACCGATGTCAATCAGATGAACGGCATCAAGACCCTGCTGTCCGGCTGTCTGAACGCGGTGGCCGTGATAACGTTTATTTTCGCGCAGAAGATAGTTTGGGCGCCGGCCGCACTGATGGCGGTAGCCGCGATCGTCGGAGGCTACGCCGGCGGCGCGATCGCGAGGCGAGTCGAGCCCTCGCGCGTGCGCGCGCTCGTGATCGCTATTGGGGTCGCGATGACGGCGTACTTTTTTCTACGAAAGCCTTGAACGCCGCCCGCGCCTCGGGCGAACGCAGCGCCTCGCGAAAAAGCTCGGCCTCGCGCCGGATCGCGGCCAGCACGTCAGCGCGATCGTGCCGTATCAAGTGCTTCGTATATCGCATCGCCAGCCGCGGCTTAGCGGCCAGACGCTCGGCGACTTTCTGCGCGTGGCCGAGTAAAGCCTCGTCCGGCACGATCTCGTTCGCGATGCCGACGGTGACGGCGGTCGTCGCGTCGAACGGCTCACCGAGCATGAGCCATTGCGCCGCGCGCCGGTCGCCGACGAGGCGCGGCAGGAGCAGCGTACTCGCGCCCTCCGGCACGAGGCCCAGGTCGATAAACGGCATCTGAAAGCGAGCCGAGGGCGAGGCGTAGACGAAGTCGCAGTGGAGGAGGAGCGTGGTGCCGATGCCGATGGCCGGCCCGCGCACGGCCGCGATCAGCGGCTTATCAAACTCGGCCAACGCGAACAAGAATCGAAAGACCGGTGCGTCTTCGCCGCCCGGCGGATGCTCGAGAAAGTCGCGAAGATCGTTGCCGGCGGTGAACGTCGAGCCCGCGCCGGTGATGACCACCGCGCCAACGTCGTCGTCGCGGCGCGCGGCGTCGAGATCGGCCGCGAGCGAGGCGTACATGGCGGCCGTGATCGCGTTCTTTTTTTCAGGCCGATCGATGACCAGCGTGCGAATCATGCGGGGCGTCGTCCGTCATATTGACCGTGCGTTCCAACCGCGCGGCCATGCGCGTGAGAAAATCGTGTGGCTCGAGCTGCACGGCGAGTGACGACGGCAGGAACCCCGAGACGATGTGCACCTCATTGGCGAACCCGCGCTCGGTCGCGTATCCGAGCTTGGTCGCGACGTCGCGCACCGAGGCGCGGGCGGTGCGCAGGTAATGATACGCGCGCACGACGCGCGCGACCCGCACCAGCATCCACCCGGGCGCCAGCCCCGCGCGCTCCAGCGCCCGGTCGAACGTGCGGCGCGACATGACCGCCGTCCGCGCCAGCTCGTCAACGCTCGCGATGGTGTGCGGCGCGCGCATCAGCTCCTCGATCGCGTGCGCGAGCGACGGTGGCACCTTGCGCAGCAGCCCATCGATCATGGGCAGCAGCAACTCGGTCAAGGTGTCCGCCGGTAACGCATCGATCAATGTCCGTATCGCGTCTGGACTGTCGTCGAATCCGCGGAGCATTAAGTGCCGATAGCCGTGCGCGGCGAGGACGCCGTGGGCGCGAACCGCGTCTGGCGACACGGTCGTGTACGCGATCACGTGCACCGACGAATGCCGCGCGAGCACGGCCACGAGCGCGGGCAGCGCGTCGAGACCGACGAGTTGCGGATCGACCACCGCCACGTCGATCGGATAGAACCGCAACGCGCCTTCCAATTCCGAAAGCCCCATGACGTCGTGCACGGCGTGCACGCCGCGCACAGCAGCACGGAAGGGGCGAAGGAGTTGGTCCGGCAGATACGCGGCTATGTCCATGTGACAGTGCGATCGAGCGAGCTCGGCAGGAATCGTGCGGAACGTGCCACGGCAGTAAGTCCAACGACGTCATTTACTGGCTTCGCAAACGCCGCTACTAAGCGGTCATGCGGTCCAGTTAAGGCTTGACTCAGCCACACAGCAGCGCGAAGCGCGCTTTGTGGCTGAGTGAAACCGAGATTGGCGCGCGGACGACATGGGCGCCTCTCGGCACGAAGCCAACTATTCAGTTGACGGGATCAAAACCCTCCACGAAACCGAGGAAGCAATGGCCAAACGTTCATTCCTGCTAGCGGCGGTTGCGCTGGTTCCGTTGGTGCTCGCGGCGTGCGGCAATCCGACGGCCCCCGCTGCAACGCAGCCTATGCACTCAACGCATCAAGTCGCACCGATGTCATCGGCCGGCGTCCTCTCAGGTAGCGACACCTGACTTAATCGCTTAGTCGGCCTCCCCAGCGGTTGCCAGTTCGCGCAGTTCACGAACGAAACTCGCAACCTGGGCGATGGCCGATGACGGCGGTTGAGTCTCGCGTCTCGCGTCTCGCGTCGGCAGCACCGGCGCGGCACTGAGTTGTTCCGCCATGATCAAGATCCGGTTGAATCGATGCTGCTCGGCGATATGAATCGCACGCGCGAGGGCATTGCGTGCCGGAACGGCCCGGCCGAAGCGCCGATACCCATCGCCCAGTTGCAGGTGATAGTGCGCCGCGAGATAGGGCGGCAGCACTTTCACCGCGCCGAGCTCGTGCGCCAATCGGTCGAAGAACGTCTCGTCGCCATCGCCGGCGGCGAGCTCGATCAAGTTGATCGTGGCTTCCCAACGTTGCTGCGGCGACGAGCCGGTCGCGCGCAGCACGAGCAGCGCATCACGCCCAGCATCTCGGTGGCCAAGGTCGACCAGGACCTGAGCGATATCATGCAGCGACCGATCCCGCTGCCGGTCATCGGTGTAGGCGCGCATCGCCTCGTGCAAATACGTGAGCGCGCACTCGAACTGCTCCCGCTCGTACGCGACATACGCCCGCTCGTGCAGCGCGCGCGCGAGCGTCTCGAAGTACGCGGGATGCTGATTCGACATCGCGCGCGCATCGTTGACGATGCCGTCGAGCAACGCCTCGGCCGCGGGCAGATCGCCGCGCAGCCGCACGACCGATGCGGCGCCGATGCGGCCGAGCAGTCCGTTGTAGGCGTCGGCCGCGGCGATCGCGGCGTCCACCGCCATCTCGTACGCCGCCGACGCATCGGCGAGGCGACCGAGATGACGCCGCGCCCGACCCAGTCGCACGCACGCGTTCGGCACGAGCTCGAACTCATCCGGCGTGCGCGCGTGCGCGAGGAACGTCGAGTAGACATCTTCGGCCAGCTTCCACTGCTGCTGATCGTCACCGTCGAGCAGCCGCGCGTACGCGAGCACGCTCGTGAGCACGACCGGCGACCGCCGTCCCCACCATCGCGTGACGGCCAGCACGATGCCGGTGAGAATGTTCGTAATGGCCCCGGGCTCGCACGCGAGGATCGCGCGCTGCACGGCCTCGATCTCCTCGAGCGAGGGCGCCGGCGCCGCGGGCGATCGACTGTTCGCCCATCGATCCACCAATCGCATGGACACCACGCCGGCCATCGTGACTCGCCAGGCTGGTTCCTGCTCTATGGCCGCGCCTGACAGGCCGCGTGCCTGGCCTGCCTCGGCCAGATCTCGGAGAACCGCAAAGAACCCCTCGTGCGCGGTCGCGCGGCGCGCGCCGGCCGACACTCCGGCCAGGCCGGTCATCATGTCGAGTGGCATCGTAGGACCCAACATTGAGCACCCGACCCCCAGGGGCAAGTGGCGAGATCGCCCCATGCCGGTGGAGTCCGGCCCCCGCTCCCTACGACCTCGGTCCGACCCTTATGGGCGTATCGAGCACATCGAGGTGCGCCCGGCGCAAAATCACCCGGCCCTCGGCCGACAGCAGAAAATCCACGAACTGCTTCGCCGTCCCGGGATGCGGCGCATGTGTTGGAATCGAAAGCCCATAGACGATCGGCTCACCACGAACCAACACCGTATCCACACGAACCGAGGCTTCTCCGTACGTCTGAGCTTCACCGGGGTCACCGAGATCTATTTGCTTCGGCAGGGTCAAATACGACAGCCCGGCTGCTTGCGCGACCGACTCGTACTCCCACGCGTAGTCGAGGTCGCCAGTCTGCACCAGCGCCGTCAAATCGGCCGATTTGGGCCGCATATTGCGCGCGGGCGCATTGCTCAGCAGTCGGTCCGCGAGTCCCGGTCGCTTGTAGTACTTCTCGGCCAGCTGCCAAACGAGCAATGCTCGGTAGCCGGCAGGATCCAGGCGAGGGTCCGAACGCCCCACTTCGACCCCTGGCTTCGCGAGAACATCGAACCAGTTGTCCGCGGTGATGCTGCCCTTCGTGTACGTAATGACCATGCGGTTCCGCGCGAACTCGGTATACCAGGTCACGTACTTGGGCATGAGGTACCGCGGGAACACCTCGTAGTCTGCGAGCGCGAGGACGTCGGGAATACGTCCGAGCTCCGTGAGCTTCCGCGCCGTTTCCAAGCTCCCGGCGTTCTCCTGCTGCACGACCGTGTGCGTATGCGCCGCGAACGAATCCAACGCCACTTTCACGGGCAGCGCCAAACTGCCCGCATCGAAAACGGTCAGCGTGTCGGCCGGAGCGCCGGCCGGGGCGCCGAAAACGAGACTACTTGTGAGAAAAAAGTGGCAGAAACTGACCATAGCCCTCGGCCTCGAGGCGGTCCACGGGGATGAATCGGAGCGATGCCGAGTTCATACAGTAGCGGAGCCCCGTGGGACCCGGGCCGTCGTCGAACACGTGTCCCAGATGGGAGTCGGCGTTGGCCGACCGCACCTCCGTGCGGGTCATTAACAAGTGCCGGTCCTCTTTCGTCCGTACGTGCGACGGATCGAGAGGTTTTGTGAAACTGGGCCACCCAGTTCCAGAATCGAATTTGTCGAGTGAGCTGAATAAGGGCTCGCCTGAGACCACATCGACGTATATGCCATCCTCGTGGTTGTTCCAGTACTCGTTCCGGAACGGCGGCTCCGTGCCCTCGCGCTGGGTCACTTTGTACTGCAGTGGACTGAGCTTCGTTTTCAGCTCCTCGTCGGTCGGCTTCTCGTATGTCATACGAACAAGAAAGCGACATAATTTCCGCTTGTCGACCTCTGCGGCGGCTATATTTTGTAAGCGCAACGGAACGTGCACGAAACAGGTGGCGAGGTCCCTCCTGGGGTGCTCGCGACAATGGCAGACCCGTTGAAAAGCGGGGACGCAAAGCTCTGGAGGCTACGGTATCCACGGCCCGTGGATGCTATGCCAGTCCGGCCGCCGAACAGATCGCCAGACAGAGGGAGTTTCAATGATTGAGCGCGTGACTGAGTCGCCGCGCACAGTTTTGGTCGTGGATGACAGTGAGGATACGCGCATCATGTATGGCGCGTACCTTCGTCATGTGGGCTTTCACGTGCGTGAAGCCGCGACCGGCGCCGCCGCGCTTGTCCTCGCCCGACGCGAACCGATCGACGTCATCTTGATGGACATCGCGCTGCCCGAGATGGACGGCTTCGAGGCGACGCGTCGTCTCAAGGCCGACCCCGACACCAAGCGCATCCCCGTCGTCGCCCTCACCGCGTACGCCGTTCCCCCGGCTCCCGAACGCGCGGCCGAAGCCGGCTGCGCCGCGTATCTCGCGAAGCCGTGCACGCCGCGCGAGGTCGTCGCGACGATCGAGCGCGTGCTGGAGGGTGTCCCGGTTCCCCATCACCGTGAAACGCGCGCCGTACGCGGCGCGGAGCCAGCGTCGGGATCCGACCAATAGCGGCGTACCGGCCCACCATCTGAGGTCGTGCCCGATCACGTTCTGTAATTCCGCTGTTCTAGCTCGGCGACCTCCATCCCGCGTAGGTTGTGGGATGGAGGTCTCTTTTCGCCGCCTGGATCCGTCAGACGCCGCCGCCTATAAGGTCATTCGCCTGGAAGGCCTGCGCGACGCGCCTCGTGCTTTTCTCAGCACCGTAGAAGAAGAAGCCGCGCTCACACTCGAGGCCTATCGGGCACGCCTCTCGACCGTTGATAACGCCACCATTGGCGCGTTTTCAGCCAATGAGCTCGTCGGGATCGGCACGATCCTCCGCGAAACCCGCACGCGCAATCGTCATAAAGGCGATATCGTCGGCATGTACGTCACGCCATCAGCGCGCGGCGCGGGAGTAGCCAGCGGCATTATGGAGCGCTTGATCGCGCATGCCCGGAGCCTCGGACTTCGCTCCATCCGGCTGGATGTCGAGTCGGAGAACAGTGGCGCCCGCAGGCTATATGAGCGCTTTGCGTTCAAGCCATACGGCCACGAGCCACGCGCCCATCTGCTTGATGGCGCGTGGCTCGAAGTTATCCTGATGGTGCTACTTCTCGACTAACGCGTCGTCCTTGATCGCGCCGAGGACCGGCGGCTTGGCCGCACTGTCGGCCAGCATGGGAATCTGCTCGACCATCAACAACTGGAACGCCGCCCTCGCATCACCACCCGCCGCCGCGACCACGCGGGCCAAACCGTCGGCCTTCTTGCTCATGATCTCGAACTGACCACGCGTTACATCCCGTTACGATGCCACGAAACTTGCCTCGATTGACGGCGCTCGAGAGTCGATTGACCTGGGTTCAGATCGTCGAGTTGCCGCGTGAAGTTGGAGTGCGACTCATTTACTCCAAGGCGGCTTGATACCGTTCATGCGTGCATAAGCGATGAGCTGCCCGAGATGCTCGTGCAGATCGCCAGCCATACCGTACGATGTCTGAATGATCGTACCCGTAAACTGCCCATCGTAGAACTTGCGAGTCCCAACGAGCGAATTCGGATCGAGCCCGTTGATGCTAGACTGCGTGTACGCGAAGCTGCTCTTGAGCGCGGCCACGACGTCGGCCTTCGTCGACTTCGACTCATACTGCTTCATGACGGCATCGCTCGTGCCGCTGATGGCAGGCGAAGCCTTCGCGCCGAACGAGATGGGTGCCCAAACATAGAACTCGCTCGAGACGTGCATGAACACCTCGCCGATCGATCGCACCCCGCGCGCGGGGCGCCACGCGTACTTCTCGGCCGGTATCGCGGTCGCCAACGCGGTGAACTTCGTGTACATGGTATCGAGGTCGTTCATGAACTCCTTCCGCACCTGCACCGCCGTTTCGCGATTCGGCACGTCCTGCGCGCGCACGATGGCGGCGCTCGACATCGCGCTGAGCGCGATGAGCACGACTAGTGAGTTTCGCATGGGAGATAGTATCGTCACGAATCCAAGACCCGGGAAGAGCGCATAAAAATTCCTGACGGCCACCTGACAGAAAAGCCGGTCGTCACTACTTTGCCCCGCATGAAATCCGGCGCATGGTTGCTGACACTCTGCGCAACGGCCGCCGCGGCTCAGACACCCGCCGCGCCACAAAAGCCGACGAGCGCAACCCCGATCACCGTCACGAGCACCACCTTCTCGGCGGGCGGTACGCTCCCGATGAAGACCGTGTTCAATGGCTTCGGTTGCACGGGCCAGAACACATCACCGCAACTCGCGTGGAAAGGATTCCCGGCCGAGACCAAGAGCTTTGTGGTGACGCTCTGGGATCCCGATGCACCGACGGGCGTCGGTTACGTGCACTGGCTCGTCTTCAACATTCCGGCGAATGTCACCAGTCTCGCCGAGAACGCGGGCGCGAGCGCAACGCCTGCCGGTGGGATTGGCGGTTACGCCGATTTCGGCACGCACACGTACGGTGGACCGTGTCCGCCACCGGGCGACAAGCCGCATCGCTACATCTTCACTGTTTCAGCCCTGGACGTGCCGGCGTTGAACGGCGCCGGACCGGGGACGACGTACGCGACCTTAACGTTTTTGATGCGGGGGCATCTACTAGCCCAGGGGCAACTGGAAGGTCGGTTCGGTCGTCCGTAGGACGTCACTTACATACCCAGGAGACACAGCATGATCCGGACAGCTTTCGCAGCGTTGGCTTTCGCGGGTTTCATCGGAACGCGCAGCGCCCCGGCGCCGGCGCCGGTTGTGACCCTCGCTCCGGTTGTCGTCACCGCGCACGAGCCGCATCCCGAGATTCAAGCGGCGATTCGGTCGCTCGAGCACGCGAAAGATCACCTGAACCATGCTGCGCATGATTTCGGCGGGCATCGCGTTGAGGCGATCGGCGCGATCGACGCCGCTTTGCGCCAGTTGCACATCTGCATGGATTATGACAAGTAATCGGCGCTTCGCGCGATTACTTGGTTTAGGACAGGGAGAGAGTCACTTAGGGAGAGAAGAGTCTCACTTAGCGAGAGAAGAGAGTCTCACTTAGGGAGAGGAGAGAATCTCACTAAGAGAAGAAGAGAGTCTCACTTAGGAGAAGAAGAGAGTCATTGGACTCTTTCAAACTGCCGTTTGTAAGACCGTTACATGGCCGGTCAGGGCTATCACAAAATAGCCCTGGCCGGTTTTTCTTTTCGCGCCGGTCTTAACGCCCGCGAAACAGGCCCCGTCTCCCGTGGCAGAAGCGAAGTCACTCAAACCCACCAGGAGGCGAAAGCCAATGTCGCACTTGAGGTTCACCACATCGATCGGGGCCGCGATCTTGGTCGTCGCCCTTGGCGCCTGCTCCTCGGACACAACGTCCCCGAACGCCCAACCCGTCTCGGATGCCCAGGT
>DASRDS010000162.1:0-6697 GCA_035652495.1 Gemmatimonadaceae bacterium
TCTCGGTTCATAGACCGTGCCCAATTACCGAACATTCCCAAACGAAGTTCCTTGCTTGATCCCATGACTCGTAGAGTCGTCATACGCGATCTGCGATGCCCGCGTCGCGGCCGCTTCATCACGCGATGCGTACTCGGCCGCCGTCTTCACCTCATCGCACGTCCGCCCGCGCAATCGCGCAAGCGTTTGCGCCAACCGCTGAGCCCCGGCGAGCGCAATCGCCCGATGCCCCAGCTCATGCCGCTCGAGCGCGCCTAAGAACCGATCCCACTCGGCCCTCAGCGCGGCTGAAGCATCATGTGGGATGTCCCACATCGGGAGGATGATCGTCACGTCCAGCGCGACTGTGACGTCACTGATACGACACCCGCGCGAGTCGCCGCGAAACTCCAGCGAAGCGCGCCGATCAGATCTGGTAAGCGCTGGCGCGATCTCGTCTGCATCATGCGGGCCGAGCGCCTGCATCTGCGCAGCCAGCGTCTGCACCGACGCACCGTGTATTACGTAACGCTCATACTTCAGCGTATCGCGTACGCCGGTGAGCCAGACCAAGAAGATCAGAGTTCGCATTCGGGTTCATGACGTCGAACCCCGAACTCGCAGGATTGCTCCGCAATCTGCAAGTTCGGACGTCGGTTGAACCGAGCTGGCCTTCGCTCTAGGCTACGCGATCCCTCGGCGGCTTGCCGGCGAAGAAGGCGATGAGGTTATCGAGCGCCCGCTCGCCCATCGCCTCCCGCCCCTCGTTCGTAGCGGAACCGAGATGCGGCAGTAACACCACGTTATCGAGCTTGAGCAGCGTCGGATGCACGCTGGGCTCACGCTCGAAGACATCGAGCCCGGCGCCGGCGATGCGCTTCGCGGCCAAAGCCTCGGCCAACGCCGGCTCGTCGACGATGTCGCCTCGCGCGGTATTGATCAAAATCGCGTGCGATGGCATAAGCGCGATCGTCTGCGCGTTGATCAGATGCCGCGTCTCGGGTGTAGCCGGCGCGTGCAGCGACACGAAGTCACTCTCGCGCAGGACATCCTCGATCGAAGCCCGCGGCTCGGCGCCGAGTGCCTTTGCCTCGCCGATCGGCACCGGCGGATCATAGTAGATGACCCGCATACCAAACCCGTCGTGCGCCCGTTTCGCGACGGCGCGCCCGATGCGTCCGAGCCCCAGAATCCCGAGCGTCTTCCCGTTGACCCGAGTGCCGAGGTGGTGGGTCGGCCGCCACCCGGTCCACTCCCCGGCGCGAATCTCCTTCTCGCCGGTACCGAGCCGACGCGCCGTCATAAGGAGCAGCGCGATCGCCAGATCCGCCGTGTCGTCGGTCAGCACATCGGGTGTATTCGTCACGACGACGTTGTTCTTCTTTGCCGCCGCGATGTCGATGTTGTTGTACCCGACGCCATAGTTGGCCACGATACGCACGCGACGCCCGGTGACGTTGAGCATGTCAGCCGTGATCTTGTCCGAGACCGTGGGCATGATCGCGTCAGCGCACTGCATCGCCTCGAGCAACTGTTCCGGCGACATCGCGGTGTCGGTCGGATTGAGGCGCACATCGAACGCCTCGGCCGCGTGCTTCTCCGCCCCAGGCGGAATCCGACGGGTGATCACGACGACGGGTTTCGTGCTCATGCGAGAACCCTCGCCATAGTCGTCCCGAGCTCCGACGGACTCGGTGCGACCTGCAACCCGGACGCTCGCATAATCTCGGCCTTCTCGGCCGCGCTATCCCCGAACGCGGAGATGATGGCGCCCGCGTGCCCCATGCGCCGGCCGGCGGGGGCCGAGAGGCCGGCGACGTAGCCGACGACGGGCTTCGTCATGTTGCCCTTGACCCACTGCGCCGCCTCGGCTTCTTGCGGTCCGCCGATCTCGCCAATCATGAGTACCGCATCGGTGTCGGGATCATTCTCGAAGAGTTGCAGGATATCCAGAAACGAGGAGCCGTTGATCGGATCGCCGCCGATGCCGACGCTCGTCGATACGCCGATGCCAACGGCGGCCATCTGCGAGGCGGCTTCGTAGCCGAGTGTCCCACTGCGCGAAACGATGCCCACGTTCCCAGGCCGGTAAATATGTGGTGGCATGATGCCAATGAACGCCTTCCCAGGGCTAATTATTCCAGCACAGTTCGGACCAATCAACGTCGAACGCTTCTCTTTCGGGTACCGCCGGAGATAGCGCTTGACCCGCATCATGTCCTGCGCCGGGATACCATCGGTGATGGCGACGATCAGCCGGAGTCCGGCATCAGCGGCCTCCATGATGGCGTCAGCCGTGAACGGGCCAGGTACGAAGATCCCACTCGCGGTCGCCCCCGTCGCGGCGACCGCCGCCTTCACGGTATTGAAGACGGGCAGGCCAAGGTGCGTGGTGCCGCCCTTGCCCGGCGTCACACCGCCGACGAGGTGGGTTCCATACGCCATGGCTTCCTTGGCGTGGAACGTCGCTTTGTCGCCGGTAAATCCTTGGAAGATGACCGGCGTGGTCTGATCAATGAGTATGCTCATAGGCCCCGACCGCTTGGACGGCTTTGGCGGCGGCATCCGCCAGCGTATCGGCGGTGGTGATGGCCAAGCCGCTCTGCTTCAGGATCCGGCGTCCCTCGTCGGCGTTGGTCCCGGCGAGTCGAGCCACGATGGGCACGGTGAGTGACAGCTCTCGTGCCGCTTGCACTACACCCTGCGCGACCCAATCACACCGATTGATACCGGCGAAAATGTTGACCAAGACGACCCTCACGTTCGGATCCGACAGGACCAGCCGAAACGCGGCCGCCACACGCTCGGGCGAGGCCCCGCCGCCCACGTCCAGGAAGTTGGCCGGCTCGGCTCCGGCGAGCTTGATCATATCCATCGTGGCCATCGCGAGCCCCGCACCGTTCACGATGCAGCCGATCTCGCCCGTCAGGCCGACGTAATTGAGGCCATACTTGGACGCCTCGGCCTCGCGCGGATCTTCCTCGGTATAGTCGCGCAACTCGCGCACCGTGGGCCGTCGAAAGAGTGCGTTGTCGTCGAACTGCATTTTGGCGTCGAGCGCCAGCACGTGGCCGTCCTGCGTCACGGCCAGCGGGTTGATCTCGACCATCGTCGCGTCGAGATCCCGGAACGCGCGATAAGCGCCGAGGATCGCCCGCGTGGCGTCCGGCACCTGCGTCGCCTCGAGGCCGAGGCCGAAGCACAGCTCCCGCGCCTGAAACGCTTGCATGCCGACCGCGGGCTCGATCACCTCGCGCACGAGTGAGTCCGGTCGCTGGGCCGCGATATCCTCGATCTCCATGCCGCCCTCGGCCGTCGCCAGCACACACACGCGCTCGGCTCGGCGATCGAGGACGAACCCGACGTACAGCTCGCGCGCGATCGGCACCGCGGCCTCGATGTAGAGTCGCTGGACGAGTTTTCCCTTTGGACCGGTCTGCTTCGTCACCAACACGCGTCCGAGCAAATCGGCGGCTGCCGCATGGACCTCGTGCTCCGACGAGCAGATGCGCACGCCGCCGGCTTGTCCCCGGCCACCTGAGTGAATCTGCGCCTTGATCACCCACCGATTCCCACCAATCTCGCGCGCGCAGTACACGGCCTGGTCGGCCGTATACGCGACGTTGCCGCGCGGGACAGGCACGCCGAAGTTCGCCAGCAGCTCCTTCGCTTGGTATTCGTGAATATCCATCGGTCAGCTCCCAGCGATCTGGACCACGTTTCGCGCCATCCGGGCCGAGGCGGCGTCGATCATCTTGCCGTCCAGTTGCGCCGCGCCTTTGCCATCTCGCTGTGCTTCTTCGACGGCGACGAGAATTCTTCGTGCGCGCTCGACCTCGGCCGCCGTCGGCGTAAAGACGTCATTGGCCATGGCGATCTGGCTCGGATGGATGGCCCACTTCCCCTCGGCTCCTAACGCGGCGGCTCGCTTGGCCGCCGCGATATATCCATCACTATCCTTGAAGTCGCCAAACGGTCCATCGATAGGTCTCAGGCCATAAGCGCGACACGCCGTGACCATTCGGGCGAGGCCGAAGTGCCATTGGTCGCCGGGATAGTCGGGGTTCAGGCCACCGATACTCACGGTTCTCGCGCGAAGGCTCGCCGCGAGATCAGCGACGCCAAAGTGCATCGCTTCGATTCGTTTGCTCGATTGGGCGATGATCTCGACGTTCGCCAGACCTAACGCCGTCTCAATCAGCACTTCTATGCCGATTCTCTTATCAAAACCCTTCGCGTCCTCTATTTGCGTCAGCATGGTCTCGACCATGTAGACGTCACCGGGCGCGCCGACTTTGGGGATCAGTATCGTGTCGAGTCGATCGCCGGCGCCTTCGATGACCTCGACCACGTCGCGATACATGTAGTGCGTGTCGAGGCCATTGATGCGCAGTGAAATGGTTTTCTTGTGCCCGCGCCAATCGTGTTCTTTGAGGCCCGCGACGGCGAGCGCACGCGCACCGACTTTCTCAGACGGAGCAACCGCATCTTCGAGGTCGAGAAATATGTAGTCCGCCTCAGAAGCGAGCGCCTTCGCGAACAACTCCGGCCGCGAAGCCGGAACGGCCAACTCGCTCCGCTGGCGCCTCATGCTCTGTTCCTCATGCCGCGGCCTTCACTTTTGTCTGCGCGGCGCGCTTCCGCCAAAACTCCTCGGCGGCTGCCACGCCCGATCCCGGTGCGACATCCATCCCAACGTCTCGCATAGACATTTCGGCGCCCGCGATCGCGCTCATGAGCATGAGCTCATTCAGATCGCCGAGGTGCCCAATGCGAAAGAGCTTGCCGGCCACTTCACTCAACCCGGCGCCCAACGCGAGATCGTATTTCTTGAACGCGTTGTCGATCACGTCAGCGGCATTGTATCCGGCTGGAGTCATGACCGCGCTCACGGTATCCGAGTACCACTTGGATTCCTTCGCGCACAGCTTGAGCCCCCAAGCCGTGACGGCCTTTCGCACCCCCTCGGCCAGTCGATGATGCCGCGCGTACACATTCTCGAGCCCTTCCTCGAGCAGCATATCGAGCGACTCCCGCAACCCATAGAGCAACGGAATCGAAGGCGTATAGGGGAAGTATCCGCTCGCGTTCTGCTTGATCTGATCCGCGAAATCAAAAAACACGCGTGCACATTTCGCGGTCGATTGTGCCGCCAACGCCCGGGGGCTCATGCAGACGATGCCGAGTCCGGCGGGCATCATGAATCCTTTCTGGGACCCCGTAATCGCGGCATCGACGCCCCATTCGTCCATGAGGAACGGCAAGCTCCCGATGGAGCTGACCCCGTCGACGTAGAGCAGCGCCGGATGCTTCGCGGCATCGAGGGCGCGCCGCACGGCCGCGATGTCGCTGGTGACGCCCGTGGCCGTCTCGTTATGCACGACCAACACGCCGGCGATCGAATGCGCCGTGTCAGCACGCAAAGCCTCTTCGATGCGCTCGACGGGAGCGCCTTCGCCCCAGGGAGTCTGTAGCACGTCGACCTTGAGTCCAAGCCGCTGCGCGCAGTCGATGAAGAGATGACTGAACTGCCCGTAGCGAGGCGCGAGCAGCCGGTCGCCCGGCGAGCGGGTGTTGACGAGCGAGGCCTCCCACATCCCCGTGCCGGTCGCGGGAAACACGAACGCCTGTCCGCTCTCGGTGCGGAAGAGTTTCTTGAGGTCCTCGAAGATCCCTTTCGGCAGCGCCGGGAACGCCGAAGACCGATGGTCTTCACTCGCGCGATGCATCGCGCGCAAGACGCGATCGGGAACGTTCGTCGGACCGGGGACAAAGAGATGGTTACGACCGGGCATCGTCGCCTCTGAAGGTGAGAGAGGGTCCCCCCGCCAATGCGAGGGGACCCTCCCACTGCTCATTCGGGGGTTCTATCGAACCAGCTGCTCGACCTCCGCGGCCTTGCAGTGCTCCTCGTGCTGCGGATACTGCCGCTCGCAGTGCACGCACACTTCGCCGAATCCCGTGCGCTTCCACACGAGGTAGTAGACGGCGCGCTGCAGGTTTTTGATGCGCTCGTTCAACTGCTTCAGGTCGTTGTCGCTATCCGATGGACTCATGTCCTTCCTACAGTATAAGGGTGAGAAAACCCGCGGTAGTACCCGAACATGGTATACGGTGTCACGGCCGAGTGAGATCAAGCATAGATGCGCGGCGGGGTTTTGGCTCGGGAACATTCGGCCCCTTTACCGCCCGCCAGAGCACGGTATTGAACAGCGCCTCGTCGTTCTCGTCTTCCTTGTCGAAGTGCAGTCGCCGTGAAAGCGATGCCAGCGGACCCTTCGACGGATTCATCTCGTCCAGGGACGTCGTCGGCTGAATCGCCGTGTATGGCGTCGTATCCGCGGTCGCGGAGAACGCCTCCATCATCGGGCGACCGTAGTGGTCGAACTGCGATAGCGACCCTAAATGCAGCAGTCCTTCCATCGTCGCTATCAGATCCGTCGTATTCGCGAAGCGATGCCGTACGCCCGCGTGCGAGTATGCCGAGATCACGAGCACCGGTGCCCGGTGTGAGTCGACGTGATCCGCGCCAGCCTGCGCATCATCCTCGACGACGAAGATGGCCGACGTCTTCCAGAAGGGACTCTTGGACAGCGCCTCGACCATGCGACCGAGCGCATAGTCGTTATCGGCAACCATCGCGCGTGGCGTGTGCATGCCGGGTGCGGCGCCCGCCGTATGATCGTCGCCCAAGTGCATGATCTCGAACGCCGGCATG
>DASRDS010000163.1:0-4807 GCA_035652495.1 Gemmatimonadaceae bacterium
CTCGCGGAGAGCCGGGGTCGCCTTTGTGCTCTCCATCGGCGTGTCGCGGATCGGCCGGAACGCGCTGAAGTGCGCGTGATGGATCCCGCCACCGGCATACAACGCGGTCACCTTGCCGACGATCGACCGATCGTCATCGCGCGTCGCGCCGACCACGAACTGCATCGTCATGCCGGCGACACCGCCTGGCGCCAAAAGATCGCGACGCTTCCCGTCCTTCTCGGCCTCCCGCGCGAGATTCACGAGCGTCCGCGAGCGCTCCAAGCTGACGAGCGTCTGATCCAGGCTCTTCTCAGGCGCGATCTGCTCGAGCGTCTGACCACAGGGCGTCTCGAGGTTGATCGATACGCGGCTCGCGAGCGCCGTGAGACGCTCGATCTGCGCCGGTTGACCACCCGGCGGCATCTTCACATGGACGTAGCCCGTGAACTTGTGCTTGACGCGGAGCAGCTCGAGGACCGTGATCAGGTCGTCGATGATCTTTTGCGGCCGACCGGGGATGCCGGTCGTGATGAATAATCCCTCGCACCACCCTTTATCCCTGGCCGCGAGGAAGATTTTTACCAGCTCCTCAGGCTTGAGCAGCGTCCGCGGCATGTTCCGGTCGCGCCGCATCGGGCAGTAGTGGCAGTTGTAGCTGCACGCATTCGTCATCAGAATGCGGAGCAGCGAAGTCTTCCACCGGCCCACTCTGATCTGCCGGATGTTCAGCGGCCTGAGCGCACCCACGGACTTCGTATGGCGCAACCGCGGGGGTGGCGGCCCTTCTCGGTCGTCGGTCGCCAGGTCAGTGAGGATCGCGAGCTTTTGCTCGAGCGGCAGGTCCAGCTCCACCCCTCACTGTACCCGAAGATACCCCGAAAGTCAACTGGCGGGCGTGATCACCCAAGAGGTACCGTCGGCTCGCACGACCCATCCGGCGGGCAGCGTCAGACTCCACCCCGAGCCTTGCCATTTCTTCGTGGCGGCGAGACGACCAGGGGCGAACGTTTGGCCTTCGAGCGGTACGCGCAGCTCGCTCCAGTCCGCGCTGACCAACGAACCGTTCGGCGCGATGAGCTCCGCGCCGTCGTTCGCCTTCCATGTGACGTTGGCCATGACGTTCCCGTTGCCGCCGCCGAGCGGCACCTGTCCGCGCGGATCGAACGAGAGGTTCATGACCTTCGGCCGAATGCGCACCGTCGGCCCCGTCACGTAGACGGCGGTCAACGAGTCGAGCTGCGCTTTGCGCGTCTTCCAACGCGCGCCCTCGGCCGCCACGATCTCGGCCTCGTCGTATCGCCTGCCGACCGTCGCCTCGAGCAGGAGCGCGCCCAGGTCCGTGCTGTCCGTCAATCCCTGGTGCCAGTCGGGTCGCACGCGATCGAGGAGGAATGCGTACGCGGGTCCGGTCAAATACGGGAATCGCCGCACGTACGACTGATGCGGTGCCTCGGGCGTGCGGAGCACCGTAACGAAGCCCGCGGAGTCCGTGAGACGCCAGCCGGTGTACTCGGGTAGTCCCTCGGACAGCTCGAGCGCGAGCTGGCGATGACGCTCGTCCGGCGAGGCGCCCTCGAGGCGGCGCGCGCGAAAGACGAGCGCCGCCGGTATCGCATCGGTTGCTCCTGAGAGCGCGTCGGCTAGGGCGGCGATCTCCATACGGAGCCAGACGCGACCCGTTGGCCCATCGAGATAGTCGTTGCCGGATCCGGTCGCGTTCTCGACCGGAAACGGCAGCACGCTCGGCTGGATCACGTGCATCGCCTCGTGGATCAGGAGGCGCGATGCCGCTTGCACGTCCGTCGGCAGCGGGAGCACGACCATCGCCCAGCGTCGGCCCCAGCGATTGATCGAGGTGTTCGCGGGCGCGACGCCCGAGGGGAGTGGGCCGACCCAGAGCGAGTCGGCCGTCATCGCGAAGCCCGTCGTGTCGGGCCGGCGCGTGCAGTAGATGCGTTGGCCGTCGACACCCATCCACTCGAGGGTGTCGAGACGCACGCCCCACAGGCGCCCACCTTCCCGCGCCAGATCCGCGCGCGCCGCGTGGACGGCGGCGGCGAATCCGACGAGGGCCAGCTTACTCAGCGCGAGTAGCACTGACGGGTAAATGCTCCTGGAGGTAGCGGGTCAGGAGACCGTAGAGGTGCTTGCTGGTGTTTTCGCCTTCGCAGATGCAGTGCGTGCGATTGGGATAGTCCATCATCGTGAACTGCTTGTCCGCCGCCACGAGCGCGTTGATCAGCGCTTCGCTGTTTTGGAAGTGGACGTTGTCATCGCCTGATCCGTGGACGACGAGCAAACTTCCGCGAAGGTTGCCGACGTACGTGAGCGGCGACGCTTCTTTGTATTGCTCGGGATTGTCCTGTGGCAATCCGAGATAGCGCTCGGTGTAGATCGTGTCGTAGAACCGCGAGTCGGTCACCGGGGCGACCGCCATGCCCATCTTGTACAGATCCGGGTCTCTGAAGAGCAGGTTGAGCGTCATCGTGCCGCCGTTGCTCCATCCCCACACGCCAACGCGCGTCGCATCGGCCCATCCTCTAGCGACCAGTGCTTTGGCGGCTCCCGCCTGATCACTGGATTCCAGCGGACCAGAGTGTTTGTAGATCGCTTTTCTCCACGCGCGGCCTCTCGGCGATGGCGTGCCATGGTTATCAACCGACGCGACCACGTATCCCAATTGGGTCAGCATCAGATGCCACAAGTACTGTTCGCCATCCCACTGATCCAACACGGTCTGTGCGGCTGGACCACCATACACGAAGAACAAGACGGGATACTTTTTCGTCGAATCAAACGCTGGGGGCTTCATGATCCACGCGTCTTGCCCATCGAGTCTCGTGAACTCCACCGGCCCTCTCGCCAGGGCATTCACCGTTTGCGCAAGGTGGGCGTTGTCGGTCACCGTGCGCATCACGTGATGATCAGCGAGACGGACAATCTCTATGACCGGTGGCTTGCCAAACGATGACCAACGATGAATGCCATACTTGGCATCCGCCGAGAGATCATAATTGTGGACGCCGGGTTGTGACGCCGGTGTGATGCGTTCGCCCTTGCCACTCCCATCCAGTTTGGCACGGAAGAGATAGAGCTGCGTCGCGTTCTCAGGCGAAGCCGTGTAATAGATCCAACCACCGACCGAGTCGACCCCGCGCGTGTACGCTTCGCCGAACGGACTATTGGGGGTCGCTACATCGGCTGAAGCGGGCGAGATCGCCTTGGTCGTGCGGCCATCGCGCGAAACCATGTAGAGTCGACGCCAGCCATCGCGTTCACTCACCCACAGGAAGCGCTGTCCACGCTCGAACCATCGCATATCGTCGACCGCATCGACCCAGGCGCTATCGCGCTCCGTAAGCACGGTGGTGATGGCGCCCGTCTTGGCGTCGCCCAAGAGGACCTGGTTCTCGTTCTGCACGCGGGTCATGCGCTGGATGACGACCGCGTCGTTCGTGCCGGCCCACATGAGCCGCGCGATCAAGAACGCGCGCGGGTCGCCGGGCAGCGCCAGCCAGCGCGTGGCGCCGCCGGTGGCGTCGACGATGCCGACGCGCGCGGCGGAGTTGGGCGTGCCGGCTTTTGGGTACTGGACGGGATTGACGTAGGAGTAGAGCGAGTCGGTGTCGTCGATGAGATCGTAGTCGTGGACTTGCGAGTCATCGAGCTGCCAGTAGGCGATCTTGGTGCCGTCGGGGCTCCAGCGGAACCCGTCGCGATCGTTCAACTCTTCTTCGTAGACCCAGTCGAACGTGCCGTTGATGATCGTTGGCGACCCGTCGGCCGTCAGCGCCGTGATCTTTCCATCGGCCACGTGTTCGACATAGAGATTGTGCTCGCGAACGTACGCCACGCGGCCGCCATCGGGCGAGAATGTGGCGAACATGAGCGTCGACGGCTTGGCATCGCCGCCCAGTTTTTTTAGCGTGCCCGCGGCCAGATCATAGACCCAGTAATCGCCGCGCGTGTTCTGACGCCAGACGCGCTCGGAATTCGTGAACAGCAATACTTTCTTTTCATCTTGCGAGAACGTATACCCCTCGACCGGCAGCTCCTGGTTCGCGCCCGAGGGAACCAGCTTGTCAGCGGATACCATGACGGAGCGCGCGCCGCTCGCCGCATCATAGCGTACGAGGTCGCCGCCTCGTGTGCCGCGTTCGAATACGGTGTACGCGGCCGATTTCGGCAGCCATTGCAAACCGCCGCTGCGCTCACCTGAAAAGTCCGCCGAGAAGAGCCGATCGATAGTGACGCGCGAAGGATCAGACTGTTGGGCCCCAGCCGTGGCGACGGTGACGCCGGTCAGCAGCGCTACAAAATATTTATAGCACGCGCGATCAAGACGGTGACCGTCGAGAACGAGATGGTGGCCTGCAACATCATGAGAACTTTCGCCCATTGGGACAGCACCGGGGTGTCAGTCGGAGAAAAAGCCGTACTGGTCGTGAACGCGAGAAAGAGATAGTCGACGAATCCCGGCCGCCAGCCCGTGGTCTTCGCCATGAACTGCGGAAAATAAAATGCGCCGTCCTTATGCCCGCGCGCATCGCGCAGATTCGGCCCGCCGGCGTCGAGCTTCCAGTACCAATAGGCGAACACGAGCACGTTCGTCACCCACAGATCCGCCGCGGCCCGTAACAGCGTCACGGGTCCTTCGGTGTGCGAAGGTAGCAGCGCCGCGAGGCCGATTACGGCCACCACTAGCTCGGCCGTTATCGCGACGGCGAGCACGACGCTGAACGAGTGGTTGATCCGATGCAGCCCGCGCCGCCTGGCGATCACGATGGGGACCAACAGCACGCACACGATGAGGATCGGCAGCCAC
>DASRDS010000164.1:0-16888 GCA_035652495.1 Gemmatimonadaceae bacterium
CAACGCCATCCTCGGCGCCATGATGACACTCGGCGTCGGCCTGTACGCGCCGTGCATGGGTATGGTCTACCTGCTGGGTATGACACCCCTCGCGGCGTTCCCCATCATGATGGGCTCGTGCGCCGTGTTGATGCCGATCGCGAGCCTTCGCTTCGCCAAGGCAAAGGCCTACGACAAGCGCGCCGCCCTCGGCTTGGCGATCGGCGGCATCCCCGGCGTCGTGATCGCGGCGTACCTCGTGAAGTCACTGCCGCTTGACTACGTACGCTGGCTCGTCGTCGCCGTCATTGTCTACACAGCCATCTGGATGTGGCGCTCGAGTCTGATCGTCACCGAGGCCATCGCGGCGGAAGCGGCGACCTGATCGTCAGTTGCGCCTGATGAGCGAGATCGTGCGGTTCCCGAAGTTCGCGACGATCAGATCGAGCTTCCCATCGGCGTTGATATCACCAGTCACGATCCCTTGCCCAATGGCGGGAAGCGGCAAGGTCGTTGGCGGTCCCAAGGGGCCTTCCAGCGGCACGGCGGCACTGTTGGCGAGCGTCAGCGCCAGATCCAGGTGACCATCACCGTCGAAGTCCCCAGCGATGAGGCTGTTTTGCGTACCTCCCACTGGAATGTCGACCCCAGGCTGGAAGGTGCCGTCGCCGTTGTTCAGGAACGCGCCGATGTTGGTGTTGGATGAACCGTAGGTGACGATCAAGTCGGGTGTACCGTTCCCATCGAAGTCGCCGACCGTGATGTCCTGACTCACCGTTGATGCGGCATAGCTGACCGCCGTGTTGAACGTGCCGTCCCCTTTGCCGAGGTAGACATCCACCACGGCGGTATTCGCGTTCGACACGGCCAGGTCGAGGGTACCGTCCTGATTGAAGTCGGCCACGACGACGCGGTGCGACCCGACGGTGGCGGGGTAGTCGACTTTGGGCTGGAAGGTGCCGTCACCGTTCCCGAGCAGCACCGAGACTCCGGTCGTGCCGACGGCAAGGTCGAGCTTCCCATCCCGGTTGAAGTCTCCTACGACGACGTTCTGCGGGTTCGACCCCGTTGGGTAGTCGACTCTGGGCTGGAACGTGCCGTCGCCGTTGCCCAGTAGCACCGACACCGAGTTCGAAGTCCGGTTCGCCACAACGATGTCCAGCTTGCCGTCACCGTTGAAGTCTCCCACCGCGACGCCGCGCGACACGCTCCCAACGGGGTAATCAGTCTCGGGACCGAATCCACCGCTGCCGTTGTTCAAGAACACCGCGACGGTGGCCGAGCTGTCGCTCGTCACGATGAGGTCCGGCTTTCCGTCGCCGTTCAGGTCCGCGAGCACGGGTGCATAGGGACCGGCGGCGGTCGATATCGTTGTCGCAGCCGCGAAGCTGCCAAATTCCGAGCTCACCGTCGGTCCCACCCGCAACCGGCCCGCCCATGGGGTCGGGCACGCCAGTCCGGGCGTGGCGGCCACCGTGACCTCGACCTCCTCCCCCGGCAGAAAGCTCCCGTTCGGCGTGCTCACCGTGGTGGTGCCATTTCCCGTGTAGGTGTGTCCGAGAAACCCCCGCCCGCTTTGCATGCCATCGACCACGAATGTCGATGGCGTCGCGTTGGTCACCACCGTGTCGAATGTCGCCGTGAGCGATGCCGTCGACGAGATGGACTCGCCGCTCACGTCGTATGGATTCGGGGTCAGGGACAAAAAGTGCGCCGGCGCGCCGAACGCGTATGCCGTCGGCGACGCGGCGGTCCCGGCGACGCGCGCCGAGCAGATCGTGCGTGTGCTGGCGGCGCCGGCATAGGTTCCGCCCGCGAGCAAGGTGACGCTCGTCGCACCCAACGCCGTCGCGCGAGCTTCGAATGCCGTGGTCCCCGCCGCATCCTGTTCCTCCAGGGACTGGGTCACGCGCGTCTGGCTGTCATCCAACGCCAGGAATATCATGCTGAGCGTAAATGGATCGTCGGCCGCGGTCGCCTGGAGCGGATACTTGAAGGCGAACGTCACCAGACCGTCGAACTGGCCGACGGCCGGGTTGGCCGGCAGCGTGCGACTGTTCGACGTGTTCGGGTTGCTCGTCACAAATGCGTATGGGAAGATCGTCGTCACTCCGGCCGGCGCCGCGATCGCCGCCACGTCGGCTTCCGACAAGGCCTGCAGGACGTCGGGCTTACTCGAGACGAACCCTGCCCCACCGTTCTGGTGGGCCATCCCAGTTGGTGTGACCTGCGCCGCGATGGCGGTATTGGCGAGGCTCCCATCGAAGCGGAACAGCTGCGAGATGGCGCTGCCGCCGATCGTGCCGTTCGTTCCGACCGCGAGGAACGTGAGGTTCGTGCGTGGCGTCGTGTACGCGGTCCCGCTGATGTTCGCGTTCCGGACCTGATACGTGGCGTAGAAATACCGCATGCCGCCCGCGCCGCGCGCGCCGACCGTGAATGTGCCCGTGGACACCGGCGCGATCTGGATGCCGCCCTCTCCTGATGCACCATCAGGCGGCACGAAATCTTTGGCTCGCACGCTCGCCGAGGGCGTCTTGCTGCCCAATCCGGAGATCGTCACCTCCACGAGACCGAGCGGTCTTTTGCCCGAGCCGGTGGATGGGTGCGTCGCGGCCGGCGTCACCGGTGCATCGTGACAGGCCGCGAGGAAGCACAACGCTACACAGGTCGCTCGTCGGATCCGCATAGAATGGAGTAGGCGGAGGTGATCGGGACGGTTTGTTGGACCGTCAGGACGCTCCAGGTGCCGAGCACGTCGAGCGTCGGTGCCTGATACGGAGCCCGGGGCGGCATCGCTCAATTGCGCCGGAGGATGGAGACGGAGGGGCCACCGCTGTTCGCCGTCACCAGGTCCAGCTTCCCATCGTGGTTGATGTCCGCGGTCGCGATCCCCTGCGGGCTCGTGCCCGCTGGAAGGTCGGTCTTCGCGCCGAATGTGCCATCGCCGTTGCCGAGGAGCACCGAGATGGTGCCGTCGTCGTTGTTGGCGGTCGCGACATCGAGCTTGCCATCGCCATCGAAATCACCGACGGTGAGCCCCGAGGGCGAATTGCCGGTCGTGTAGGTCACGGCCGATTCGAAGCTCGCATCGCCGTTCCCTCGGATGATGCCCATGCACGTGGTCGTAGCCCCGCAGGTGAACACGATGTCCGGATTGCCATCGCCATCGAAGTCGCCAACGGCGATGCCGGCTGGTGAGACGCCGACGCTGTTATCGAATCCCTGTGAGAACGTGCCGTCGCCGTGGCCGCGGAATACCCGCACCGTCAGGTTGCCGGCCAACGCCATGTCCATGATGCCGTCTTTGTTGAAGTCGCCGAACGCGATGGCGGTCGGGCTGGGCACGCCCGGGTGGCTCTGGGTGGGCTGGAACGTGCCATCACCGTTGCCCAGGAGCACCGAGATCGTCCCGTTGCCGCCGTTCGCCACCACGATGTCGGCCTTGCCATCGCTGTTGAGATCCACGGCGGCAATACACGTGGGCCCCGGTCCCACGGCATAATCCACCGCTGATCCAAAGGTTCCATCGCCGTTGTTCAGGAGCAGATTCACCGTGGCCGCGGTGGTGCCCGTGACGGCGATATCGGGCTTGCCGTCCCCGTTGAAGTCCGCGACCACGATCTGCTGCGCTGCGCTCGTCGTCGAATAATCGACCTCGGCGCCGAAACCGCCGCTGCCGTTGTTCAGAAAGACCGCGACCTTGAAGTTGCCGGTGGCCACGATGAGGTCGGGCTGGCCGTCGCCGTTCACATCGGCGAAGGCGGACGTGGACGCACCGCCGCCCGCGACCGCGATGGTGGTGTCGGTGGCGAACGTGCCACCCACCGAGCTCACGCTCGGCGCGACTCGGAGGTGTCCCACCCACGGGCTCGGACACGCGAACCCCGGCGCCGTCGTCACCGTCGTCTCGATCTCTTCGCCGGGCAGGAATGTGCCGGCCGGTGTACTGACCGTCGTCGTGCCGTTCCCGGTGTAGCTCTGGCCCACGAAGCGCCGCCCGCTCTGGCTGCCGGAGACCGCGAACGTCGCCGACGTGGCGTTAGTGACGACCGAGTCGAACGTCGCGCTCAAGACGGACGTGGGCGAGACGAACTGGCCGGCCCCGGCGTACGGGTTCGGGCTCAGCGACACGAAGTGGGCGACGGAACCGAACGCGTAGGCCGAAGGCGCCGCGGGAGTCCCCGCGACGCGCACCGCACAGAGCGTGCGCGGGGTCGCGCTACCGGTGTAGCTCCCGCCCGCGAGCAGCGTCACGCTCGTCGCGCCGAGTGCGGTCGCGCGACTCTCGAAGGCCGCGGTCGCCGTCGCGTCCTGTTCCTCCAGCGACTGAGTCACGCGGGTCTGGCCGTCATCGAGCGCCAGGAAGACAGCGCTCACGGTGTACGGGTCGTCAGCCGCCGTGGCCTGCAGGGGATACTTGAAGGCGAACGTGATCACACCGTCGAACTGGCCCACGGCCGGGTTGGCCGCCAGTGTGCGACTGTTCGGCGTGGTCGGATTGCTGGTCACGAACCCGTACGGAAAAATCGTCGTCACGCCGCCCGGGAGAGGGAGGGATCCGATTTCGTTCTCCGCCATCAACTGGATCACATCGGGCTTGGCGGACGCGAACCCCGCGCCGCCATTCTGGAAGACCATGCCCGTCGGCGTGATCTGCGCCGCGATACCGGGGTCGGCCGCGCTGCCATCAAAGCGCGCCAGCTGCGAGATGGCCGTGCCGCCGATCGTGCCGGACGTGGCGGCGGCGATGAACGTGAGGTTGGTCCGCGGCGTGGTATAGGCCGTGCCGCTCGTGTTGGCGTTGCGGACCTGATAGGTCGCGTAGAAGTATCGCTCGCCGCCGGCGCCGCGCTTCCCGACGGTGAACGTGCCCGTAGAGACTGGGGAGAGTTGGATCCCGCCGCTTCCGTTGCCGCCGTCGGGCGGGGAGAAGTCGAGTGGCCGCACGCGCGCCGCCGCCGACCCCTGAGCGCCCAGGTTCGAGAACGTGATCTCGACGACGCCCAGTGGCGCTCGCCGGGGATTGCTCGGACGGTGTGCGGCGGGCGTTAGCGACGCATCATGACAGGCTGCGAGGAGCAGGAAAAGCCCCACGCAGGTCGTCCGGCAGATAGACATGCTCGGGGATCAGTGATTGGGAGGCGGGGCGACGTACGGCTGCACGCTGGGGTGGCGCGTCACGTGGGACGGTCCGATCGGTATGCTCTGCTGGAGCGTCAGCGCGCCCCACGCGCCGAGCATTTCGATAACGGGCGGCTGGTACGGCGCGCGAGGCGCGGGACCGGTTTCGCATGGCCGTGGCGACATCTGGGTGCATAATACGACACCGGTGTTTCTCGTGCCATGCCGCCCGTCAGGTTGTGGTGTATAGTTCCCGAGTGGACGGGCTGCTCACGTCTTTTTTGCTCGGCCAGGGTGATCCGCCATCGCCGGCCGCCATACGTGAGGCGCGGCTTGGTGCGTATGCCTACACCGTGTTGCCGCGCGAGCACGCCGATCGGTCCGCGTATAGCGGCGACTTTCTCTCCAGTCTCGCGCGATGCCAGGACACGAAGGCGAAGCTCGCGCCTCTCCTCGCCGCGTGGCGCGCGGCC
The DNA here is from genome assembly GCA_035652495.1 of Gemmatimonadaceae bacterium. Taxonomy (GTDB): domain Bacteria; phylum Gemmatimonadota; class Gemmatimonadetes; order Gemmatimonadales; family Gemmatimonadaceae; genus DASRDS01. Next base: position 5,577 of record DASRDS010000164.1, read on the forward strand.
GGCATCGAAGCGCTGCTCTTCAAGGGGTTTCACCTGGCGGAGTTCATCTACCCGGTCGCGGCGGCGCGGTTTTGGGGGGATGTGGACGTGGTACTCCGGCCTGGCGATATCCCGGCGGCGGCGAGCGTCGCCGAAGCAATGGGGTGGTCCGCTTGGCCAGAGGCTGGAGGCAGTTATAGCCTGATCCACCCCGACGGCGTGGTCCGCGTCGACGTGCAGCGCTACGTCGTGCACGGCATCCTGCCGTGGAATCGGCGCCAACGTCGGATCACCGAGGCCGTATGGGCGCGGTCGACCGAGTGTTCGTGGCTGGGGGTCACCGTGAGGCTTCCGCATCCGGTCGACGCGGCGCTGGTCTGCCTGCTCGTGCATCGGGCGTGGGGCGCCGACGGCTGGGGGTGCAAACCGCACGATCTCCTCGACCTGCGATTCCTGGTCGAGCGCGCGGGGGTGTCGCGGGATGCGATGGAGGCGAGGGCAACGGAGCTGGGGTGCCGGCGCACGCTCGCCATCATGCTGGGGCGTTGTGACCCGTGGGCGGGTTCTCTCCGGCTCGGACTGCCGCGCGCCGCGCGCGCCTGGCGCTACGATGTTCGGACGTTGACCGAGCATGTCCCGTATCGTGTGGCGCTTTGGCTGGTGCGGGTATACCGGGCGCCGGATTTGTTCCTGCAACTCGCGCGGGTGACGCCACTCGTGCTCCGCGTCCGGCGTACGGCGCGCCGCGTGCGAGACCTGCCTCGGCTCCTGGCATCGATGACGCCGGCATCCGGCGCAACGCCTCGCATCACCATGCGAGAGCGGAAGGGTTTGGTGCGAGGCACGCGCTGGGCGCTCAGACTGTTGCCGGCCGGCGACGTTGGTGGGTGCGTGGTGCGCTCACTCGTGCTGTACCGCGCCTTACGCCGGCGGGGACTGCCGGTGGATTTCGTGAGCGGCGTGCGGCGCGATGGCGACCGCGTCGTCGGGCACGCCTGGATCGAGCTCAACGGCATGGTGGTTCCGGAGTTGGACGAGCCCACAAACCCGCACATCTTTCGCGTCAATTTCCGTTATCCACGGATGCTATCGCATGCTGAGCGCTGACGGTCCGTTCGCTCCCAAGGGTGACTTGATCGAGACCCGGCTGGCCGACGAGATGATTCTGCTCGATCCGACGACGGCGCAGATGTTCAGCCTCGCGGGAACGGGTCTCCTCCTCTGGGAGGCGCTCCAGTCCGGGACCATCGCCGATGCGGCGGTGCAGCTCACGGTGCAGTACGACGTCCCGCTCGATGTCGCGACGAACGACGTGCACGCGTTCGCCGATCGACTGCTCGATGCCGGGCTGCTCCACCGCTAGCACCGCGCTCGACTTCTCCATCCTCGGCCGTCCCTTTCACGCGACGGGCGCACCGCGCGCACTCGGGGAGTGGCTGCGCGCGCACTGGGACTTCCCGGAGCACGTCATCGCGCCGCAAGGATACACGATCACGCTGCGGGTGAACGACGCGCGGCCCAGCACGGTTGGGCGGGCGACTGGCACTCCGGTGGCCGTCACCGTGCATGGCGCGACGCTGCCGTGGTTCTCGAGCGGTACGGCGTGGTGGCTGGACACGCCAGACGGCGGACTGTATCTGACACTCGATCCATCCTCGAGCCACATCGACGCGTGGGGCGCGTGGGACGGCGACGGGACAGCGGCCCTCTTCCTGGCGCTCTACGTCGCGCTCTCGGAGTCCCTTCGCGCGAGCGGGCTCCTGCCATTACACACCGCGGCCGCCGCGCGTGACGGTGCCGTCACGCTTTTCATGGGCCCCAGCGGCACCGGCAAAAGCACGACGGTGCTGCGCGCCGCGCTCCAGGGTTGGACGCCGTTGGCCGAGGACATGGTTTGGCTCGACCCCGAGACGTTATGGGTGACCGGTTGGGATCGTGGCGTTCGACTCCGCCCGGACACGCGCGACCGGTTCGCCGGCCCGCTGGCCACGCTGCCATGGCGATCCGACGCGGACGGAAAGCTCGTACTGGACTACCATACCTTCGCCGCCGCGCCCCCGCGCTCCTCAACGCTCTCACGCATTATCGTCCTCGCCCGGGATGACCGCCACGCGCCCGGATGGGAACCCATGCCCCCGCGCGAGATGGTGCGTGCGCTCTGGGAGGCCACGGGCGTCCCACTGCACACCAACGCACGCGCCTGGATCGCTCGAGTGATTCCCGATCTAATATCGCGCGTCGAGTGCCGACGCCTGTGGATCGGAAATGCGCCGCTGCCGTTGTAAGCCGCCTAGCCACACTCCGAGAAGCCGCACACGTGGCATTTGGCGCATCCCTCGGCGAACTCGAGGGAGGATCCGCAGTCCGGGCACTGGCCGATGAAGGATTCGCCATTGGTGTGACCGGAGAACTCGGCGGCGGGCGCGTGGCCGTTCGTGTGGTTCGCGACCGTCACAGGCAATGCCGCTACGGGAGGCGAAGCCAGGAGCTCTTGTTGGATGCCCTGTTTCTGCCGTCCCCATTCGTCGAGAGCGATCCCGATCGCGTCGGGAACGGAGAGCACTTTGTGCGGGCCAAGGCCAATCGCGCGATCGGATGCGACACCGCGGAGCTGACGAGTGATCTCTTGCAGAGGGATACCCGACCGCAATGCAACGGAGATGAGACGACCCATTGCCTCGGCGTCAGCCATGGCTGAGCCGCCAGCCTTGCCGAGATTGATGAAGACTTCGAAGGGCTGACCGCGGTCGTCCTCGGTGATGTGCACGAACATGGTACCGAGCGGGGTGTCCTTACGAATCGAGGTCGCCCGCAACATGTCCGGACGCGAGCGCTTCTGCCGCCGCTGGAGATTTTCAGCCTCGACATCGAACAAATTCTTTTTGAGGCGATCGACCTCTGCCCGAAGCTCAGTGATCGTGCCCTGGAGCTCGCCAATCTCGCGCTTCTCACCCGGCGCGGCCGGCTTGTCGCGCTCGGCCTTGGCCTTCTCAGTTGCGCCCGTCGACAGAACCTGCCCATCACGCGAGCCGTCGCGATAGACGGTGACACCCTTTGCCTTCAGCGCATACGCCATCTCGTAGATCGCGCGAACGTCGTCGACCGTCGCGGTGTGAGCGAAGTTCGTCGTCTTTGAGATCGCGCTGTCGCAGTGCTCCTGGAAGGCAGCCTGCATGCGCATATGCCACTCAGGCGTGATCGCGTTCGCGGTCACGAAGACGCGCTGCCACTTCTCCGGGACCTCGGGGAACGCGATGTGGCCCTCGGTCGCGATCTTCTGCATGAGCGCCTCCGAGTACCAGCCCTCTCGCCGCGCGATCGCGATGAAGTCTTCATTGACATCAGGCATCATCACGCCGGCCTGATTGCGCATGAACGCGACGGCGAACAGCGGCTCCAGGCCCGACGAACAGTTGGCGATGATCGAGATCGTGCCCGTGGGCGCGATCGTCGTCACGTTGCAGTTGCGAAGCAGCTGCATCGGACGGATGCGCTGGCCGTCCTTGTCCCGCGCGCAGGTTTCGTTCGGCCCCCAGATCGAGCGCGCCCACTCGGGGAACGCGCCGCGCTCATGCGCCAGACGCTCGCTCTCGCGCTTGGACTCGGTGTCGACGAAGGCCATGAGCTTCCGCCCGAAGTCGACCGCATCCTGCGAGTCGTACGGCAACCCGAGACGGATGAGCGCATCGGCAAAACCCATGACCCCGAGGCCGATCCGACGGATCCGCTTTGACAGGTCGTTGATCTGCTCGAGCGGATACTTGTTGACGTCGATGACGTTGTCGAGGAAGTGCGTCGATAGATGGATGTCGCGACGGAACGCATCCCAGTCGAGCTTCCCTTCCTTGACGTAATAGCCGACGTTGATGCTGCCCAGGTTGCACACGTCGTACGGCAGCAGCGGCTGCTCCCCGCACGGATTCGTCGCTTCGTACGCCCCCAGATGCGGGACGGGATTGTAGCGGTTGGCCTCATCAATGAAGAAGCACCCCGGCTCACCCGTGCGCCACGCACCGCGAATCATCATCTCCCAGACCGTGTTGGCGTCGAGCGATTTCACAACCGCGCCCGTCCGCGGGTCCTTGAGATCGTACGTCGTCCCGGCCTGCACGGCGCGCATAAACTCGTCCGTGACCGCGACCGAGATATTGAAGTTCACGATCTTCGTGATGTCTTCCTTGCACGTGATGAACTCGAGGATGTCCGGGTGATCGACCCGCAGAATCCCCATGTTCGCGCCGCGCCGCGTGCCACCCTGCTTCACGGCCTCCGTCGACGCATCATAGAGCGTCATGAATGAGACCGGCCCCGACGCGACGCCGGTGGTCGAACGAACCATCGAGTCCTTTGGCCGGATCCGGGAGAACGAGAAGCCGGTGCCGCCACCGCTCTGGTGGATCAGCGCCATCGACTTCAGCGTGTCATAGATCCCGTCCCGGCCATTCGCGAGGGCATCCTCGACGGGCAGGACGAAGCACGCCGAGAGCTGACCGAGCGGGCGGCCGGCGTTCATGAGAGTCGGCGAGTTCGGCTCGAACCGCCGCTCCGTCATAAGCCGATAAAACTCCTCGGCGACCCACTCGACGGCGCCATCGCTCGCGCCATACCGGCGATCGCCATCGGCGATGGTCTTGGCGACACGCCAGAACATCTCCTCCGGCTTTTCTGTCGGCTTTCCGGTCGCATCCTTTACCAAATAGCGTTTCTCCAGAACCGTGCGTGCGTTCTGGCTGAAAGAGGCGGGGCCCGAAGGAGGCGTGGCGGAAAGGGACATGATCAGCTCGGGTTGAACATTGCGTGTGCGGTCTTGGTGGGGGCGCATACTAGCTCGCCTCGTGTATCCGCACCAGTTCTTGTCAAGTCGTTGCGGCGGAAGGTATTAGAAATGCGATATCACAATGATCCGCTTTTCCACGTGACAATCTGGACAACTTCCGTTACAATAGTTCTTAGCGTAACGCTAATAAATATAACGGCTTATCTTAGGTTTTGTCGCGGTTAGGCCCTGGCCGCTTTGCCTGGACTCACGAGCGGAGCCGCCCCACCGGTTTCCCGCCAGCCTTGGCCGAGCGCTCCGGTAACCGCTGAGTCGCTCCAGTCATACAACTGTCGAGCCAGGTTCTCGTCCTGGGCCAGAGGCGTGGTCTCCTTTTCCCGGGACTTGTCATAATAACGCCCGGTGACGGTCGCGAGCTCGGGGGCCGTTGCGCAGTAAACCGAGGTGACCGCGCCCTTCTCGTTTGAGATCATAAAGAGCGTGATGATCGCCCGAATCCAGCCGGGCAGTCCCCGCCAGATGTCGGACTTCACGACACCGGGATGCAGCGCGTACGTCGTCACGCGCGTTCCCGTCAGGCGCCTGGCGAGCTCTCTCGTATAGAGGATGTTCGCGAGCTTCGAGATCCCATACATCCGAAACGCCTCGTTGCGCGGTACGGCCGTGCGCAGCGCATCGAACGGGATCCCATCGGCTCGGCGATGCGCCTCGCTCGACACATGCACGATCCGCCCCTGCGGCGCGGCCTTGAGTAGGGGCAGCAACATCTCGGTCAGCGCGAAGTGGCCGAGGTGGTTCGTGCCGAACGTGATCTCGAATCCATCCTTCGTCAGACGCTCGGCCGAGGCCAGGCCAGCGTTGTTGATCAAGACATCGAGCGGGCGGCCTGAGCTCAGTACCGTGGCCGCCGCTTGCTTGACCGACGCCAGGTCCGCGAGGTCGATCAAGAGAAATTCGATTTCGGTGTTCGGGAACCGGGCGCGCAGTTCGTGCACGACCGGCATCGTCTTCTCATGCGAGCGGGCAGCGAGTATGACTCTGCCTCCGCGTGCCGCGAGCGCCTCGGCTGTGGCGCGACCGATACCGGTGTTTGTGCCGGTGATTAAGTACGAGGTCATGGGCTATATATAATTCAAATAAGCCGACTGAGTATCGTCACGCCATCGGGCTCGGCGTGCATACGGCGGCTTAGAACGACAGCCCGAGCGAGATATAGGGATCGAGTACAGCCGCACCATACCGTTCACGATTAGCGACGGGTGCGGCCAGGCCGAGCCGGAAGCGATATGGGATGTCGTACTGCAACGTCGCGTCGAAGGTGAGCTCACCGCCGACCGAGGCGAGCAGATGACGCTGCGCATCGCCGGGTGAGCACGCCGCCGGGAGCGGCGATGATGGACACCAGGCTTCGCCGGCATCGCCGAAGACGGTCAATGATGTGCGACCGAGGAAGACGGGAAAGAGATGAAACCCGCGCGCGGGAATGAAGAGCGGGAGCCGGTACTCGACGGATCCGACCGCGACACGCGTGCCTTCTTCCGAGTTCGGATCGTAGCCGCGCACATAGAAGACCCGCGGCTGGTCGCCGATGCCGAGTCCCGGCCCGACGCCGATCGCGAGACCGCTGCGCCCGCCGGCGCCGAATTCCGAGGTCGCGTTCTCGTCCCCCCACCCCGCCGCGATGCGCGCGGCGAGGACATGGTGCGCGAACCCCGGCAACGCGATCGCCTGATAGCCACTCAGCACGCCGACCACGCTTCGCGTCGTCGCCGCCCCGCTCTGCCATTGCCACTGCTGCTGCCCGGTCACCGACACCGCGATCCCGTCCTCGGGCGAGATCGCGAGGCCCGGATATTTGGCGTTCGTCCAGCTCAGCGTCGAGAAGAGCGATGGGTAGCGCGGCTGCGTCCCATAGACTCGCGGCAGCGTCGATAGGATCGGCGCCGGATCGGTGCTATAATCACGGAACTGCAGCTCCGCGCCGACGGTCCACGACAGATTCGTGCGCACGCGCGGCCGAAGCAGTGTGACGCCGATCGACGGGGCGATCGTGCTGTGCACGAGCGTGGCGACTGTGACGCCTTTGTTGTTCACGAGGTACTGATGGGTCCAGTAGCCGGTCACGCCCGCGTCAAGTACCGGGTTTCCGAACCCACTGTAGACGTAGCCGAACGCACCCTCGGGCTCACTGATGCGCGTCGGGTCGACGAGCAGTTGCGCGCTGTACGAGTGCTGGCCGACGACGTCATACGCTGATGTGAACGCGCCGATCTCGAGATCGCCGAGGTCGGTCTGGCTGATGACCGGCGTCCAGTAGCGAGGAACGAGACCGCTCCACGGCCGGAATTTCCGCGATGGGCTCGTGTCGCGGGCGATCGGCGGCACGGGTATGCTATCCGCTAAGCTATCGCGCGATACCGGCACACCGGCGCTGGTATCCAATGGAGCAACGGCGATGTGATAGCCATCGCCTCGATACGACGAGACCGCCAACATGCGCCCTTCGGGCGACACGGCTGGATAGTAGACCGCCGCGCCCGAACCCCCGAGACGCGTCAGCGTGCTGTCCGACAGGTTCGCGGAATAAAGCTCGGTGTGACCGGTCCGATCTGACGTGAACAGGATCCGGCGACCATCCGGCGTCCAGGTCGGCGACGACTCCACGGACTGACGACGCGTCACGATTCTCTGAAGAGAACCAAGAGTATCTAGAATCACGATTTCCGTGTAACCGCCTCTTGCCCAGCGAACAGCGACGATCTGCCGACCGTCGGGCGACCATCGCGGCTCGGTCCACTGCGTGTCCACGGTACCGCGCGTGAGCGGCGTGATATGGCGGCCATCGGGAGTGACGAGCACAAGGCGCGTCGATGCGGGGACCGCTTGCATGGCGACGATCAGGCTGTCCTGCGTGCGCACATCAGGGAACGAGAGTCGCGCGCCTCGGGTCAGGCGGTGGTCGTGTCCGTGATCGCTGCGATAGAGATCCGTGCGGAGGTCGTACGGCGACGTGAAGTCCTGTTGGTCGTACACGACCAGATGATCCGCCACCGGCTCGTTCTCGTTGGCATCATTGCGGCGATCGAGCCGGCGCTCGATGCCGGCGAGGCTCACGCTGTACAGACCCGGGACGTCCTTTTGATTGTCGCCACCATAGACAAGCGTCGACGAATCCCGCCATCGTGGATAGAGCGCCTCGTAGCCCTCATGTGTCAGCGGACGGAGCGAGAGGTGCGGGCCATCGGATCGTGTCGCGACTAACGAGCGAGAGAGGGAATCGCGATACTCATCCCACGCGTGCTCGAACGTGACACCAAACGCGTGCTTGGCCGCGTGGTTCAGAAAGAATGGAATCGGCTGGCCGCTCGACTGCTCGATGAACTTCGGGATCGTCGCCGGCCCACGCGTCTTGCTCAGATATGCGAAGAGCAGCGAGCCATAGGCATACGCGCCCTCGCCCTGCGGCCACACGGGCGACGTGAGATTGATTTCGTCGAGCCGCGGCAAGACCGAGTCGCGCGCGGCGGCATCGGCGATCGTCGTATGCGCCGTGCCGGCCAGACGCCCGAATCCGGTCATCCGCGATTCGTAGTAGACGGCCAACCCTTCGGTCAGCCAGGCCGGCGTATAGAGATTTGGAAAGAACAACGGATTGCGACCGAAGACGTCCTGCGCGACGTGCCACCATCCGCGGGCGCGGTCGAGGTGGAAGATGTGGGTCAGCTCGTGTTGAATGACCAGCGCGTTCCAGTCGCCGTAAAAACGGAGCGTTTGGACATCGATCGGCGGGTGGGCATAGAGCAGGATCCGATTCGTCGGGAACGGCGTCGCCGAGCCGTTCGTGAAGTCGACGTTATCGGCCAGCACGACATCGATCCTTCCACGAGGCGGCACCAGCTCGCGCGCGAGCGCCGTATAGGCTCGCTCGGCGTTCGCCGCCGCACGGCGCGCTTGCTCTTCCAACGGCGGCGTGAACACGATGCGAAAATGAACCGTGCGGAGCTCACGCCAGTGCTCGCTGGGATCTTGTGCGCCCGCCCTCGACGCCGCGCAAAGAGCGACGACGAGCGCCAATGTTCTCATTTCGTGATCAGCGACCGAAAGTAGGCCTCAATGCCGTCGGCGACACCGAGCGCGTAGGCGCGCTGAAATTCCGGCGTGCGCAGCGCCGCTTCCTGTTCCGGGACGATGATGAACGCCCCCTCGCACAGGATCGCCGGCATCCAGGTCGGTCGCGCCAACGCCAGGTTGTCGTAAAAGATTCCGCGGTCGAACAATCCCATGTGGCGCACCATCGATTCTTGTACGACGCGGGCCAGGGGTACGGATTGCGGTTGGAAGAAGTACGTGCCGGTGCCCATCCCGACAAATGGGTTAGTACCGTCGGGCAGCGCGTTGAGATGGATCGAGACCAGCACATCGGCGTTGGCACGCCGGGCCGTTACCGGACGCGAGTAGAGCTCGACCGGGTCGGCGGTGGTGCGCGTCATGATGACGTGCGCGCCGCGCGCCGTCAGGATGGAGTCGAGGCGCTGGCTGACCGCGAGGGTCGCGACCGGCTCCCAGAGACCGGTGGGACCCGTCGAACCAATCGGTGGGTGGCCGGCATCGACCGTGATGGTGCGGCCGCGAAGCGGAGCAGCCGGGTCGATCGTGGGCGGACGGCGGATCCGGAGCACAAAATGGCGCGCGGCGTCGTCCCACATCGCCAGATAGCCGTACGGGGCGTGGCTCAGGTGCACGATGAGCCGACCCCGATCGTTCGTGACTTGTTCCCAGGTCACGGTGCGAACCAGGCTGTCCTTGGCCTCGTACTGAATCAGATCGATCGAGAGTTTCGTGTTATAGAGCGTGAGAACGAGATCCGACCCATTCTCTTCGACCGAATACGGCGGACGCTCGCTGAGCGGCAGCACGAGATCGACGTATCCGGTACTCGAGGCCACGCGCGCCGCGGTCGCCACACGGTGCGGCGCCGGGGCAATCACGCTGGGGCTCAGGTGGGCGTCCGACGCCGATACCCAGGCGTCCAGCGCCGAGTCGAGCCGAATGCGAATGAATGCGCCTGAGCGACCAATGACCTGGAATACCGTCCCCGGAAAGAAAAACCATTTGTACGTTCCGGCCGGCGTGGGGCGCGCGATGATCGAATGGTCGGTATCCGCCGCCGCCGGGAGACCGATCGCCTCGTACTGGCCGCTGTCGGGGAACGGCGGCAGCGGCGCCGCTATCGTGTCGACCGTATCGCGTGGTGGGATCCGGATCGGGTGCGAGTACCGCACCGTGTCTTTGCCCTCGACCGCGATCAGATCATACCTGGCGGTCGCACTATCCGGCACCGGCAGCCACGCCAGAAACGCCCCATTCGGCTCGACATGGACCGGCGCATTGTTGATCGTCAGCGTGGCATCGCCAGTCCCCACCGACCCGAGAATGAAATTCGAATCCCGAACCGCCACCGTCGCCCCGGGCCGTGGGTACACGACCGAGATCACCGGGGGACCGCTGACATGCGGGATCGGCGGAAGCGGCGGGGGCGGTGGTACTATTTCGGCGGCCTTCGGCTCCCCGACCGGCTTTGGGGCGGTGGCCGGTGGGGCGCCCGCGCAACCCCCTAGGGCAATCGCGAGAACGACAAGGCGAGCAGTACGTCGAGGGGGTGACATTAGCTTCGGTCGTGTAGTCTATTTTGGATCGGTTCCTAAGGGGAGTACGGCGTGACGCCCTTGAAAACCTGTCCCACGTGCGGCACGGAGTACCCCGTGTCCGAGCGCTTCTGTCCAAAGGACGGCTCGGCGCTCCGTTCCGCTGACGTGCACGCCGATCTCGTGGGCCAAGTGGTCGCCGAGCGGTATCACGTATTGGAGAAGCTGGGCGAAGGTGGCATGGGGCAAGTGTACCTGGCCGAGCACGTCCGCATGGGGCGGCGGAGCGCGGTGAAGGTCATGAGCCCGAATCTGACGCGGGACCCCGACGCGGTCAGCCGGTTCAATCGCGAGGCCGCGAACGCCAGCCGCATCACGCACCCGAACGTCGCGGCGATCTACGACTTCGGCGAGACGTCGGACGGCCTCATCTACCTCGCGATGGAGTTCGTCGACGGCCAGCCGCTGACGAAACTCATCCAGCAACTCGGATCGCTCTCCGTGCCGCGCGCGGTGAACATTGCCCGGCAGACGGCGGATGCGCTGACGGTCGCGCACGAGCTGGGGATCGTGCATCGCGACCTCAAGCCCGACAACATCATGATCGGGCGCGGGCGCGACGGCGCGGATGTCGTGAAGGTCGTGGATTTCGGCATCGCCAAGGCGAGCCAGAACGAGGCGCAGAAGGTCACGAAGACCGGATTGGTCGTCGGGACGCCGGAGTACATGAGTCCGGAGCAGCTGGCGGGCGACAAGCTCGATGGCCGGAGCGACATCTATGCGCTCGGCCTCGTGACCTTCGTCATGGTCACGGGCAAGCTGCCCTTCCCGAGCGATACGGCGCAGGAAGCGATGCTCATGCGCCTCATGGAAAAGCCGAAAACGCTCGCGGAGATGCGGCCCGACATTAC
>DASRDS010000165.1:0-2125 GCA_035652495.1 Gemmatimonadaceae bacterium
GTCGGTCGGATCGCTCGCGGCGCGAGAGCGGCTTCCTCAAGCGATCGAAGTTGAGGGTCTCGTTCCCAACCTCGCTCGCCACCCAACCGTCCGGGATCGGGCCAAGCGCCGAATCGACTAGGGTGTCATCCTCGTAGCCCAGGTAGCGGAAGTGAACGAACCACTCTCGGTAGATCGCCTGGGCCATCTGTTCGAGCAGCGCGATCCGCTGTCGGTTGTTTTCGATCAGATCATCGAGAGCATCGAGGATTGCAGCGATTCGCCTCTGCTCGTCAAGTTCAGGCAGCAACAACGGGATCCGAAGGAGATTCGCTTGGGATAGTTTCGGCTGAGCAGCGCCCGTGATGAAGCCACTGATGTCTGATGCTTCGAGTGCGCTTTGGACAAACCGGTCGACGGCGACCTCTTTGCGTGCTTTAGCTACATGCGCATGGTTGTTCACCCAGAACTTCCCGTCTGCGAAGTATGCGATAGGCAATTTCCGGCTGTTGAGGTTCTCGCCGTCTTCCGGGATAAGGATGTACCGACCGTCGAAGATGTAATCGTCGACGTAGTCGATGACGCTCTGAGCCCCGTAATAGGGATATTGTCCCTTTCGATTCTTCCGTTGAGCGCTACTCAGAGGAACGCGCTTGTAATCGAAGAGCTCGATGACATCGCCGAGTTCAACAGGCCTCCATTCCCTCACGTCTGAAGAATGCGTTGCAGGGCGGCGTCGACCTTGCGGCGGAGCAACTCCGCGTCGTCGGAAAGCGTTGTGAACTGCTCGTGCAGCTCGTTGAGCCGGATGGCGAAGTCGCCGTCGTCTTCCTCACCCGGTGCGACGCCAACGTAGCGGCCGGGGTTGAGGCTCCAGCCCTGCGCTTCGATCTCGTCCGTGCTGGCGACTTTGCAGAGGCCCGGCACGTCGGCGTAGAGGCCGTCGGGGAAAAGGCCGTTCATCTGCCCAGCGCTGCCTGCCACTGTCTCGGGTTGGTCGCGGCGGTAGAGGCGGACGATATTGGCGAGCAGCTCGATCTGCCGGGGTTCGAAGTCGCGGTGGGCGCGGTCGATCTGCCGGTATGTGTGTCGGGCGTCGATAAAGAGAACGGTGTCCTCGCGCGGGGTGCCGTGTTTGCCCCGGTCGAGGAACCAGAGCGTCACCGGCAGAGTGACCGAGTAGAAGAAGTTCGAGCCGATCGCGATCATCACGTCGACCGAGCACTCCGCGATCAGTTGCCGGCGGATCTCGGCCTCGCTGGCGCGGGCGTCGGAAGCGGAGTTGGCCATCACGAAGCCAGCCCGGCCGGTCTTAGTCAGGGCCGAGCGGAACAGCTGGATCCAGAGGTAGTTGGCGTTGTCGGGGCGGGGTAGCCCGAAGGGGAAGCGGCTCGTGTCGCCGGCCAGTTTCGACTTGTCGACGCCGTTGACGTTGAAGGGCGGGTTGGCCATCACGAAGTCGAAGCGGCCGACCGCGTCGTGCAGGTCGTCGTAGTAGCTGTTGGCTTGGCGGATGTCGCCGGAGAGGCCGTGTAGGGCGAGGTTCATCCGGCCGATTGGGATCGTCGCTTCTTTTTGCTCCTGCCCGTAGACGGTGAGGTCGCGTGTCGGGGAGCCGCGGTGGTTGGCGACGAACTTGGCGCAGTGGACGAACATGCCGCCCGAGCCGCAGGCGGGGTCGTAGACCTTGCCGTGGAACGGCTCGATCACCTCGACGATCAGCCGGACGATCGACTGCGGCGTGAAGAACTCGCCGCCCAACCTTCCCTCCGCAGCCGCGAACTTCGAGAGGAAGTACTCGTAGATCAGCCCGAAGGCGTCGCCCGACAGCGTCCGCGGCAACGGTGCGAACAGGCGGACCAGCTCGACCAGCGTGCTCTTCTCCAGCCGCTGGTAGCCGCGCGGCAGCATCTCGTCAAGCCCGCTGTTGTCCCGCTCGATCGCGTCCATCGCCAGATCAATGTGCTTGCCCAGATCGTCGCCCTCGGGTAAGTCGACGAGATAAGAGAGCCGCGCGGTCTCCGGGACAAACAGCACGCCTTGTGCGCGGTAGTCGTCCGCGATCACGGGGCGCCGATCAGTCGCCTTCGCTTCCAGTTCCGGCCGCAACTGCTCGAACCGGTACTCGGCGAAGGCGAGGAAGATC
>DASRDS010000166.1:0-3407 GCA_035652495.1 Gemmatimonadaceae bacterium
AAGGTCTCGATCGGCGCACTCTAGACTCGCTGGCTCAGTGGAGCTGATCTTTGGAGCCGGCAAGCTCGACCGACGGGTCGCCGACGCGGAGCGACTCCTTCGCGACTGGCGAGATCAAGAACGCGATTTCGGCCAGCTCTATCTGGAGTACGAGCCGGTCACTCCTCGCGATCGGGTCGTTCTTGAGGATCTCGCGGTGACGATGCTCGTGAATTCACGGGTGGAGGCGCGTCAGGCAATGGGTTTCTTCCGCAACTGTGCGTCCCTCGATCTGGGTGGGTTGCCTGAGAAGCCTCTCGGAGCGACCTCGGAGGGGGAGAGAGCCGAGATCGCGACCTTGATCGGCGTCATGACGAGCTGGCCTGGAGTGGGCGCTTCGGTCTCCACCAAGACGCTGCACAAGAAGCGTCCGGAGCTGATTCCGATCCTCGACAACATGGCGATCTTTGGCGCATACATGAATCCGCTTTGGCCGCAGCAACGAGCGAAGGAAGACACCATCAAGGGGTCCCGCGAATCAAAGAGGCACTCGACTGGATCGCGATCGACGTGACTCGTTCCGAGAACGAGGCCGTCTGGGAACGCCTGCAGGAGATCGAGCCAGACCGCTCGCGGATCGAACTGTTCGACATGGTCTGGTGGATGTACTTCTCGCCCCGGCGTCGGGGAATCGCGACTTCCGGCGCCGCCACATGACCGTCCGATCGTGGCTATTAACCGAGTGTGGGACGAAGAGGCGCGACTTGGCGCAGATCAGTTACCGGTGTGTAGTGCTCGAAGTTGCCGCTGAGGGCGAGCCGGTATAGCGGTGTGGTGAGGTCGACGAGCATGACGCCGGCGTAGAGGTCGTCGGCTTGAAGTGACCATTCGGCCATGGCTGGGTTGGCTGGGTCGTTCAGCCACTCCCTGCTCATCTGGCGCAGGCGCGAGGCTGTGAAGCGTGGAATCGTGCCGGGGCGCAGCGTGCCTTTGACCTCGAGTGCAAGCACGCACTCGTCGGGTGAGAGGAAGAGCAGATCGACTCCATGAATGCCGGGTGTGGTGATCTGCCAAAAGAGGTTGTAGCCCTGTTCGTCGAGGACGATCTCGGAGATCGACTCGGCGACCTCGCCGATCACGCGGGCGAGGTGGCCGGAGCGCTGGCTGCGCTCGATGCTGTTGAGGCCGTGGACGCGGGCGCGCTCGAAGAGGGCGTCTGTCGGTTTCGACGGCTTGACACAGCTGCGCACGAGCCTCTTTGAGATCGGGAATGCCGATGCAGCCCGGAGCGCGATGCGTGCGCTGAGCACTGGACGAGCGGCCACGGCTAGATCATCGTCGAGAGACCCAGTGCTGGACAGGGCTGCCGCTTTACTCCCTCTCGATAAAGCCGGCTAAGACTGATAAAGGCGCGATGCCCGCTAGAAGGCGAGCCCGAGTGCGGCGTCGCGGAGCGAGGCGAGGCTGACGAGTTCTTCGCCGAGGCCAACCGTCTCGAGCAGCGCTTGTTGGGCGACGGTGAGGACGGCGCGGAGGTTTTGGCCGGAGCCCTCGTAGTACTCGTGCAGTAGTGCGTCGAAGCCGTCCTCGAAGACCTCGACGACATCGACGGTGATCGGTGGGATCGGGTCGACTCCTGCTTCGAGCGCGCGGTACTCGTTCTCTGCCTCGGCGACCGACTGGATCCGGACGGCGAAGAGCTGCCGCAGAGCATCTGGCGTTTCGAGCTGCGGCATGCCGTGCTGGACGGTGAAGTAGCCGTTGCCGGCCCCTTCCCGGTAGCCGCGTGTGGCGCAGTAGTCGGGATGAATGGCCATCGCGACCGCCCAATTGCGCTCGGCCAGCATCCGGCAGGTATCGACGAAGAAGCCATCGAGCAGGGAGTCGCGGAGGTTTCCGTCGAGGCGGAGCCAGCGGTCGGAGTCGTCGATGATCACGATCGGCACTCGATCGAGGTCGTCGCGGATCAACTCGACGAGTCGGTCGAGGCTGGCGACGAACTCGCCACGGTTCCGCTCCACGGCCGGGTCGGCGACCGTCTCTTCCACCTCGTGGCCGAAGCCTGGGTTCAGCCATCCAAGGGCGAGCTTGAGCGAGAAGTCCTGTCGCTGCGAGTGCGCGACGGTCGGAAGCGTTGGCGTCGTCTCCGCGAGGAGGGCGCGTCGTTGCTCGTCGGCCATCGCCTGACTGTCGCGTGCCCAGCGCACGACTTCACGGATGAGGTGACGGGCGAACTCGGGTGGATCGCGCAGCATCTCGTCCGACTCGTGCCCGACGGAGATCCAGATCGGCGCGAAGACATCGGCGCCGGTACTGGTGACGTATTCGATCAGGCTCGACTTGCCCGAGCCGATCGGTCCGACCAGCGCCACTCGTTGCGTGTTCTCGAACGACTCACGCAGCAGGCTCTCGTGGCGGCCGCCGACGAGCTCCTCAAAGGGCACGTACAGATGTGTGCGGTATCCGGGCTGGGCGACCGGCGCGAACGCCTGCCGCGCCTGCAGCACCGCCAGTAGTTCCGCTCCGGCGAGCCCGTTCAGTAGGTCACCTCATACAGGCGGCGGGGGCGGCCGCGTGTGCCCGGTCGCTCGAGCGGCCGCACGAGTCCTTCCTGTTCGAGCTCGCGGAACACTTGCGAGGCGCGGCTGCGCGTCCAGCCGAGCGTGGTCAGCAAGGCCTGATCGGACGGGCTGGCTGCGCCGTTTGCCTCCACCTCGGCGAGCAGCCGTCTCGCCGGCTCGGACAAGTCGCTGATCCGCTGCTGCACGTTCTGGTCGCGCTTGATCACCGATGCGGGATCTGCGCCTTCGACGACGACGTCGTAGGCGAGCGCGATCAGGCGGCGGGGATTGCCGCCTGCCGCCTCGACAAGCTGCGCCAGTACCGAATCCGGCAGCTGATCCGGATCGAGGCGGCGGCGAAGAAGCTCCGCCGCCGAGTCCGCATCGAGCGCCGGGATCGAGACCACTCGCTGCCAGAACGCATCAGCGGGGGGCTCGCGGTAGAGACCGACATCGCGCTCGTCAACCGCCACCAGCCAGACAAGCGGCAGCTCCCACAGCTCATCGCGAAGGCGCCCAAAGAGCGTGTGCGCCGACTCCGGCGAAGGCATCTCGTCCACGAAGACGACCGACTTTTTCTCGGCCGGCAGGGACTGGCCGAGCTCGCGAAGCTGGCTGAGCAATGCCTGCGTTTCGCCGGGGCTCGGTCGCACCGCAACCTGTGGGTCATGCGCCAGGCCGACAAACGCGGAGGCAACTGTTGAGGCAGCCTCGCTGAGCCGGACCGTCGGCCACGCGCCTAGCTGGTCGCGCAGCAGCGCGAGGAACTCCGAGGTCGATCCAGCCGCCCGTCCATCGACAACAGCCGACGGACGGCCATCTTCCTCGCCTAGTTGGTGCGCGATCATTCGAACCAGCGAACTCTTG
>DASRDS010000167.1:0-2969 GCA_035652495.1 Gemmatimonadaceae bacterium
CGCGCTTCGGCGGCATTCGTGCCGAAGCCGATCTCGACGAGCACCGCCGGCATGTACGCGGTGACGAGCACGCGGAACCCGGCCTGCTTGACCCCCCGGTCGGGACCGGGATGAATCTTCGCCAGCCGCCGCTGAATGATCGCGGCGAGCTCGCTCGATTCGCGCAGGTGTTGGTTCTGCTTCATGTCGTTCAGAATGAAGTTGAGCGGGTCGTTCTTCGTTCCATCCGCGTTCGTCTCGAACCGAACCGCCTCGTTCTCCATTTGGGCCACGCGCTTCGCGTCCTCGGTCTTGGCTTCCGCCAGGAAATATGTCTCGAATCCGCGCGCCGCGGCGGGGTCATGCCACTCGGGGTTGGCCGCGTTCACATGGATCGACAGAAAGAGATCGCCGTGGTGCTCGTTGGCGATCTTGCCGCGATCCGAGAGCGCGATCAGCGTATCGCGCGTACGGGTCATCACGACATCAATGCCCCGAGCCTTCAGTGCCGTCGCGACTTTCTTCGCCACGGCGAGGGTGATGTCTTTTTCCAGGATCGGATGCGTAGATCCGATCGGGCCGGTCATGCCGTTGTCAGGGCCACCATGACCCGCATCGACCACGACGAGGTGCGGCTTGCCGGGCGTCGCACCGTCCTCGAGGTCCGTCGAATCGGTGACGAGGACATCGCCTGAGCCGCCTGAGCTGGCGAGGTGCTTGGGGATCGATCCGAATACACGCAGCTCAACTAACGCCGTGTCGTAAATGATGCCGCTGCCGAAGCGCGGCACGACATCCGTCACGACGCTGAACGGTATGTAGACGTGACCATCCGCCACGTACGGCTCCCGGCCCAGCGGTATGACCGTGGTATCCGCCTTCGCGAATGGATTGTGGTCGGCGACCACCAGCGTGAGACCGGGCATGGCGATCGAGTACTTCCCGGTCGGTAGCTTTTTCATCGACCCACCGAGCGCGCTCGCGAGCAGATCCGCTCGAATGGTGAGACCGCCGTCGGTCTCCTCGACGGGGACCTGTGTCTCGCCCCCGCCAGCTCTGACGGTCAGCGACGAGACCGCTGAGAGCTGCCAGCAGGCGGCGATGACGTGCAGGATCACCGGACGCGCACCGCGCGCGCCATCTCGCGCTCGTCATCGCGCCGGCGCTCATCCGCGCGCTTGTCATGGAGCTTCTTGCCCCGACCGAGCCCGATGAGCACCTTCGCTCGACCGCGCTTCCAGTAGAGGTCGAGTGGGATCAGCGTCAGCCCTTCACGCTCGACGGCCCCGATCATCCGGCGAATCTCCTTCTTGTGCAGAAGCAGCTTGCGCGTCCGCGTCGGCTCGTGATTGAACTGGTGGCCTTGGTCGTACTGACCAATATGCAGGTTCAGCAAGAACGCCTCGCCCCCATTGACCACGCCATAGGCATCCGAGATCGTCGCCTTCCCCTCCCGAAGCGCCTTCACTTCGGTGCCCGTCAGCACGAGCCCCGCCTCCCACGTCTCCAGAATGTGGTAGTCGTGGCGTGCACGGCGGTTTCGCGCGATCGGTTCGGAGTCGGTCTCGGCCTTCGTCATCAGGTGGACGGTGAAGTGGCGTAAACCGTCACAATATAACGCGATGCGACGGCCGCATCGTTTTCCGCGCCGCCGCGTATAGCTAATAGAACGGAGGCCGTATGCCGAGAGTGGTGTGGCGGTCGATGTTAGTGTGCCTCGTTTGCGCTCCCGCGCAACTTCTGAGGGCCCAAGAACCCGCGGCGACCGACGCGGCGCTCGAGGCGATGCTGTTGCCGCCCGTCGATGGGCAGCTCGCGCTGTGGGTGAATCAGCCGGCGAACTTCGCGGTGGTTGGCGTGGCGCCGGAGCACGGCGCCGACATCCTCTATCAGCAGACCGCGCTCGAAGGCGTACCCGCGAGCGGATACATCTACGTGCCGCGAGGCGATGCGGGCTATGACCGCGTGTACCTGGTCGCATCGAAGGATCCGCTCGACCTCTCCGGCACGGTCGACGACGCAATGTCCAGCGCAACCGTCTTAGACGCGTATGCCGCCAACACCATTCCCGTGGATTCCTTGTTTCAATGCGTCGATGGGCGCCTACTGCTCGTGCGTACAGAGTTCCTCGACCACGAGGCACCACGCCGTCAGGTGATCCCCAATGGCGAGTGCCGCCGAAATGCACCGGACGAAGTGCGGCGGTTCCAGCGCCCCTACCTCTTCGCGGCTGGCCGAGGCTTCTTCTTCCCTACGCGCCCCGCCCCGACCCACAAGCCGCTGCCGCCTAAATACAGGCCACGCCTAGGAGAGGCGGACCAGCACGCCTTGAGGTGGTTGGCGTCGAAAGACCAGTGGCATGCTATCACGCATAACGGCGAGCCAGGAACTGATCTGCCCCGCGCGCTCGGGTACGTGCAGTACCACGGCGAGTGGGTACTGGGACGCTCGAACCCAGCACTGATGGCGGTGCGCAGTGAAATCCGAGCCATTATGAACGGCACGGTCGGCGGAGTGCCCAGCAAGACTGCGCTGGTCATGCAACCGGCTGGGGGCATCGCGACCGCTCAACTCCTCGTCTCGCACGAGGGGACCTCGCCGGGATCTTCACCGCGCATCGAGTACGTGGTGCATACCCATGCGCCTACCTACAGTTCGTCGGGCGGCGGTTACTCCGGCAGCGGCGGATACTCCGGCAACAGTAGCGGCAGCGGCAGCGCCTGGTCGGCTCATTCGAGCGCGCCGGTGAGCTCTTCCACGGGCTGGCACGAGTCGACTCCTCACATCTCAGTCTCGGCCCCTAGCACGCCGAGCTCAGCCCCGCTTAGTCGCGGTCCCCACTAACGCCGCGCCAAATGCCGAAGGGGGGACTCGAACCCCCACGGGCTGTCGCCCACTGCACCCTGAATGCAGCGCGTCTACCAGTTCCACCACTTCGGCGAGCCGTGAATCCTACCGGAGGAGCTCCGAGGGCGCAACGTCCGGCGGCA
>DASRDS010000168.1:0-2001 GCA_035652495.1 Gemmatimonadaceae bacterium
CAGGCAGGTTCTCGAGGCGAGCGACGCGGGGCCGGTGCGAATGGACGACGAGGGTCGTTAGGCGATACGACGCCGCCTCGACCGCGAGTGCGAACACGAGGAACGCGGCGATCCGCCACTTGCGCAGCACGGCGCAAGCGAGGCCGATCGACCCAACGACGATCGGCAGCACGACTCCCCCGGCCACGATTGATCCGACCAAGGATGCGTGAGTCAGCGTGGCAGTCCGATGCGCCGCGAACCACGCGTTCACTCGTTCGTCGGCCGCGCCGATTCCCCACGCGGGCTCTAGTACCTGCGTGACAAGTAACCCCAAGCAGATCGAAAGCACCGCAGCGGCCGCCAGGCCCATGAGCATCAGAAGGACGAACGCGAGCGCAGGCTGAACATTCTTTACGGCGTCGCCGAGCCGTTCCGCCGGACCGCCTCTGCGTGCCGACAGAACGGGAACGTGCAGCCGGTCGTGCGACGGCGCGCCGCCGCCGCGCGCGAGCAACGAGCCTCTTGCCGGTCGATGTGACTTCACTTCGAGGATCGGGCACTCCTCCTCGGTCTCGAAGTGTCAAACGGCTCCGACTCGGAAAGAGGTACGTGGCCTCAACGCAGTGACTTGAAGCTCGCCGGCGGCAAATACGATGCCACTACTTCTTCTTCTTGCACTCGTGCTGACGGTCGGTGTTGTCGTCGGGCTCGTAAGCTGGCGTTATCCGCGCAGCACGACGTCAGGCCCGAACTCGACGATGGATGCAGCGCGCGAGGTCGGTGAGACGGTCAGGCGACATGCGAGGCTTCGAGCCCTCCTTGCAGCGCGGCTCAATCCCGAGACGGCAACCGGGCTGGCGTTGACGGTCGCGATGATCGTGGTGATTGCGGGAGGTGTTGTGTTCGCCGTCCTCGCCTATCTGATTCGGTCGAACGCCCAGCTGCTCGGAGTCGACAACGGCGTAGCGAAGTGGGGAAATCGACACGCAACGGCGACCTCGACGCACGTCCTCAACGACCTGACGCAGCTTGGAAGCATCTACCCCATCATCGGGCTCTGCGTCGTGCTGGCGATTGCAGAGACACTCAGACAACGGAGTGTCTGGGTCTTGCTGTTCATCGTCTCCGTCATGGGTGGCGAGGAGGTCTTGACCTTGTCGGTCAAGCAACTCGCGGACCGTGTGCGCCCGACCTTCAATCCCGCCGCCGCGACGCTTGGGCCGTCGTTCCCGAGTGGCCACTCGGCAACCGCGGCCGCTTTCTATGCAACGGCGGCACTTCTCATCGCGAGATGGCGTCCCCGTCCTGTGCGGGCGGTGATCACCGGCCTCGCCGCGGGGATCGCGGTCGGGGTTGCAGCGACCCGCGTCCTCCTGGACCTGCATTGGCTGACGGACGTGGTTGCCGGGCTCTCGCTCGGTTGGGCGTGGTTCGCGGTGTGCGCAATCGCCTTCGGCGGACGAATTCTGCGCTTCGGCGCTACAGCCGAGACAGTCGCCCAGGCTGCAGAGGGCACTGGATCGCCAGGGTCCCGGCGGGCGGCCGCCTAACGATCGGTATACGGCCGTGGAGGTGAGCGCTCGACCTCCTCGCAGCACGCGCTCGGCCATCCGTCTGAAAGTCGCGTCGACATGTGCATGCGGCGATCTCAGGCTGCCTCGACGTACCCGGGAGCGCGTCGGCGCCGTTGATGATTGGTATGAGCATTCAAACGCCCTCCAAACCTTCGTCCCTCATGCAGGCCGAACGAGCCGGCGAGAAGCTCGAACGCACCACGGCCTTCGAGACGCTCGCGCGGGCGGGTTTCGTCGCGCGCGGCGTCATCTACGGCGTGATCGGCATTCTCGCCATCAAGCTCGCAATCGGGGCAGGCGGCACGACGACCAACCAGAGCGGCGCCCTGAAGACGATCGCCGAGCAGCCATTCGGAAAGGTGCTCTTGATCCTGATGGCGATCGGTCTTGCGGGCTATGCGCTCTGGCGGCTCACTCGCGCCTTGCTCGGTCACGGACCGGAAGA
>DASRDS010000169.1:0-10053 GCA_035652495.1 Gemmatimonadaceae bacterium
CCAGGCGATCGCCACCTCGCCCACCGTGGGAGCACCCGCCTCTTTGGCGATCTCGCGAAGCGAGTCGACGAGCAGCAGGTTGTCGGACAACTTCGGCTCGTTGAACGCCGAAGAGCGACGCCGCCAATCGTCGGGCGGCAACCCCGCGATGCGCTCGCGCGTCATCGTTCCGGACAGGAGTCCGGACGCCATCGGCGAGTAGACGATCACGCCGATGTGTTCTCGCTGACAGTACGGGAGGATCTCGCGCTCGATGTCGCGGCGAATGAGCGAGTAGGGCGGCTGCAGCGACACTACCGGAGCGATCTTACGTGCCCGCTCCAGCAGTGGCACATCAAAGTTCGATACTCCGATATGGCGGATCTTTCCTTGCCGCTGCGCGTCGGCGAGCGCCTCGAACCCCGGCTCGAGCTCGTCGGATTTCGCCGGCGGCCAATGCACCTGATAGAGATCGATCACGTCGACCTTGAGTCGGCGGAGGCTGCCTTCCAACTCCCGGTCCACAGAGGCGAGCGTCCGCGTCGTGCTCCCCTTCGCATCCCAGACGAGCCCGCATTTCGTGAAGACGTACGGGCGCTTCGGGCGACCCACGAGCGCGCGCGCCACGACTTCTTCGGAGTGACCGAGGCCGTAGACCGCCGCGGTGTCGATCCAATTAATGCCGAGGTCCAGCGCGTGATGAATCGCCGAGATGGAGTCGTCATCGTCCTGATGACCCCACCCGAATTCCCACGCGCCGCCGACCGCCCACGCGCCGAATCCAACCGGCGTAATGGACAGATCCGAGTTACCAAGCTGTCTCGTTCTCATCACGTCGTTCTCATCATGACGTATAGTCCCGTGCGTCAACCGCAAAACCAAACGCCATTGCAAGAATCGCTTCCAAGAGCAAGCGGATGAGCCCGTAGAGTCCAGCCGCCGCGACCACGGTCACGAGCACGTACACCGGGATCCGATGCTTCGGGGCCTTCATTAATTCCGGAAGGCCGAGCCACAGCAGGTAAATTGAGTACAGAGCCCCGATCGTGATGGCGAAGAGCGAGAGCGTAGGCACGACGAGCAAAAGACCGAAGACCCAGAGCGGCGTGCGGGCGTATGCGGCGATTTTCAGCGCTTGAATGTGCCGCGGCACGCCCTCGCACTCAGGACATCCGAGCATTGGGCCGAGCCAATCGATCACGTATGAGAGAATATCGACGGCCAGGAGCTCGAGGACGAAGTACATCGCGGCCCAGACGAGGACCTGCCAGAACGGTGGCCGCGCCATCACGGGGAACCCGACGAACGCGACACCGATTAGCCGTGCCAGGGCCGCGAGTCCGGCGAGTGGCGCGATGTAGTGCAGGTAGAGCGCCGCGGCGGTCGTGGGCTCCTGATCGACCGTGGCCCACGTGCGGCGCGGCTGCGCGAGCATGCCGACTACGCGTTCGACGATTCCAGCCATAAGAGGCAAATGTACCGAATGCGGGCGCTCATCTACTACATCCTGTGTTGGTCGACCATCGCGCTTTTGGTTCCCGGTGGACCATGGTGGGTTTTGGTGTTCGTCGTGGCGGTGTTGACGACCGCTCCGATCGTCGTGTTCATGGCTCGCCGCCGGTGGTCGCGGTATCCCACCGCGGCCTTTCGGCTGCTCGTCGTGCGGCCCGTGCTCTATGTGCAACTCTTGCTCCCGCTCGTCAGCGGGGCTGGCATCATCGGGTTAGGCCTCGGCGCGCTGTTCGGCGCCCCACTGGCCGGCGGGCGCGTCGCGGCGTTGTCCGTCCTCGGCGTGCTTCTGACCTTGTTCGCCTTCGGCTATGTGGGCAGCAAGCTGCTGGTGGTGCGCGATGTGCGCGTGACCGTACCTGGGCTCCCGGCGGAGTTTAACGGCCTTACCATCGCGCAGCTTTCCGATCTGCATGTGGGGCCGCAGACATCACAGGCGTTTTTGCGGCACATCGCTCGGACCGTGGCCGGTATCGGTCCGGATCTCATCGCCATTACCGGAGATCTGATCGACGATCGCTCTGAGGACGTAGCAGCATTCGCTTGTGGCCTGGGTGGACTTCGAGCATCTCTCGGCGTGTACATCATTCCTGGGAACCACGACATCTACGCCGGCTGGGATCAGGTCCAGTATTCCCTGAAATCCGACTATCCAGCCACGGTTCTTGTGAATGATTCCCACGTCATCGAACGTGGTTCAGCCAAGCTGACCATTGTGGGAACAGGCGATCCGGCGGGCAGGCGCCGGGGGTTCGAGAAGCTCAATGCCGCGCCGGATATCGACAAGGCGCTGGCGAATGTGCCAGAGGGCGCGACGGTCGTGGCGCTCGCGCATAATCCCGCACTCTGGCCAGCGCTGGCCGCCAAAGGTGTGACGCTGACGCTCAGCGGTCACACACACTGGGGGCAGTTCGCGATCCCGCAGCTCGGGTGGAGCTTGGCCAGCCCGTTCCAAGAGCGGGCGATGGGCGTGCACCAGGAGGGCGACAGCATGCTGTACATCCACCCGGGCACGGGCTATTGGGGGCTGCCTTTCCGTCTCGGCGCACGGCCCGAGGTGACGCGCATCACGCTCCAGAGCGGCGACGAGGCCGCGATCATGATGTCGCCGGCGCGCGCTACGTCCTGCGGAGCAACACGACCCCAGCCACGATCAGCGCCACACCAAGAACCCTCACCGGCGTGATCGGGTGATGGGCCACTTCCAGGGCGCCCGCCTGCTCTAACGCAAGCGCGACGATCATTTGGCCGGCCACAATCGCGCCCAGGGTAAGCCCAGGTCCGAGGCGTGGCGTCACGACCACCGTCGCCAAGACGTACGCTGCCCCCAGCAGACCGCCAATCAGGGCCCACCACGGAGCCTGGCTGAGGGCTCGGGTCGTGGGCCAAGGCTCCCGAAACACGAGCATATAGAGAATTAAGCCCGCCGATCCGACCAGAAACGACACGAGCGTCGCGCCGACCGGACGGCCGAGTTGCAGGCCGAGCTTACTGTTGGCGGCGACCTGCACGGCGAGCAGCCCGCCCGCCGCGGCGGCCGCGATAAGGAGCACGGTGTCCACTGAAATTCCCCGGGGGCAGGTGATCTGGCGGGGATAGTATACGCGTTATACCGTGGGGACCGTTACCTAGGCACTTCGTGCTCTAGAGAGTCGATTGGCATTTACACATGGCCGTAGAGTGACAGAGCTTGGCGTGCCGATACAGGAGTCGTGGGAGTTCGCATGAGTTTCGCCGATGAGTCACGTGTGATCACGGCGAGCGTATTGCCGCTGGCATGTCCAGCGTGTGGCGCCCGCTATCAGGCGGGCACCCGCTATTGCGCGAACGATGGCTCGACGCTGCCGGAGCACGCCGCCGACTCGCTGGCGGGGTTGATCATCGCCGACCGGTATCGCCTTGGCCGGAAGCTCGGCGCCGGCGGCGTCGGCGAAGTCTACCTGGCCGAGCATCTCCGGATCGGACGGCCGTGCGCGATCAAGCTGCTGAAAGCGGATCTGCGAAAGGAACCCGAAGCGGTGGGCCGCTTCGTGCGCGAGGCGACGAACGCGAGCCGCATCAACCACCCGCACGTCGCGCAGATCTACGATTTCGGCGAAGCCGAGGGTGGGCTCGTGTACCTCACGATGGAGTACGTGAGAGGCGAGCCGCTCTCGCAGCTCTTGATCCGGGATGGCCCGCTCGATGCGCGGCGCGTCGCCGTCATCATCAAGCAAGTCGCGGCGGGATTGGACGCGGCACACGCCGTCGGCATCGTGCATCGCGATCTCAAGCCCGAGAACATCATTCTGCGCGCGTCGACCGCGGACGATGGGATCGACGACGTGAAGATCGTCGACTTCGGCCTCGCGAAAGTGTTCGGTGACCGCGCGCAGCAGGTCACGGACACTGGGTGTTTCGTGGGCACGCCGCACTACATGGCGCCCGAGCAACTCGTCCCGGCGACCGTCGATTGGCGGTGCGATGTCTATGCACTGGGACTGTTGGCATTCGTGCTCTTGACCGGACGCTTGCCCGTCGACGGCGAGTCGGCGCTCGAGGTCATGCGACTCCGATTGAGCGAGCCGCCGTTGTCGCTCGCCACGGTCGTCCCGAATGTCCGGTGGCCCGTGGAGCTCGAGGAAATCTTCGCGCACGTGCTCGCGCGGAAACCCGGCGACCGGTATCAGAGCGCTGGCGCGTTCGCGAGCGACCTCGAGACGGTCATCGCGGCTTGGACGACGCCACCCGTCGTGCATACAACCGTGAGCTCCGTCGACCTGCCGACGACCAAGCCTCGTGCGCCACGGCCGCCGCGCGTACGGCTTCGCATGCGGTGGCTCCGGCCAGCGGCGTTCGGCGTGGCCATCGTCGCCATCGGTGGCCTGCTTGGATTGCTTGCGGCTCGATTGGTCTCGCCGGATGACTCGGGGAACGTGGCGCTTAAGGCGCCTACTACCTCCATGGCGCCTATCAAGCCCACAACAGTCGCTGCGGCGTCCGGGGTTATCGCACAACCCGCATCCCCGGTGGCAGTGCCCGTGACATCTCCGGTGCCGGATGCAGAAGCGAGTGCGAAGCACGAGCCTAAAAGCATTGCGTACCAGGGAACGCCGATTCGCCGCATGCCGGCGGCCGAGTCACCGCAAGCGGTGCTGAGCCGACTGGAATCGTGGACGGATCCGCGCAACGTCGATCGCGCGACCGCCGAGCGCGCGCTCGTGGAGATCGATGCGCTCTTGCCAAAGCTGACGACGCGCAGCGACAGCGTCGAAGCATTGTATCGGCGAGCCGAGGCGGATGTCGCGTTGGACAGCACGGACGCCGCGTGCGCCACGCTATCCTCCCTCCGCTCGCGCGCGGCCGGCACCGCGTACAGTCGCTCGGTCAACACCCTCGCAGACGTCGGACTGAACTGCCGATAAGCCAACCTCCGCTTGCCGCGTCGTTACCTGAGCGATACAGTACGTGGTGCAAGAATCAGCCACCCCTGTTCGCGCGATATTGTTTGACTTCGGCGGAACGCTCGACGCGGACGGCCTGAGGTGGAGCACTCGCTTCCACGCAGCGTATAGGGGACTCGGCGGCGGCCTCCCATTCGGGAACTTTGACAGCGTCTTCCGAGCATCTGATCGTGCGCTCGAGAAGTTGCCGGAAATTCGGCATCTCGGTTTCCGCGCCATGATCGAAACCCAAGCGCAGTTGCTGCAAGAGATGGTGCCAGACGGCGCTACAGTCGACTTCACCGCCGTCGCCGATCGCTTTCATCGTGACGCCGTGCGCACGGCCGAGCGCAACGTGCGCGTGCTCGCCAGTCTGGCGGCGCACTACCGCCTCGGCATTGTCTCGAATTTCACTGGCAACTTGTCGAGATGTCTCGCGGAGCTTGGCCTGACCTCGTACTTCCAAGCGGTGTCGGACTCCGGCGTACTCGGCACATCGAAGCCGCAGCCCGAGATCTTTGAGACGACGCTGGCCGCGCTCGATGTGGAGCCGCGGGAAGCGTGGATCGTCGGCGACAATTTCGACGCCGACATCCGGCCCGCCCGCACGTTGGGACTCTCGACGTGTTGGCTCACGGAGCTGGAGCGCGAGACACCCGACGACTGCGCGCCCACCGCGCGTATCACCTCGCTGACCGAGCTCCCGGAGGTCGTGTGCACGGCCTGATCTTGGCCGGCGGCGAGGGCTCGCGACTCGCGGCAGACGGTGTCGCCGAGCCGAAGGCCGCGGTGCCGGTCGCGGGACGGTCGCAAATCCTGCGGCTGGCGGAGACGTTCGATGCCATCGGGTGCACCGATATCACGTGCATGGTCCGTTCGACCTTTCCCGAAGTCATCGCTTCGGTCCGCGACATTCAACTCTCCATTGGCCGCCCTCGCGTGATCGCGTGCGAGACGCCGTCGTCACTGCATACGTTGATTGAAGGCTTGATGCGCATTCCCGCTGGTCCGGTGTTCTGCAGCATGGTCGATACGGTCATGCCCACGCGTGACTGGCAGCGCGTGTATGAGGAGGCCGCACGCCACCTCGCCGGTGGTGCCGATGCGGTGTTGGCCGTGACGCCGCACGTCGACGACGAGTCGCCGCTATGGGTCGAGCGCGGCCCGACCGGCGACGCCATACGAATCGGGGGACGGCCCGTCACACCGCCATGCATCACCGGTGGCGTGTATGCGTTCGGGCCGGTGGCCCGCGCCACGGCGATCCGAGTCCGCCGCGAAGGGGGATCGCGCATGCGCTACTTTTTGTCGGCGCTCGTCGACGAGGGCGCCCGCGTCGCCACGACCGAGGTTCCGCTGATCGTAGATCTGGACCACAAGAGTGACTTGGGGCTAGCCGACGCGCTGCTCGCCACGGAGGCATCCGCGTCGTGAAGCGGCTCGTTGCGTTGTACCGTCAGGCGTCGTACTCGCCGAATCAGCACCGGACAAACGATACGGCGATCCTGGACGCGACCGTGGCCGAGCTCGAGGCGACCGGCTGGTCGGTCGTGCGCGCCAATGAGGCGGACTTCGAGGTCGATCAGGTGGCTCATGCCGACCTGGTGCTGAACATGTGCCAGGGGCCGGTCGCCTCCGAGCGGCTGTTGCCGCTCGAGCGCGCCGGCCTGCCGATCATCAATCCGCCGTCGAGTGTGCTGGGATGTCACCGGCACCACATGGTGACCATCCTCGCCGACACGATTCCTCGCACGGCCATCGTGCGGACGAGCCCGGACGCCGAGCTCGATGGGTTCGGCGCGGACGGCCGGCGCGTCTGGCTCAAGCGCGGCGACGTGCACGCGGAGCGCGCCGAGGACGTAGTGTCGCTCCACCGGCATGAGATTCCAGAGGCCCTCCGAGCCTTCGCCGCTCGTGGCATCTCGCGGGTGGCGATGCAGGAGCATGTCGCGGGGCCCGTGGTCAAATTCTATGGCGTCGCGGACGGCAGCTTCTTCCGCTACTACGACGCCCAGCATTGCGGCGAGGAACGGCTCAAGGAGCTCGCGTTTGCCGCGGCTCGGCGTCTGGGCCTCGTCGTTTTCGGCGGCGATGTCGCCTGTCCGGAACCAGATCGGCCGGTGTTGATTGATCTCAACGACTGGCCGAGCTTCGCGCGATTTCGGGCCGAGGCAGCACGGCATATCGCCGCTTACGTGAACAGTATGACGAGGATTTCACGCACGTGACGTTGACGGTTCAACCACGGCCCGAAACCGCGGCCGGTCCCAAGTCGCTCGCGGCGTTCGACGCCGAGTCCGCCTATCTCGCGCCCGGCACGCAGAGCGTGGCGCTGTTCAGCAAGCTGTGTATCGATCACGGCGAAGGCGCCATCCTCTACGACGTTGACGGGAAGCACTACACCGATCTGCTCGCCGGCGTCGGCGTCGCCAGTCTCGGGTACGCGCATCCCAAGTTCGTCGCGGCCATGCAGAAGCAGGTGGCCCGGGTGCACGTCGGGAGCTTCACGTCCGAGCATCGGGTCGCGCTGGTCAAGCTCATCGCGGACATCACGCCTGGGGATTTGAACCGCACGCAGCTTTACTCGAGCGGCGCCGAAGCTGTCGAATCTGCTTTACGCCTCGCTAAGGCTTGGACCGGAAAGACTGAGTTCGTCGGCTTCTGGGGCGGCTTTCACGGCAAGACGGCCGGGGTCCTTCCCCTGCTGGGTTCCAATTTCAAGCACGGTCTTGGTCCCTTAATGCCGGGGACTTTTAGCACACCCTACGCCTCGTGCGCCAGGTGTGTGTTTGAGAAGACGTTTCCCTCGTGCGAGTGGCATTGCGTGGAGTTTCTGCAAAAAAAGATCGCTCTGGAGACGTCCAATGACGTCGCGGCGATCATAGTCGAGCCGATTCAGGGAACGGCCGGCAACATTGTTCCGCCGCCTGGATACTTGAGGATCCTGAAAAAATTGGCCGATAGCATCGGCGCCGTGCTGATCGCGGACGAGATGCTGACCGGCTTTGGCCGCACCGGAAAGATGTTTGCCATTGAGCATGACGATGTGGTGCCGGATATCATGACCATTGGCAAGGGTTTCGGCGGTGGCTTCCCGATGACGGGCGTCATCGCCCGGGAAGAGATCTCGCGGGCCAAGCCGTGGGCGAACCCCAGCGGCAGCTCGTCGAGCTACGGTGGGAATCCGCTGGCGGCCGCCGCCGCACGCGTCAGCATCGAGACCATTCTCGAGGAAGGCCTGGTCGAGCACAGCCGGACGCTCGGCGCGACGATGATGGCCGAGATGAAGACGTGGGAGAAGGAGTTGGGCATCGTGAGCGATGTCCGTGGACGCGGGCTCATGATCGGCATGGATCTCGTCTATCCCGGCACGACGAAGCTGTTGCCCAAGGATATCGCCCGGTGGATCTTCGACACGCTCCTCGCGAGAGGTGTGTTGGCGATGGTCTACAATCCCGAGGTCCGGATCAATCCGCCGCTGGTCATCACGACCGAGCAGGCGATGAGCGCTCTGGCCGTCATGAAGGGCGTGCTCAGCGAGGCCGCCGCGCGGATATGACGTCGGGCACGCTCGCGACCAAGGGAGACGAGGTCGAAGAGTGGCTCGATCTCCGATTCTTCCGGCCGATCGGGATTCGACTCGCGCGGGCGCTGGCACCGACACGCATCTCGCCTGATCAGGTCACCATGTGGAGCCTGGCGACGGGTCTCGTCGCCGGGCACCTGCTGTTCTATCCGAGTGTCCAGATCAACGCCATCGGATGGCTGCTGTTCATCGTCTCGGACATCTTCGATAGCGTCGACGGCCAGCTCGCGCGGCTTCGTGGGACGTCGACGGCGCTCGGACGCATGCTCGATGGGCTGTCGGACAGCGCGCGGTTCATCAACCTCTACGCGCACCTCGCGGCTCGGCTGATTGTCTTCGCGAAGTGGCCGGTACTGGGCGCGATCGCGCTGTCGCTGGCCGCGCTGCTGAGTCATACGTGGCAGGCCGCGGCCGTCGATTTCATTCGCCATGCGTTTCTGGCCATGACCGATCAGCGCTCGGAGTTGGAGTTGCCGGAAGATCTGGAGCGTGGCTCGCTCGGCGCCTGGTTCTACGGCGGGTGGGTGCGACGGCAGGCCGGCATGTTCCCCCGGACCGTCGCGCTCGAGCGCCAGCGGCGAGAGGGAACGCTCTCGGTGGCGGCGCGTGAGCGGTACATCACGCGGGCGGCGCCGTTGCTCGGACGGTGCATGTGGCTCGGGCAGAACGTGCGGTGGCTGTTGGTGCTCCTCACCGTCGTGCCCGGATGGCCGGCCGCCATGCTGTGGATCACGGTGCTGCCGCTCAATCTCGTGCTCTTCGTGTTCGTGTGGGACGCCGAGCATATCGAGGGGCAGTAATCGGAGCCGGGGGGATCGCGCGGACGGCGCACCTCCCCGGATTCCTCGCCGCCGCACCACGGCTCGAGATCGTCGCGGCGCTCGACTCGAGTCCTCACACACAACCTCTCGACGGACTTCCGCTGTTCAGGGACCAGCCGTCCCTGTTGAGCGCGGGACCGTTCGACTTCATGGACGTGTGCACGCCGCCGTCATCCCACCTGCCTTTGGCCCTGTGGGCGCTTGAGCAGGGGTTTCACGTCCTGTGCGAGAAACCGGTCGCTGTCACTCGTTCGGACGCCCTGAGGCTCGTGGAGGCCGCCCGTCGTACAAACCGAATAGTTATGCCGTGCCATCAGTACCGCTTCAATCCCGTGTGGCGGCAGATTGGCCAATGGGTGCGAGACGGGGCGATCGGCGCATGGCACCTGGCCGAGCTTTCGGTCTATCGGCTCAAGGCTGATGGCGGACAGATGCCGTGGCGGTCGCTCAAGGGCGAGAGCAGCGGTGGCATCCTGCTCGACCACGGCACGCATTTGCTCTACTCTCTGTTCGACCTTGGCGGTGAGCCACAGACTGTGCGGGCATGGACCGGGCGCCTGCGACATCACGAGTACGAAGTCGAGGATACCGCGCAGCTGCTCATCGGCTTCCAGGATCGGCTCGCGACCATCCTGCTCACGTGGGCCGCGGGGCATCGCGAGAATCGCGTGCGCATCATCGGGGAGCGTGGCACCATCGACTGGCATGGCGGCATGCTGAGTCTCGAGCGCGACGG
>DASRDS010000170.1:0-14049 GCA_035652495.1 Gemmatimonadaceae bacterium
CCGGCCGACGTCACCGAGGCCGGCGCCGCGGAGCGCTGCGTGCATCTCACCGAAGACTCGCTCGGTCCCGTCGACATTCTGCTCGCCAATGCCGGCGGCCCGCCATCGACCACGTTCGACACCACGACCGACGCGCACTACACCGCCGCGCTCGAGCTCAATCTCCTCGCGTCGATTCGTCTCGCGCACGCGTGCGTGCCGGGTATGCGCCAGCGGCGATGGGGTCGAGTGATTTTTCTCACGTCGATGGCGGCGAAGCAGCCGGTCCCGGGTCTGCTGCTCTCCAACACCGCACGCGCCGGCCTGTTGGGTTTCGCCAAGACCCTGTCGAGTGAAGTCGCGCGAGACAATGTCCTGGTCAATACGGTCTTACCAGGTCACTTCGATACGCAGCGCGCGATGGATCTCGCGAAAATGCGAGCCGAACGCACCGGTAAAACGGTGGAAGATCTGCTCAAAGCACGCACCGCTGACATTCCGATCGGTCGCGCTGGTGATCCGAAAGAGATGGCGGCCGTCGTCGCGTTTCTGGCGTCAGAGCGAGCGAGCTTCGTGACCGGCACCGCCATTCAGGTCGATGGTGGCCAAATCATGACGATAGTCTAGGCGACTTTTCTCAGTCCGTCGTCAAGCACCGCACGCACGCGCTCAACGAGTGCGGTCATGTCGAATGGCTTCTGAATAAGTGGAAGCTGGTCACCCGGATCATCCTGGCTATAGCCGGACATCAGCAGTGCCCGAAGATGAGGATTGCTGCGCCGCAACCGCTCGACGAGCGGTCGCCCGCCGAGCTGCGGCATCACGACATCGCTGAGCAGGAGATCGACGTGGTCGGCCCGTTCGAACGCCGCGACCGCGTCGAGACCGTGCGCGGCGTCGAGCACCGTGTAGCCTTGGCGCTCCAAGGCTCGACGGATAGACGAACGCACGGGCGCCTCGTCCTCCACGAGCAGCACGGTCTCCGTCCCCATCGGCAGCACCCGAGTCGGCGCGGCCGCCACCGGCGTCACGCTCTCGGCGGACCGGCGGAGCCGAATCGCGAACGTCGTGCCTTCGCCAACGGCGCTCGACACCTCGATCCGCCCGCCCGACTGCCGCACGATGCTGTAGACAGTCGCGAGCCCGAGCCCCGTCCCCTTCCCCGACGGCTTCGTCGTGAAAAACGGCTCGAACATCCGCGACCGCGTCGCTTCGTCCATCCCGCACCCGGTATCGCGCACGATCAAGCTCACACCATCGGCGGCATGCACGGTCTCGATCGTGATGAGCCCACCTTGCGGCATCGCGTCACGCGCGTTGACCACGAGATTGACCAGCACCTGCTCCATCTGCCCCTTGTCCGCCCGGATCGGCGATGCACTGGCATCGAGCTTCGTCTCGAGCCAGATATGCTCGCCAATCACCCGCCGCAACATCTTCTCGGCGCTCCGCACCACCTCGTTCAGGTCGATCGCCTCGACCCGCCCCGTGCTATCGGGCCGGCTGAACGCCAGCAACTGCCGCGTCAACTCGGCCCCACGCCGCACCGTCCGCCGAATCTCCTCGAGCTCCTCGCACGCCGCATGGGTCTCGTCGAGCTCGAACGTCATGAGCTCGGCGTTCGCCGAGATGGCGGTCAGGAGATTATTGAAATCGTGCGCGACGCCGCCCGCGAGTTGGCCGAGCGCGTCCATCTTCTGCGACTGGCGCAGCTGCTCTTCGACGCGCCGCCGATCACTGACGTCGAGCACCGTGGCGATGGTGTGCCCATCAACGCGCGAGACCGTCAGCGCGACCCAGACCGTCGATCCATCATCGCGGCGCAGCTGATGCTCACCGGGACTCAGCTCCGAAAGCCCGAGCGCCGCGGCGTCCGACCCGAGCAACTGGCGCAACGCCGGATTGGTCTCGGCGACCGAGCCATCGGCGGCGAAGACGACGATGCCCACCGGCGCATGGTCGACAATGAAGCGCATATCAAGCGGTCCCATGCCCACAGTATCGGTACGATTTCACTCCATCTTGAGCGCGCCGCCAGCGTTGGTCATGACGTGGCCAAACACCTCGATCGCGGTCCAGAGGTTGGCCAAACGGGTGTTTTCATTCGGGGCGTGCTGATTGTTGTCGTAGTTGACCGTCGGCAGGTTGATCAGCGGCCGCCGTAACACGGACTCGAACTCGCTCATCGGCAGGCTGCCGCCCATCGCCGGAATTACCACCAGTGGCCGATCGCTCGCTTCAGCCACCAACCGCTCGATCGCCTTGGAAATCGGCAGATCGATCGAGGTCCGCTGCGCGGCGTACCCGTGGCTCCAGTCCAACCGAATCACCTTCGCGTGCGCCAGACGCGTCGCGCGATCGGCCGCGCTGTCGTGCACGAGAAAAAAGCCCTGGCGGCGAATGTGGGCTTCGATCAGCTCCCGCACCCGTTCCGGCGTCTCATTGGGCACGAGTCGAAAGTCGATCGACGCACGCGCCTCGGTTGGAATCGCGTTGGCCGCGCGGTCGCCGACGGCTCCGGACTGGAATCCGCGAAAATTGATAGCGGGCAGCATGATGCGTTCGGCCAGTCGCGCATCGTTCGCCTCCGAGGCGCCGAGCGCCAATGTTTGACGCAGTCCCGAGTCTGGCTTTGGCAACTTCGCGATCGCGGCGCGCTCGCTCGGGAGGAGCGGGCGCACGTCGTTCATGTATCCGGCGACGAGAATCTGGCCGTCCGGTGTGCGCATGCTCGCGAGGAGGGACGACAAGAGCGAGATGGGATTCGGCGCCCAGTTGCCATAGTGACCACTGTGCAGGGCTCTCGCCGGGCCATAGACGGTCATCTCTACGTCCACCGTGCCGCGCACGCCGAATCCCACCACCGGGCGGCCGGATTGGTCGATCGGCCCGTCGCAAAACAACCACGCATCGGCCTTGAGTAAATCTCGATACTTCTCCAGCATCGCCGTCGCGTGCGTCGATCCAGCTTCTTCTTCGCCCTCGAAATAGAACTTGAGATTGACCGAGGGCTGCTGTCCCAACGCGCGCACCGCATCGAGCGCCGCGAGCATGGAAATAATCGGCGCTTTGTCATCGCTCGCCGACCGCCCGTAGAGTCGTGTCTCTCCAGGCACGGTGTCGCCGTCAGTAGGAATCGCGACAACCTCGGCGCCATTGCGCAACACTGGCTGCCATGGTGGTGTGCTCCAGTCCGAGGGCGTGACGGGCTGGCCATCATAGTGCGCATAGAGCACCAGTGTATGCGTCGCGCCCGGCGCGGGGAGTGAGCCGTAGACCGCCGGCGGACTACCGGGCAGCTCGAGCAGCTGCGCCGCGATGCCGCGACGTTGCAGCATCGCCATCAGCGTGTCGGCGTTGTGACGAATGTTGACCGAGTCCGAGGCGACGTTCGGCAACGACACGAGCGTCGTGAACTCGCGCAGGATCGTCCCTTCGTGCGCGAGACGCCACGCGCGAATATGCTGCGCCTTGACGGGCCGCGCGACGAGCGCGACGGCGGCGGCTAATACCAAACCAGAGAGACGCATGGGGGAACTTACGCCGATCTTGGTCTGATCAGAAAACCCGGCAAAATAGACGTCCGGATTTGGCGTGACTCCTGGCTGCACAGTGCCAAGATTCCAGTGGTGCTGCCCAGTCCCGATATCTGCGAGCGCGCGCTCGAAGCGCGCGATGCCCGATTCGACGGCGTCTTCTACGTCGGCATCACGTCGACTGGAATTTACTGCCGCCCGGTCTGCCCATCGCGGTTCGCCGCCTCCGACCATCGCCGATTCTTCGCCTCGGCCGCGTCGGCCGAGCATGCCGGATTTCGACCCTGTCTCCGATGCCGACCGGAGCTCGCGCCCGGTCGAGGCCAGATGGAGGCCCTGCCGAGGCTCGCCGCGGCGGCGGCCGAGCGCATTGCGGCTGGGGCGCTGAATGGGCGCGGGGTCGCCGAGCTGGCCGCTGAGCTAGGAGTGAGCGAGCGGCACCTGCGGCGCGCGGTGGAGCGCTCCATCGGCGTGTCGCCGATCGCGCTCGCCCAGACCCACCGGCTGCTGCTCGCCAAGCAGCTCCTGGTCGACACGTCGCTGTCGGTCACGCAGATCGCGTTCGCCAGCGGCTTCCAGAGTCTCCGGCGATTCAACTCGGTCTTCCGCGAGCGGTACCGCTTGAGCCCCACGGATATCCGCCGGGCGCGGAACGCGGACGCGCCGCTGGCGCGGCCCACGGATCTCGTGCGACTGACGCTCGCCTACCGGCCACCGATGGCCTGGGAGACGTTGATCGCGGTGATCGGCAAGAGCCTGCTCCCCGGCGTAGAGACCGTCGCGAATGGCCGCTACGGCCGCACGGTCCGTATGGGGGAGCGTACCGGTGTGGTGTTCGTCCAGGATGGCCACGAGGGCAAAGCCCACGTGGTGGTCGAGGTGTCTACGTCGCTGCTGCCCGCCCTGATGCCACTCCTGGCCCGGATCAGACGGTTGTTTGATCTCGACGCCGAGCCGAATGTCGTCGATGCGCACCTGGCCCAGGCAGGCCTCGGCGAATTGGTCGCGCGGCGGCCGGGCATGCGCGTTCCCGGCGCGTTCGATGGCTTCGAGGTGGCGTTGGCGCTCATGCTGCGCACGCTGCCCGAGGACCAGGCCAGGCGAGTCGTGGCCAGCATGGCCGAGCCCTGCTCGACCGCCGTCGAGGGCCTCTCGTTCCTGGCGCCCCGCCTCGAGCGGGTGGCGCAGGCGCCCAGCGCTATCGGCGCGCTGGCCCGCGCGGTGCAGGACGGCTCGCTGCGGCTCGAGCCCGGCGCGGATGCCGCGACAGCTCGGCGCGTGCTGATGACGATCCCCGGCATGGACGATTGGCTGGCGACCACGATCGTTATGCGCGCGCTGCACTGGCCCGATGCGTTCCCGGCGGCGGATCGGGCTAGGGCCGAGCCGTGGCGCCCCTGGCGCGCCTACGCCGCATTGCACCTCTGGTCATAGGCGGTATCGCCCGGCTAGAATCGGTGCCATGCGAAATGGCATGGTACTTCTCTGCGGCGTCGCGATGGTCGCGACCGCCGGCGCACAGACGCCTGACCTCTCGAGCGCCATGCACTGGCGCCAGATCGGCCCCACGCGAGCCGGGCGGGCGAGAGCACTCGCGGGCGTACCGAGCCAGCCGAATGTCTTCTATATCGGATTCGACAACGGCGGCGTATGGCGATCGACCGATTACGGGTCGACCTGGGTCCCGCTGTTTGACCAGGAGCCGACCGGATCGATCGGCGCGATAGCGGTCGCGCCGTCGGACCCGAACGTCATCTACGTCGGGAGCGGCGCCGGTATCATTCGCCCCGATCTGGCCACCGGCGACGGGGTCTACAAATCCACGGACGCCGGGAAGACCTGGACGCATCTCGGGCTTCGCGAGACCCAGATGATCGCGTACATCGATGTCGATCCGCGCGATCCCAATCGGCTCTTCGTCGCGGCCCTCGGCCACCCGTATGGGCCGAACGCCGAGCGCGGCATTTTCCGCTCGACGGACGGTGGTCAAACCTTCCAGAAAGTGCTGTATAAAGACGAGTACACGAGCGGGAATGATGTCCGCATCGATCCCGCGAATCCTCAGGTCGTCTACGCCGCGCTCTGGCAACAGCAGCAAGCGTATTTCGAGGGCGGTTCGTTCGATACGACGGGTGGTGGCGTCTACAAATCGACCGATGGCGGTTCGACGTGGCGGCAGCTCACGAACGGTCTGCCGAGCGTGATCGAGGCCAACCTCGGCATCGCCCCCGGCAATACCAGCACGCTGTACGCCATGATCGCCGGTGTCCAACCCACGGACACGACGACGAATGGCGGACGGGGCAAGGTGCTGTTGTATAAGTCAACCGACGCCGGTGAGAGTTGGCATGTCGCGAGTACGGATCCGCGACCGCTGACGCGTATCGGTGGCGGCGACGTCCCAACGATCGCCATCGATGCCAAGAACGAGAACGTCGTCTACAGCGCCTCGATCGTGTTCTGGCGCACCGAAGACGGCGGCGCCAGTTGGAGCCCGATCCGTGGTTCACCGGGCGGCGATGATTATCAGCGCCCGTGGGTGAACCCCAGCAACTCCGACATCCTGCTGCTGGTCAGCGACCAAGGTGGCGTCGTCTCGGCCAACCGCGGCGCCTCGTGGAGCAACTGGTACACGCAGCCGACGGCCGCCATGTACCACGTGACGACAGACAACGCGTTGCCCTATCGCGTCTGCAGCGGACAGCAGGACTCCGGTTCAGGATGTGTCGAGAGCCGCGGCGCCGACGGAGAGATCACGTTCCACGACTGGCATCCGGTCGACATCCAGGAGTACGGCGTCGCCGCGCCGGATCCAAAAGATCCGGATCTCGTGTACGGCAGCGCGCGGACCAACGTCTCCTTGTACAATCGTCACAACGGTCAGACGACGTTGGTCGGGCCCGACCTCACGGGCTACAAGCGCAACGTGCGGACGATGCCGCTCAACTGGTCGCCGGTCGATCCGACGCAACTCTTCTATGCGTCTGACGCCGTGTGGCGGTCGATCGATCACGCGCACACGTGGACGCGAATCAGTGGCGACCTCGCGCGTCAGACGTGGGAGCCGCCCGCATCCGCTGGGAAGTACGCCGATCGTATCAAGCCAGGCCCGCGCGGCGCGATCACCGCGTTGGCGCTTTCTCCGCGCGATACCAAAGTGATGTGGACCGGCACGGATGACGGCGATATTCACGTGACACTCGATGGCGGTGTCACCTGGTCCGAAGTCACGCCGCCCGCGATCAAACCGTGGACGCGAATTTTCAACATGGACGCGAGCCATTTCGATCGCCTGACCGCGTATGCGGCCGCGAACACCCTGCGCATCGATGATCTCAATCCGCATCTCTGGCGCACGCATGACGGCGGCAAAACGTGGACGGAGATCGACAACGGCATCGCGCCAGGCGCGGTCACCAACTCGATCAGAGAAGATCCGCGAGTCAAGGGTCTTCTCTACGCGTCGACCGACACGCAGGTCTGGGTGTCGTACGACGACGGCGATCACTGGGAATCGCTGCGCCTCAACATGCCGGCGATCTCGGTCAGAGACATTCAGGTGAAAGACGATAGCACGTGTCTCTGCGCGGACCTCGTCGCCGGCACGCATGGTCGCGGATTCTGGATCCTCGATGACCTGACGCCGCTCCGCCAAGCCGCGGCCGCGAAATCCGCGCACGGCGCCTACCTGTTCAAGCCGGAAGTCGCGGTGCGCATGCGCACCGGGACGAACGAGCCCACGCCCTGGCCGCCGGAACTGCCGGCCGGCGAGAACCCACCGCCCGGCGCGACGATCGACTATTACCTCGCGTCGGATGCCTCGGGACCCGTGACCATCGATATCCTCGATGGGACCGGCGCGGTCGTCCGTACGTACTCGAGCACGGACTCGATGGTCACGCCAGATCAGGCACGCTGCCAGGCGAAGCCAACGTCGACCTACTGCGCCCTGCCCTTCTACTGGCCCGCGCCGCCGATGACGGTCGCCACCACGGCGGGGATGCACCGTTTCAGTTGGAACCTGAAATACGGTCCGATCACGCCCCAGGACGTCGCGTGGGACGGGAGCCCCGATGGAACCGGCGCCGTCCCGTGGCGTACGTATCCATTCGTGAATGCGCCATGGGCTCCGCCGGGCACGTACACCGTGCGATTGACCGTGAATGGCACGCACTACACGCAACCGCTCACCGTGCGCCTGGATCCTCGCATCAAGACCTCGGCGATCGCCCTCACGCAGCTCGCCTCGCTTTCGCGCGAGATGTATCATGACGCGCAAGCTGCGCACGCGGCGTATCTCAAGGCGCGCGGGATGCTGGAGAACGCCGGCGCCAACAAAGCGCAGATCGAACAGCTGGCCCCCGCGCCGGACACGAGCGCCCGCCGGCGGCGGAATATCAATACCGAAGAGGAAGAGGACGCCGAAGCGAGCGAGGCGATGGCCGCCGACTCACAGCCAACGTTGGACGGCGTGTATCGGTCTCTCTTGGATGCGGCCATGGCCCTGCAGCGCGCCGATGTGGCGCCGACGGCCGCTCAGGTGGAAGACTGCGCGAAGGCCCGGAATGATTTTCATGCGGTCATGGCGCGCTTCGCCAAGCTGACCGCTTCAACCAAGTAGAGGAGAGCACGTGCGCCTATTCGTCAGCATCGGTGTGATTGGCGTTCTGTTGAGTGCCTGCAAAGGCCCGGCCGGCCCGGCCCTTAGCGGCACGTGGCAGGGGTTCGCGTACCTGCACGATGAGTACGGCGCGCCGGTCGTGACCGACTCGAACATCTTCGTCACCGCGCTTCCCACGGCGAAGACGAGCCAGACTCTGGACAATGGCCTCTACAGCTTCGAGTCGCTGTCGACGGGCGTGTACACGCTGCGGTTCAACGCGACGGACGTGGGCACGTACGTCCTCGCCAATCAGCAATTTGTCGGGGGCGGCACGGTCAACCTCCCTGGCGTGAACCTCGGGAAGGTATCCACCGGCGTGATGGGGGCTCTGGCCTTTACCGCGAACGCCGCGGGCGACACGATCATCGCGACGGGCAGCATCACGCCGCCCCCGCCGGGCGTGCCGCGCTACGCCCGCTTCTTCTTCGACGCCACGTCGAACGTCGGCGGGACGGCCGTGTCCAATTGGACCGTCACCCTACCCGCCAACGGCCCGCCATACGCAATTGCCAACGCGAACTTCGCGATCGTCATCACGGGCCAGGACCTGCGCGCCCTACAACATGCCTTTGCCAGCGGCGTCACCGTGAACGCGATCGGGTACGGCGAGAGCTACTTCGAGAATTCGTACCCGGATCCGACCACCGGCAAACCGACATTCCCGAATCTCTGCTCCCAGGCCTCGCCCGCCGTGACGTTCACGATGCCGTAGCCAGCTTGCGCACCGCCGCGGCCATTGCCCTCACACGAGGCGCATCGGTCGCGGTTTGTGCATCCGTGTCCAACTGCGTCGCCAACGCCGTCAGCGCCGCCGTCCGATCCCCGCCGTGCATCTTCTCGGCGCCGTTGAGCGCCGTCGCAATGGCGGCGCGGCGATCCGCCGGTAGGCCGTTGTCGCGGCCGAGTTGGTCGAGATAGGCGCGCGGTACCGCGAAGATCGCGGGCCAGACGATCTTCGGCTGATCCTGCACGTTGAGCCACGCCCACTTCACGGACTTCGCGGCGTCGATCTCGTTCTGCGAGATAAACGCGCTCGGCTTGAGCTCGAACATGTCGAGACCGCGCGTGATCTCCGAGCCGAAGATCATGCCGTTGTACCAGTACACGGACCAATACCCGGCGAGCACGAGCTTCGTGGTATCCATCGGCCCGCGATCGAAGTACGCGATCTCCTGCGGATGCGAGGGATCGGTCCAGTCGAAGACAGTGAGGCCACCCTGGTAGAAACCCTGGACCATGATGTCGCGCCCGGGAATCGGGATCAACGAGCCATTGTGCGCGACGCAGTTCTCGTTCGCCGTCTGCGGCGCCGGCAGCTTGTAGTAGCTCTTGAACACCATCTGTCCATCCGGCGCCAGCGTATAGATCGCGTCCGCACCCCACTTCGGGTTGTCGCCCGGCCGACAACGGGGCTGCGCACCGCCGCCCCACTCGTCGGAGAACAGGATCTTGCTGCCGTCGTTGTTGAACGTCACCGAGTGCCACGCCGCGAAATTCGTGTCGGTCACGGCGTTGATCCGGCGCGGATGCGCGGGATCCCGAATGTCGAGCAGGATGCCATAGCCGCCACACGCCCCGCCCGCGAGACCGATCGCCGGATAAGCCGTGATGTCATGGCACTGTGTCGGGCCGGACTTGGGCGGCAGCTTGATGTTGAACTTCTTGAGCAGCGCGGCAAACGCGACCGAATCATCGTGCGACTCCCCGTGACGATCCGCCGCCGCGAGATCCTGGAACACACGGGGCGAGCTCACGATCGCGGCCTGCTCCGGATGCGCGAGCGGGATCTTGATCACCTCGAGCCGGAACGACGCGGTGTTCGGATTATCCTGCACGGTTCCACCCGTGCATCCCGGAAGCTCGGCGGCCGAACGCACGGTCGACGAACCCGAGACGTAGATGTAGACGTTGCTCGAGTCGTTGGGATCGGTGACGAGCGTATTCGTGTGCGACCCGCGACAGGTCTGCACGATCGTGATCGGCTTCGGGTTCGCGATATCCGAGATATCGAAGATGCGGATGC
Organism: Gemmatimonadaceae bacterium; assembly: GCA_035652495.1. Lineage (GTDB taxonomy): Bacteria > Gemmatimonadota > Gemmatimonadetes > Gemmatimonadales > Gemmatimonadaceae > DASRDS01. The sequence goes on from DASRDS010000170.1 coordinate 10,202, forward strand.
CGCGCGCGCGCTCATGGCTCACCGTGTCGACGACGCCCTGCTCGCCGCAGTCCATCCGCCCGTTCGTGGCCTCGGCCGACACGAACAGCAGGTGACCGTACACGGTCTGGTCGCTCTGGGAACCGGGGCAGACCACTGAGGCGGCGAGGGACAGTTTGCGCGGGTTGCTGATGTCCCAGACTTGATACCCCGCGTAGTTGCCCTGGAAGACATATGAACCCAGGAACGCCAGGTCCGAGTTCACGAGACGGTCCGCGCCCGGGTCGTTCCGGTCGATGAACTTGGCCGATGGCGGCGTGCTCGAGACCATCGAGAGATTCCAGATGGCCTCCCCCGCATTGAACCACCCACCCTTGAGGCCGACTCGTGGGTCCGGACTCGGGGCAGCCGCGCTGGCCGTGGTCGGCGATGTGTCAGTCGCGGTCTGATGCGAGGCACAACCAACGACGGCGAGAGCGAGGACGACTGAATGCGTTTTCATTACGGGGCTCCGAGCATTTTGGCCATGCGGTTGATCTCGGCCGTTTGGTCAGCGTTCACGTCTGAAGCAAACTTGAAAACCTTCTCGTCCTGGCCGGCGCCCTGGGTATCGAACAGCTGCTGCACCATGCTGAGCGCGCCGTTGTGATGCTGGATCATATAGACCAGGAACAGCTTGTCGAAGTCGGGCCCTCTCGCCCGATCGAGCTCCGCCATTTGATCCGGTGTGAGCATGCCGGGCATGAGGGCCATGTCCATCTTCATTCCGGACATGCCGCCGGTCGAATCAGGCACCATCTCGTGGTGCTCGCGCAGCCACTGCTGCATGGAGTGGATCTCGTCGCGTTGCGACACGACGATCCGAGCGCAGAGCACCCGGACCTCGTCACTCGCGCCGTGACTGGGCGCCCAATTGGCCATGGTAATGGCCTGGGCATGATGACTGATCATACCCTGCATGAACTGCACGTCGGCCGCGGTATAGTGGGGCGCTTTCACTGCGTTCACCTGCGCCCCCACGGAGGCCGCCAGGAGCATGCAAACTATTTGCGCGCGAATCAGTGTCATAACGTGGGTGACAACGTAGCGATGCCTTTGTCCCAACGATAGGTTTGAACTGTTGAACTCCCCTAGGAGTCGTTGACCACCATGAAACCTTTTGTTTTGCCCCTCGTTGCGGCCGCGACTCTGTTGGCCGCGACTGCTCGAGCCCAACAGATGGGCGAAGACGCCGCCATCGCCCGGGCCCAACGCGACAGCGCCCGTTTACCATGGACCGCCGCCGACGTGCAGTTCATGCAGGGCATGATTCATCACCACGCACAAGCGATCGATATGTGCAAGTGGGCGCCGACGCACGGCGCCTCGCCCTCGGTCCAGACGCTGTGCGGTCGCATTATCAATGCGCAGGGTGACGAGATCACGCTCATGTCGCAATGGCTCAAGGATCGGCGTCAGACGGTTCCCGATCCGACCGCGACGGCCATGCCGATGACGATGAACGGCCAGACGATGAACATGCTGATGCCCGGCATGTTGTCGCCGGAGCAGATGAAGCAGCTCGACGCCGCGCGCGGCCCGGCGTGGGACAAGCTCTTCCTGCAGGACATGATCCAGCACCACCGCGGCGCGGTGTCCATGGTGCACGATCTGTTCGAGAGCCAGGGTGCGGGTCAGGACGAGACGGTGTTCAAGTTCGCGTCCGACGTGAACGTCGACCAAACGACCGAGATCGCCCGGATGGAAAAGATGCTCTTCGCTCTTTCAATCGAGGGGAATGGCCAGTGAGCACTCTGTCGTCAAAATTCTTCATCGGCGCTGCCGCGCTCCTGGCCGTCACGGCCTGCGCGCGATCGGTCTCGACCAATGCGACCACGGGTGTGACACCGAGCAATTCGGTGGACGCGCCAAAGCCCGACCCGCGCGTCGGGCTCAAGGCCGGCCAGTTCGACGCCGGCGAGGCCACCTGGAACATGCGCGTGCTGTCGGAGACCAAGCCCTCGCAAAAGTTCATGGGGCACACGAACTCCGATCTCGCGTTCATCGGACCGTACGCGATCCAGGGGAGCTACTCCGGCTACCAGATCTGGGACATCTCCAATCCCAAGAGCGTCACGCTCAAGTCCTACTATTACTGCCCGCAGTCGCAGAGCGACGTGTCCGTGTACAAGAACCTGCTGATTACCTCGGGCGAGGGCACCGCGGGTCGCCTCGACTGCGGCGAGGGCGGGATCAAGGACACGGTCAGCAAAGAGCGCCTGCTCGGTATCCGCGTGTACGACATCTCGGACATCGCGAATCCCAAGTCGATCGTGAACGTCCAGACCTGCCGCGGCTCGCACACGCACACGCTCGTCGTCGATCCGAACGACCACGACAACGTCTACGTCTACATCTCGGGCTCCTCCGGGCTCCGGTCACCCAGCGAGCTCGCGGGCTGCGTCTCCACGAATCCGACGACGGATCCGAACTCCGCGCTCTTCCGCATCGAGGTCATCAAGATCCCGCTCGCGCACCCGGAGCAGGCCGCGGTCGTGAGCAGTGGTCGCATCTTCGACAACCTCGCGCAGCGCCCAGAGCACGGCTATTCGGCGACAGACGCGAAGGATCTGGCGCAGGGAGCCGCGGAGGGCAAGTTCTACGTCCACGTCGGCATCATTAACAGCGATTTTGAGCTCCCCGCGAAAGCTTCGGCGCACATGCTGGATTCGATCGTCACGGCACGCGGCGGCTCGGGTGCCCCGACCAAGGCCGATAGCGATCAGTTGCGCCGGGATCTGCCGGCCATGGCGGCGAAGATGTTTGGAGAGCCCGTGGGCGCTCAGGGATACTCGACGAACCGCCAGTGCCACGACATCACTGTCTATCCGGCGATCGGTCTCGCCGGCGGTGCCTGCGAAGGGTACGGCATGCTCCTCGACATCCACGACGTGGAGCACCCGCGCCGCCTCGACGCCGTCGCCGACTCGAACTTCGCGTACTGGCACTCGGCGACGTTCAACAACGACGGCACCAAGCTTCTCTTCTCCGACGAGTGGGGCGGCGGTGGCGCGCCCAAGTGCCGCGCGACGGATCCGCACGATTGGGGTGCGGACGCGATCTACACGATCGAGAACGGCAAGCTGCACTTCCAGAGCTACTACAAGATGTCGGCGCCGCAGACGAAATATGAGAACTGCGTGGCGCACAACGGCTCGCTCATCCCGATTCCTGGCCGCGACGTCATGGTGCAGGCCTGGTATCAGGGCGGCATCTCGGTCTTCGACTGGACCGACGCCGCGCACCCAAAAGAGATCGCGTTCTTCGATCGCGGGCCGGTGGATTCGACGCGCATGGGGAGCGGCGGGGAGTGGTCCGCTTACTGGTACAACGGCGTGATCGTCGGCTCCGAGATCTCGCGCGGGCTCGATCTTCTGGAGCTGACGCCAAACCCCTTGCTCACGCAGAACGAGATCGACGCGGCCAAGACCGTGAAGCTCTCCGAGCTCAACGTGCAGGGACAGCCTAAGCTGGTCTGGCCGCCATCATTCGCGCTCGCTCGCGCCTACGCCGACCAGTTAGAGCGCGACAAGGGGCTGAGTAAGGATCGTTTGGCGGCCGTGCGCTCGGCGATCGAGGCGGCCGAGAAGGCATCGGGGAGCGCTCGCCGTGACGCGCTCACCGGCGCGGCTTCGTCGCTCGACAACGATGCGTCGAGCTCCAGTGACGGCAATAAGGTTCGGAAGCTTCAGAGCGCGCTCCGCGACCTCGCTAACGCTTCGGTCGCTATGATCCCCGGGGCTTACGTGGGCGGCCAGCGCATCAGTCAATAACGCTGTGTCGGGCGAGGATGGCGGCGGTGTCGAAGCCGCTGTCCTCGCCCGCGAGTC
>DASRDS010000171.1:0-17337 GCA_035652495.1 Gemmatimonadaceae bacterium
CGGGCCTGCGCATGCTCCCAGCGGAAGTCCCACAGGTCCTTGGCTGAATCAGAGAGATTGGGCTGCTTGAGCGCCACGTCGTGACCTGAGCGGTACGTGGTGAGCGCGTCAGAAATGTCATTGCACTCGAGCAAGAGGCGCGCGAGCTCGTTCGACACGTCGGCGGCCCCGTTGTAGTCCTTGGCGGCCACGCGCGGGTCGATCACCTGGTGCTCGTACTTGCTGACTTCCTTCGTGTCGCAGGTAAACGCGTAGGAGATCGCCAGGCTGCGCCGGGCCGGTGTCTTGGCCGAGTCGGTACCCGCCTTGTCGATGGCTTGTGAGAGTTTGGCTCGGGCCTCGGCGTAATGGCCATCGAGGTCGAGCGCCGCCCCCTGGGCGAGCAGCGATGTCGAGTCGGGTTGCTGCAACAGCGCGAGCGCTAGTAGTAATACACTCATGAGAAAGTGTCTCCTCGTTGCCTTCATTTTGGGTTGCGGCCACCCATCGACGCAAGCCACGCCCGCGCGCACCGACGTTCAGATGGGGCTGGTACGCGACCCGAAACTGGCTGACGCGCTCAGTGATATCTCGGCGGCGCGCATCCGCGCAACCGACTCCACGCTCGCGGCGTTCGGCACGCGCCACGCCATGAGCGACACCGTTTCGAGCACCCGGGGCGTCGGGGCGGCGCGCCGGTGGATCTTCTCGACGCTGTCAGGTTACGCGAGCGACTGCGGCGGGTGCCTGCGGGTCGAGTATGATCCAGGCATGGTGACGGTGCAGCGCGATCCGCAGAAGCGGACCGTGAACATCGTCAACGTGCTCGCGTGGCTCCCCGGTCGCGATACGAGCCGCGTGGTGGTGATCGGTGGCCACTATGACTCCTGCCGCTGCTCGCTCGACTCGTTCAACGCGGTGGATGATGCGCCCGGCGCCGACGACGATGCGTCCGGGTCATCGGCCGTCATCGAGCTCGCTCGCGTGTTTTCGAAGCACTATCCTCACGGCCTCGACGCGACCGTTGTGTTCGCGCTGTACTCCGGGGAAGAGCTCGGCCTCCTCGGCTCGGCGCACTTCGCCAAGCGACTGCACGACGGAGGATATCATGTCGTGGCCGGGATGGCCGACGACATGGACGGCAATATTCTGGGTCAGGACGGCCACACGGACTCGACTACCGTCAGGATCTTCGCCGCCGATCCCGACAACAGTCCGAGCCGCGAGTTGGGGCGCTACACTTGGGCGCTCGGCTCGCTCTATGAGCCCAGCTTTACGATTCTCCCGGTCTTCCGCGTGGATCGCATTCACCGCGGCGGCGATCACATGCCCTTCGTCGGCGACGGTGATGCGGGGCTGCGCTTTACCGAGCGCTTGGAAGACTACACCCGCCAGCACCGTCCAGGCGATGACTTCGCGCACGTCAACTTCGGGTACATCGCGCACGTGGCGGTGTTGAACGGTGCCACCGTCGGCTCGCTCGCTGCCGCGCCGGCGCCGCCGGATAGCGTGGCGGCGACCCGGGACGCGCCAAGCGGCGGGCAGAGCTGGAAGCTCACTTGGAAACCGGCGGCGGGAGCCGTTCGCTATGAGGTGTTGCTGCGCGCGACGACCTCGCCGATTTACACCAAGGTGCTCGATGCCGGTGCCGGTCCACCGTATATGCTGACCGAACAGCTTGATGACCTGTGGGCCGGTGTCCGCGCGGTTGGACCTGATGGTGCGCGGTCGCTCACCGCGACGATCCCGCCACCGGTTCCGTTGGTTACGCGTTGATGCGGGTCGTCAGCTTGGCCGTGTACGTGCCTGTACCGTACGCGGCCCGGCGGCTGGCGATGCTGGGAGCAGAGGTTACTGGCGTCGAGCCCAAGGGTGGGGACCCGCTCGCGACCTGGTGTCCCGAGTATTACGCCGAGCTGCATAAGGGGACGCGGGTCGAACGGCTCGACATCAAATCACCAGATGGTCGGGCGATGTTCAATTCATTGTTGGCCGACGCCGACCTGCTTTTGACCGCCAGCCGGCCATCGTCGTTGCGTCGACTGGGGCTCGGCTGGGAGCAACTGCACGCGGAGTATCCACGACTCTCACACGTGGCACTCGTCGGGTGGGTGTCACCAGACGATGAGAGACCGTCGCATGACTTGATGCTTCAGGCTCAGGCGGGCCTGACATCGCCACCGGCGCTGCCAAGGACCACCATCGCGGATTTGGCGGCCGGCGAACAGATCGTCAGTGCTGGACTCGCGTTGCTGCTGAGTCGTACGCCTGGGTGCGCGACGGTTTCTCTCGAAGCCGCCGCAAAAGATTTCGCCGAGCCCTTTCGATATGGGTTCACCGCGCCCGGTGCATTGCTCGGTGGCGGCATGGCCGGGTATCGCTTTTATAAGGCCAGCGATGGCTGGGTCGCCGTGGCCGCGTTGGAGCCGCATTTCTATTCGGCGTTGCTGGAAGCACTCGGAAACGATTTGGAAACCGCGTTCGCCAACGAGTCCGCCGTACACTGGGAGCAGTGGGCGGCGCAACACGGCATTCCACTGGTCGCGGTGCGCCAACGCTGACGCGCTCCAATCGGTACTGTAGGAGTGCGAGCGCTGTGGCTCACTGTCCTGATCGCGACTCGAGCCCTGGCGCAGGTGGGCTCGACCACCGACATCATCATGGGAAAGGTGACATCGCCCGACGGCCAACCGGTCGTCGGCGCCATCGTCACCGTGACGTCGCTCTCCGGAAACATCGTCCGTCAAAAAGAGACGTCGTCGAACGGCCACTATTCGGTCCTGTTTCCCGATGGAGGCGGACAGTATCGCGTCGAAATCCGATCGGTCGGATTCGCGCCGGCGACCGTGCTCGTCATACGTCAGGCGGATGAAGATCGCCTGGTCGCCGACGTTGAGCTCAAGACGAACGTGCCGGTGCTGTCGACGGTGACCACGCGCGCGCAGCGCAATCAGCGAGGCGATGCGGCCAACGCGGGATCGACCGGGCTCACGCTGACGCCGGCGCAGATCGAAAAGCTGCCGATCGATGGCAGCGACCTCGCCACGATCGCCGCGCTCGCGCCCGGCGTCGTCGCGCTCTCGTCGACGGACACGACGGATGCGCAGTTTTCGGTGGCCGGCCAGCGCCCGACGCTCAACAATACGACGGTCGATGGCATCAGCTTCGGCGGTACATCCGTGCCGACCGAGGCGACGCGGCGCATTCGGGTGATTACGAATAGCTACGATGTCGCCCGCGGACAGTTCACGGGCGGGCAAGTGGCCACCACGACGCGCGGTGGGAGCAACGATTTCCAGGGATCGTTCGGCGCTCAGATGCGGAGCCCCGACTTCGCGTTTGGCCAGCAGGGTCCGACGGCATTCGGCCAGCTGCGCAATCAGCTGCAATTCAGCGGTGGCTTCGGCGGTCCGATCGTGCTGAACAAACTCTTCTCGTACACCGCCGGCCAGTTCAACCGCCGCTACGATGATCTCATCTCGCTGCTGAACGTCGACCCTTCGACGTTGGGTCAGTTGGGGATCTCGCCCGACACGGCGGCGCTGTTCATCAACCAGGTCAGAAAACTTGGCCTGCCGACCACGACGGCGAACGTGCCGGGCATTCGCGGGACGAACACGGGCGTCTTCTTCCAGCGCTTCGACTGGCTGGCGAGCGACGACGAGACGATCATGCTGCGGTTCGACTGGCGCGCGACCGCGCAGGACGGCGCGCGTATCAGCGCCCTCACGCTGCCAACGACCGGGACCGCCGGCTCGAACGCGGGCGGCGGCGTCATGCTCACACTCACGTCGCACTTGGGCGATGGCGTGATCAACGAATTCCGGGCGTACGCGACGCATGCGCAGACGAGCTCGGATCCGTATCTGTCCATTCCCGCCGGTCGAGTGACGTTCGTCCCAGACGAGGGCGATACCTCCGACGTGCAGTCGGTCACCAATTTCGGCGTCTCGTCTCTCTCGTTCGGTGGATCGCCCGGCGTCGCCACGCACACGCACAAGGACTTTATCGAATCGACCGACGAGGTATCGCTGCTGTCACCGGGCGGTGGTCATCGCATGAAGCTCGGCTGGCTCATGCACCTCGCCCGGTTCGGCCAGAGCGTGACGCCGAACCAGGAAGGCACGTACGGCTTCCAGACGTTCGGGCAGTTTCTGGCCGACTCGCCGGCGACCTTCACGCGCGAGCTCGGCGTACGGAGTAGCGAGGCTCGCACGTACGCCGGCGCCCTGTACCTGGGCGATGCGTGGCGCGCCGGCACGCTCCAGCTGACCTATGGCGCACGGCTCGAAGGGAACCTCGAGTCCGGCGCCCCGCCGCTCGATCCGCAGATTTATACACTGTTCGGCCGCCGCACCGACCAATGGCCCGGCGAGATTCACGCGAGCCCTCGCGTCGGGTTCCAATGGCTCATCGGATCGCTGAACGGAAACCGAGAACAGGAAGGCGGGGGGAAAGCGCGCACGTTCAACGCGCCATTGGTCACCCTGCGCGGCGGATTCGGCGAGTTCCGCGCCCCGGTGCCGCAAAGCTTGTACTCGTCCCTCCAGTCGGCGACCGGGCTCGCCGGCGCGGAATCCCAGTTGGTGTGCGTCGGACCGCAAGTGCCGCCGCCGGACTGGGAGGGCTACACGAACGGCACCGGCTCGCCACCGACGACCTGCGTGGGCGGCGCGTTCCCGCCCGACACGCTGGGGCTCGGCGCGCGCAGCACCGTCACGACGTTCGCGCCTGACTTCGAGGCGCCGCGCGCCTGGCGCGGATCACTGGGCGCCACGCGGCGCCTCACGAGTCATTTGAGCGTCGCGGTCGACGCGAGCTACGCCAGGGGCGTCACGCTCTTCGGCGTGACGGATCTCAACCTCAATACTCGACCAGCCTTCACGATTCCCAACGAAGACCATCGGCCGGTGTTCGTGTCGTCGACATCGGTCGATCCGGCGACCGGCGGCGCGGCGTTCGGGTCCTCGCGTCTTCACAATCAATTTGGCGAGGTGCTGTCGCTCAACTCGAATCTGGGATCCGAGACCAAGCAACTCACCGCGAATCTCTCGGGGTTCACGGACCGCGGGGTCACCTACACGCTCGCCTACACGTACTCGAACGTGCGCGACCAGTCGTCGTTCTCCGGCGGCTCCGCGGCGGGCGGGTATATCTCCGCGCCGACGGCGGGGAATCCCAACGCGCTGCCGTGGACGACGAGCGACCTGCAGCGCACGCACGCGTTCGTGGGCACGCTGATCTTTCCGTTCTCGCAGCTCGTCGAGCTCACATCGACCGCGCAGCTGTCCTCGGGGGCGCCGTTCACGCCGATCGTCAACGGCGACGTCAATGGCGATGGCTCGGGGCGGAACGACCGGGCGTTCGTCTTCGACCCGACGAATCCCGCTACGGCCTCGAAGGTCGCCGCGGGCATGCGGACGTTGTTGTCGACTGGGTCATCATCCGTCCGCGACTGTCTCAAGAGCCAGATCGGGACGATCGCCGGGCGCAACACCTGCGACGGGCCCTGGTCTACGTCGCTCAATTGGCAGTTGAATATTCGGCCGAACTGGGCCGGCCTCGATCGCCGACTCACGCTTTCGCTGATGGCGTTGAATTCGTTGACCGGTATCGACCTGCTGTTGCACGGTGAGAATCACTTGCAGGGCTGGGGCCAGCCAAAGCCGCCGGATCCCGTGCTGCTTACGGTCACCGGCTTCAATCCAGGGACGCACGAGTTCGACTACACCGTGAATACGCACTTCGGTCGTGCGACTGCGTTTCAGCCTTACGGCATCCCCTTCCAGTTTGTCATTGCGCTGCGCTTCAATGTCGGCGCTACGGACGCACAACAACAAATACGCTCAATGTTCGGCGGTGGGTTCCGGCGTAAGGGCGGGGGGGCAGCGCCATCGGCGACACTATCCGATGCGCACCAGAGTTTCGCCGATGAGATGGCGAATCGGCTGGGGCAGCGCATTCCCAATCCATTTATGCAGGTGTTGCGCTTGGCCGACTCGCTGACGCTAGTTCTCAGCCAGGATCAAGTCACGCAGCTGGATACGCTGGCGAATGCTTTCCAAACGAAAGCCGATTCGCTGCGCGAGGTCGTCCGGAAGAACATCGGCAACCTCGGCGCCAACGTCGATCAGCAGACGATGGCCGGCGTGCTCCGCAAGCAATTCACCGTTATACGAGCGATGAACCACCAGGCGCTGCAAGATCTCCAAACTGTTTTGACGGCTGTCCAGTACGCAAAACTTCCCCAATGGATCACGGGCGGCGGTGGGCGCCGCCCGAAACCTTAGACTTCGTGGTGATCTTGACGCCCGGCCGGAAGATCTGCTTGACGTGACTGCCGTTGATCGGCAGACCGGTCGGCTGCGGATTGAACACCAGCGCCAACGGTCCGCTCAACTCGGACGCCTGCGAGGTGACGGTCGTCGTCGCCGCGAGGCTGCCGCCGCTCGCCAGTTGGGCGGTGCTGAACTCGACGACGTTCGAGCTCGTCTCGTTCGCCACCCACAGGTTACCGCTGGCGTCGAACGCGAGTGCGCGCGGCGCGGCCAATGAGCCGGTGTTGGCACTGATCGTGACCGCCGGTGTGGGACTGCCGCTCGATGCGAGCATCGCGGACGTGAACGACACGACGGTGTTGGCCGACGCGTTCGTGACCCACATGGCGCCGCTGGCATCGAAGGCCAACGCGGTCGGAGTGGCGAGCGATCCGCCGCTCGCGCTCAGCACGACCGTCGGCGTTTCGCTTCCCGCGGACGACAGCTCCGAGGCGCTGAAGGCGACGACCGTGTTGTTCCCCGGGTTCGTCACCCACAGATTGCCATTGGCATCGAATGCCAGCCCGGTCGGCTGATTGAGCGCGGTGCTCGACAGAGTCGCCGCGATACTGCCGCCCACGATCATCGACAGCGTGTTGTTGCCGGCGTTCGCGACCCACAGGTTGTCGCTGGCATCGAAGGCCAAGCCCTGCGGATTGTTGAATCCGGACACCGTCCGGAACACGTAGCTGGCATTCACGCCGCCGAATTCCGCGGAGTCGCGGTACTCGAGCACTTGGTTCGCGGAGGCTTGCGACACCCACAGCTTGTTGTTCGAGTCGAGCGCCATGCCCGTCGGCGCCACGAACGCGGGTTGCGTGATCAGGTTCGACGCCGTGATAGTGCCACCCTGCCGCAGCTGCGGCCCACTGAAGCCAGCGAGGAGCGTACTGCTGGAATCGGCGATCCACAGCTCGCCGGACCCTTCACGCCACGCGTACGTGACCGTGATCGAGTCCACCTTCCCTATGGTGACGGTCGTGTCAATGAAGGTCCGATGGCTCAAATTGATCGTGTCCGGATAGAAGATCTGCGGGACGGTCTGATCGAACGATTGATAGTTCGACGCGGTCAGGACCACGGCGCCCGGATTGAGCGGATACACGAGCCCCGGCGCCGTCAGGGTCACGGGCAGGCCCGGGCCACTACCGGTGATCGACACGTTGGCCGTGGTCGTGGGCGCGTTCCCTCCGCCTGAGAGGATGGCGAGGTTGATCGCGCCGGTCTTGGTGCACGGCGGCACGACGTAGAGGTTCACCGATCGCGTATTGGTGAGGCCGGTGTACGGCTGCGGACTGGGCGTCTGGCAGTTGATCGTGAGACCCGCGAACGTCACCTGGCCGGTACCCGGTCCGACCGGGACGCCGGTCACGACGAACAACCCGTTCGTATCGCTCGGCGACGACGTGACCCCCTGACCGCCGGTCGGAGTCACCGTCGCCGTCACACCCTGGATCGGCGTGCCCCACGCCGTCACGATCGTGCCCTTGACGGTACCGTAGGGCGTCGTGCACTGGATCGTGATGTTCACGGTGTCGGTCGTGCTATTCGCGAGACCAGTGTAGCTCGAGGGGCTGGCGGGCGCGGTGCAGTTCAATTGCAGGTGATTGACCGTCACGGTACCCGTGCCGGCTTGAGCGCCCGTGCCGATCAAGACGTTGCTGACGGTGAATGTCCCGGTGTTGCTAGTCGTCACCGCGGGCATCGCGGATCCGCCGGCCGGTGTCACGACGACGCCGACACTGGCGAGACCGCCGCCCAGACTGCTGGTGATCGTCCCGATGATCGTGCCGCTTGGCGGATTGCAGGTGATCGTCGCGTTGACGGTCAGCTTCGCGCTCGCCGTGAGGCCGGTGTAGCTCGTCGGACTCGCCGGCGTCGGGCAGTTCGACGGCAGGGTAGAGAAGGCAATCGCACCGGTGCCATCGGAAACCTGGACGCCCGTGACCGTATAGACACCCGCGGAATTCGTCGTCACGGCGGGCATCGCGTTCTGACCGTGCGGCGTCACGACGACGCTGACGCCGGCGAGGGAGCCGCCCTGGCTGCTCGTCAGCGTGCCCGTGATCGCGGCGGCAGCCGCCGAGCATTGGAGCGTGATCGATTGCGAGACCGGTCCGCCGGTCGCCACGCCCGTATACGAGATCGGCGTCGGCGTCACGCAGTTGGACGGAATGTTGGAGAGCGTGATCGTTCCGCCGTTCGTGGCGATGCCGGCCGCCGTGAAGGTACCGGACGCGCTAGTCGTCATCGCGGCGAGCGCTGTGCCGCCGGTCGGCGTCACGACGACGCTAACACCGGCGACCGCGCCGCCAAGGCTGCTCGTGATCGTCCCCGCCAGCGTATCGAGCGGTGTCGCGCACGTGACGGGGACGTTCACCGTCGCTCCCGTACTGGCCGTGAGACCGGTGTAGGGAGTCGTGCTCGCCGGTGGCGCGCAGTTGAGCGGCACACCCGAGACGCTAATGCTGCCGGTGCCCGCGGTGCCGATCGGGACGTTCGCGACCGAGAAGGCACCGGACCCGTTCGTGGTCACGGCCGCCATCGCGCTGCCACCGGTCGGCGTCAACACCACCGAAACGTTGGCGAGTCCGCCGCCAAGGGAGCTGGAGACGGTGCCGGACACGGTGCCGAACGAGGCCGGTGTCGTGACGGGGGTGCCGCCATTGCAGGAGACGAGCAGGCCGCCGGCTAGTACGGCGTAGGCAAGAGAGCGGACGCGAAGGCGCATGGGTACCGTGTCGTCGGATAAATGGTTTTTCGAGCAAACATTCGACGAGCACGTGGGATGAGCCGTCACTCGCGCCACTGGCCATGCTACTTCCGCCGTTGGCGCCGGCGTGGATAGCACAAGAGATCTGCGCGGGCTGAAACTCAGGTCATGATCAGTTTCTTAGTTGCCGCCGGCTGCGCGTTGACCGCTGCACGGGGGGATACCGCGAGCGCGGTCTTGGCCCGCGCCCGGCACGTGCTCGGGATGGATGACCCGGGCATCCTGGTTTTCACGTCGCGTGAGGCCACGTCCCACGCGTTCGAGTCGGACCGGATGTATCCGCCCTATTTATCGCTCATCGATGATCACCGCGTCTGGCTCGACCTGGCCACCGGTGTCGAGCGCGACTCGCTGGCCGGACCGTTTGGGCAGTCATCCGTGACGCTGTCCGACGATCACGGCGTTTCAGGCCAGCGTGCAGCGTGGGCCGCGACGGAGCGTGAGCGCGGTCTCGAACCGCGACTGGTCGTGCACGCGTGGTCTTCGGCTTCGGACGTTCGCGTGGCTGGGCGATGCCGGTATCGCGACTATGAGCGCGTCGTGTTGGCTCGCAACGGGACGTATGGTCCCGAGCAGCTCTATCTCGATCCGAAGACTGGCTTTGTCGTGAAGCTCGACCGCGTCGAGCCTCATTATCTCTGGGGGCATGTTCACGTCGAGTACGTTTATGCCACGTGGCTGCTGTACGGCGCGAACACGTTCGGCGGTGGTGACGTACTGATGCCGACTATGTCGACGCGACTCGTCGATGGCGAGGACGAGATCACTCGGAGCTTGAACGACGTCGGGCATGTCTCACGCGACTCCGCGCCGTCTCTCGTTCTGCCAACGACTGGGATTGCCAGTACCATCTCGACACCCGGGTTTCTGCGGCCGTCACCGGTTGATACGGTTCGACTGGGACCACACGCATTTGTACTCGCGAATCCCGGCTACAACGAGGTGGTCACCCTGATCAACGATACCGTGTATGTGCTGGACGCCACACAGGGTGACGAGAGAGCGCGAACGGATTCACAGTGGGTCGCCCGATTGTTTCCAGGGCATCATCACGTGAATGTCGTGGTCACCGATGTTGCTTGGCCACATGTGAGCGGCGTGCGGTTCTGGGCCGCTCGCGGCGCCACGATCATCTCGCGCGAGACATCCAGATCGTTCCTGGAGAGGATTATAGAGCATTCAGGCACCATGCGATTCGTCCCAGTACACTCGTCACTCGTGCGGCCAGGGTTAGGGCTGTACGCGATCGATGGGATCGGCAGCGAAGGTGCGCTGATGGCGTATCTGCCGAACGATGGCGTGCTCTACGCGAGCGACTACGTTCAGACGCTGGATGGTCCCGCGCTGTACACGACGGAAGTGTACGCCGCGGCCTGCAGATTCGGACTGAAGCCGAGCCGTGTGGTGGCGGAACACCACAAGGTGGCTGATTGGATGACGCTGGTGCAGGTTGTCCAACGCCAACCGATCGGGGACTACCCCTCCGCGTGCGACTCTCGTGGCTAGTCATTCACCCCGACTCCCTTGCCGTTCGCCCACGGCCGAGTGCCCGTCGGATGCGATAAGCCCTAGCTTCGGCGCAACTGCACGGAGAGGCTATGGAACTCGCGAATCCCACGGCGAACGCAGTCGACCAGGCGCGATCACATCGCCCGGCGTTGCACGTCGACCGAACCGGCGAGATCGTCGGGACGAGCCCGGCGATCAAGGATGCGCTCGATACGATTCGACAGGTCGCGTTCAGCGACACGACCGTGCTGCTCATCGGCGAGACGGGCACGGGGAAGGAGTTGCTCGCGCGCGAGCTGCACGCGATGAGTCCCAGGGCCGTGCGGCCGATGGTGACGGTCAACTGCGGCGCCATCGCGCCGGGGTTGATCGAGAGCGAGCTCTTTGGTCACGAGCGGGGCGCATTTACCGGCGCGCTGCAGCGGCGCATCGGGCGGTTCGAGGCCGCCGATCGGTCGACGCTCTTTCTGGATGAGGTGAGCGAGCTGCCGCTCGAAGGGCAGGTGAAACTGCTGCGTGCCCTGCAAGAGCAGGAGTTCGAGCGGGTCGGCGGGACGCGACCGATCCGAGTCGATGTCCGCGTCGTCGCCGCGACGAACCGGGATCTCGAGCGGGATGTGGCCGAGGGACGGTTACGGCCTGACCTGTACTACCGACTGAATGTTTTGCCGGTGCATGTGGCGCCGTTGCGAGAACGGCGCGACGACATTTCGCGGCTGACGCGGCACTTCATCGCGCACTTCGAGCACAAGCTGGGGAAGCATCTCACCGGCATCGACCCCGAGAGTTTGCGGCGGCTCCAGGCGCACTCGTGGCCGGGCAACGTTCGCGAGTTGCGCAACGTGATCGAGCGCGCCTGCGTGCTCGCGCGTGGTCCCGTGATCAGCATCGATCGTCCGCTGGCCGCGGTGGTGCCGGCTGACGAGGACGCCGGGCGATTCACGTCGCTCGCCGATCACGAGCGGTCGTATTTGCGGCGGGTGTTGGTGCACACGAAGGGCCGGATTTCCGGCCCTCGGGGCGCCGCGGCGATCCTCGACGTGCATCCCAACACCCTGCGGTCTCGGCTCGATCGGCTCGGGCTTACTGGACGATGATCTGACCCTTCATGCCAAAGGCCTGATGCGGCATGCAGTAGAACTTGTATGTGCCTGGGGTGACGCCATCGAACGAGACCGTGGTTGCGTCGCCCGTGTTCGTGAGCAGCGGTGACGTCAGCGGGCCCGTGGGATTTTGCATTCCACGTTGCAGCTTTTGTTGCGTGCCGGCTGGGATACTGTCCGGCCAGAACGTCACGTTGTGCGGTCCACCAATCTTGTTGACGAATCGCACGGTCTCACCAGCGTGAATCGTTACGCTGTTCGGCACGAATTTATAGCCACTCGCGTCAGCAACCATTTCTATCGTAACTGTGGCTGCCGGCGTATTCCCCGCATTGCCTGCGTTTCCTGCGTTTCCGACTACCGAGTCCGACATACTGGGCGGTCTCAGGTGTACCGTGGATTCCTTCCACGGGCCGAGACTCTCGACGTAATGAACAATGTCCCAGGTTTGCTCTGGTGACAGCGCGTTGGCGAAACCGGGCATGGGCGTACCGTTGAGTCCCGTCACGATGCGAAGATAGATGTCGCTTCCGGTGACCTCTGTCTTGGTGCGACCCTTTCTCAAATCAGCCGGTGGATCCGCGTTGCCCCATGCGTCAACCAGACTCTTGGCCAATGGACCGTTGCCGGATCCGTCGCCATGGCACGATCCGCAAGTCTTCTCGAATAACCCGCGGCCACGCTCCACGGATTCGGTCGTTGCGGCGGGCTCCGGAGCGATGGTGATCGGCGTGCCGGGCTTCTCATTCCGCCACCGAGCCGAGAACGTCTGAACGTACGCGATGACGTCCGCTCGTTCGGCGGGAGCAAGCGCATAGAACGGTGGCATCGCGGTACCGTACAAACCATCGCGAACCGTGCGATCGAGATCGGCATCCGTCGGCAATGACCCGAACGGAGTCGACCGGAACTTGAACAACCCTTGCCGAAAATCGCGTGGTTTCGGATTGGCGAATTGCGCGACTTCGCCAGCTCCGTCGCCGTTCGCGCCATGACACTGCGTGCAGAACCGATCGTACACGGCCTTCCCACGCCCGGCATCCCCACGAGGCGGTGGGACGAATGCGACGACCGCGAGGCCGAGGACCGCGGCCACGAGCGCGTTAGAACGCAAGGCGCAGCCCCGCCCAGACTTCGTGTTGAGTCAAGTTCGTGCCATCGCTCGCGCGGAGTCGGTCCAGCTCGTACGTGTAATACAACTCCCACCCCCATTCAAAGCGCGACGTGAACTCGACGGTGTGTTGTAGGCCGATCAAATAGATGGTCTGGTCGGCGTAGCTGCCCGTTTGCGTCGGGATGGCCTGCGTGGTGTTGCGTATGAGATTGACGCGCGCGAACAGGTTGACGGGGAGCGCCGGGACATAGTCGAGCTGCACGAGCCCACCGTCCCACACGGCATCGCGCGTCGCCCCAGGGATCAGCGCTTTGTTATCCCGCCCTTGGAACCCGATCGCCTCGAGATGCAGCGGCAGGGCGTCCGAGAAGAGCCACGCATCGAGCGCCCCTCCGTATCGCTCCTGTGGCTCGAGTCCCGCCGAGTCGGGGCCGACGTTGACCGTCGCGTACGTCCCGAACGCCCCGATTTCGACGTCTCGCAATGGACCGGCGGAGACGTGAAAGAGGTGACTGATGTGCCCGTAGATGCTCGGCGTATTGAAGTACGTGTGGCTGCCCTGGCCGCTCTGATTGCTGTAAAACAAGAGCGCGTAGCGATTGATGCTGCCTCGATCGTGCCCGGAGAGCTCGATGCCGGCGGGGCCGCCAATGAGCGCCAGTCGGTTCACCGAGTTCGGCGCGGCGTAGCTCAAGGACGTCATGCCGCCCGTCTGAATATTGAAGTCCCGCTCGGACGACGTCCCGATCGGCAGGTCGAATTCGACGGCGCCGAGGCGGATGTTCAGGGCGTCGGTGTCGAAGAGGCGATTGACGCGGATCCACGCTTGCTCGAGGAATACGCCGCCGTCGACCTCGAAGACGGGCACGAAGCGGAAGGAGATGTTCTTGCTGAGCGAGCCCATGGCGCCGAGGACGCCGAGTCCTTGGGAGACGCTGCCGCCGTTCGACTGCGTCCCTTTCTCGGACTTGCTGTAGTTGTACTGGTAATTTTGTTCGACCCAGGCGAAGATCGGCCAGTACGACGGGTCGGTCGAGACCGCGTCGTCCTTGCCGTTGTCCATGCGATAGCCGTTGTCGCGGAACGCGCGGCCGAAGACGTTCAGCATCGGCCATGCCTCGTGGCAGGCCGTGCATTTGAGGCCGTATTTGCGGGCGAAGGCTGGTATGCCGTAAGCCGGGCGGGCACCAGCCAGCATCACGATCGCGAGGAGGGTTAGGCGTAGTGATTTCATCGACTCGGCCTAAAGCACGCGATAGGCCATTCGTGCGCAACCTCATAACTGATTGCTATTATTCGTTATATGGCTGTGTGGCGCTTCGCGCCTACATAGCATTTTTTCACGACTAATCGTGAATTCACGACCGTTGGGTTGCACCACATGATCGCTGGGTGATATTGCACCGCATGACATCCCGCACACTGATCGCAGCGGCACGTTTAGCGATGCCTGCACTCGTCGCGATGCCCGCGCTTGCGCAAGCGCCAGCGAAAGGTCTCCCGCAGCACATTGCGGACGATTTCATCACGCTAGCCGGCGGAGCGCACCCGGGTTACCGGCTGAATCACGCGAAAGGCATCGTACTCACGGGCACATTCGTCCCGTCGCCCGGCGCGACGGACGTGAGCCGCGCGCCGCATCTGTCGGCGCCGAGCACGCCGGTGATCATGCGATTCTCGGACCCGACCGGCGTGCCGAATATCCCGGATAAGAATCCGAATGCCTGGCCAAAGGGTATCGCGGTGCGCTTCACGTTCCCGAACGGTGCTTATACGGACATCGTTTCGATCGCGCACAATGGATTTATCGTCGGCACCGGTGAGGACTTCGCGGCTTTTCTGGATGCCGTCATCGCGACGAAACCGACGACGCCGCACCCGAATCCGGTCGAGAAATTCTTGGGTGGGCACCCGAACGCGAAGAAGTTCGTGACCGACCCGCACCCGCTGCCGGTGAGCTACGAGACCGAGACGTATTACGGCGAAAATGCGTTCGTTTTCGTGAACGCCAAGGGCGAGAAGCACGCGGGGCGCACGCGCATCGTGCCGATGGACGGCGAGAAGTGGCTCGATGATGCGGCCGCGTCCAAGACAGCGCCGAACTATCTCATCGACGAGCTGCCGAAGCGGGTGCCGTTCAAGATGAAAGTCATGGTGCAGCTGGCGAATCCGGGTGATCCGACGAGCGATGGCTCCGTCGTGTGGCCCGACGATCGAAAGCTGGTCGAGTTGGGCGTCATCACCATCACGACCGTCGCGCCGAACAACGCGGCGCTGCAAAAAAGTCTGGCGTTCAATCCCATCTATCTCTGCGACGGCATTACGCTCTCCGACGATCCGCTGCCGGTCATTCGGTCGGCCGTCTACGCGCTGTCCGTCGCCCATCGGCGGCCATGACCGGCTCGGGGACGCGCTCGGTTTGGGGCGGGGAAGAGGGGGCGCTGTGGGCTGGCGCAACGCAGGTGCCGGTCGTGCACAGCGTCTCCTTCGGGTACGACGACGTCGACGAGTGGTTGGCGGTCGCGCAGGGGCGGAAGCCTGGGCATATCTATAGTCGCAATACGAATCCGACGGTGAGTGCCTTCGAGGAGAAGGTTCGCATCCTCGAGGGCGCGGATGCCGCCACCAGTTTTGCGACCGGCATGGCGGCGGTGAGTAGCACGCTGTTCACATTGCTCACGCCAGGGTCCCGCGTCGTTTCGATCAAAGATTGCTATGGCGGCACCAGTAAGATTTTCAGCGAGTTTCTTCCTCGCTTCGGCATCGAGGTCGTGCAGTGCGAGACCAACGACCCGGTCGCGATCGAGGCTGAGATCGCGCGGGGCTGCCGCGTTGTCTATCTCGAATCGCCGACCAACCCGACATTAGCCATCGTCGACATCGCGCGTCTCGCGACCGCCGCTCATCGAGTCGGCGCTACGGTTATTGTCGACAATACCTTTGCGACGCCGATCAATCAGAATCCATTGGCGCTCGGCGCCGATTTGGTGTTGCATAGCGCGACGAAATTTCTGGGGGGACACGCTGACGCGCTCGGTGGCGTCATCGTCGGATCTCGTGATTTGATCGGTCGCATCTATCATTTCAGAGAGATAATGGGCGCGACGCTTCATCCCGAGAGCGCGTATTTGTTGTTGCGTGGCATGAAGACGCTGCATTTGCGCGTGCGACAACAGAATGCGAGCGCGTTGGCGATTGCGCGGTTTCTCGAGTCGCAGCCGAGCGTGTCGAAGGTGTTCTATCCTGGATTGGAGAGCCACACACATCATGATGTCGCGGTACGGCAGATGCGAGGCTTTGGCGGAGTGCTGAGCTTCATGATCGATGGTGGATTCGAGGCCGTGAGAGCCTTTCTGCCGAGGCTCGAGTGGGCTCATCGTGCCGCCAACCTTGGCGCGGTCGAGACCGTTGTGGGTCCTCCGGCAACCACAAGCCATGTCGAAAACACGCCCGAAGAGCGCAAGGCCCTCGGGATCCCTGAGGGTCTTGTGCGCTACTCGGTTGGCATCGAAGACACGGAAGATTTGATCGCTGATCTCCAACAGGCATTGGGCTAGCGGAGCGTAGCATGCGGATACTGGTCACAACACCGAACGGTCACGTTGGAAGCCGCGTCATTCAACGCCTGACTGGACACGCCGACATCGCGGTCTTTGTTAGGGACCCCGCGCGCATCACGGTCCAAAATGTTGTCGTGCACAAGGGGGATCTGGAGGACGCTGCCGCGCTGGCCAAAGCCGCGGTCGGTGCGGATGCCATGTTCTTCCTGATTCCGCCGAAGCCCACGGTGAAGGACTGGGCTGCGTTCATGCACGAGGTGACGTCGAATGCCGCCCAGGCTATCCGGGCGAACAACGTCAAGCACGTGGTCTTCATCTCGAGCTTCGGCGCGCAGCTGCCGAACCTCGGTCCGATCTCGATGATCGGCAGGGAGGAAGAGACTCTGCGTGCCGTCGCGCCGAATCTCACGATTCTCCGCGCGGCGTACTTCATGGAGAATCTGCTGCAATCGGTGCCGACGGTACGCGATGCCAGCACGGTGTACAACGTGTTTGCTCCGGACTTTCAGCTGCCGATGGTCGCGACGCGCGATGTGGGCGATGCGGCCGCCGAGCGACTGCTCGACCTGAGTTGGTCGGGCCAGTCGATCCGCGGACTCCAAGGGCCGGCCGACATCACGTTCATGGACGTGACGCGCGCGATCGGCCAGGCGCTCAACCGCCCCATCACCTACGTCCAGGCGACCGTCGACATGGCGGAGGGCGGTATGCGCGCCGCCGGACTGAGCGAGGCCGTCGCCACCGGCTACGGTGAAATGCTCCGCGGCATGATCAAGCTCGGGGGTCGGGGACTGGCAGCCGAGCCCCGGTCGCGCGAGTCGACGACACCGACGACGATCGACGAATTCGCGCGTACGGTCTTCGCCCCGGCGGTCCAGCAGGCGGAATCCGTGCACGCGTGACATTGGCGTGACCGCCTGCTTGTCCGGCTCGTCGCTTGAGACATGCCGTGTAAGCCGCCAGCGTGGGAAGACTTTGGGCA
>DASRDS010000172.1:0-14147 GCA_035652495.1 Gemmatimonadaceae bacterium
CCCGACTCCCGCTCCAGGCGCGATGGCGTACATGCTTTCGCCGCAACAGTACCTCGTCGACGCCGATCCGCATCACTGGATGCCGCATCTCATGTTCTTCTTCGACCGCACATTCCCACCCGCCGCGTGGGGCGCCAGTGATGCCGGCGCGCCGGTGATCGACGGCTCCGCGGGCGATCCGACGTTGCCGGTGTTGACCTTGCTCATCCCCGTGCGCGAATGGAGCCACTGACCACCACGGATCACCCGTCGGATCGCGAGGTCGTATTCTCCCGCGTCCTTGACGCGACACGAGACGTCGTGTGGCGCATGTGGACCGAGCCGCGACATCTCCACGAGTGGTGGGGCCCGGCCGGCTTCACCACCACCACTTCCGAATTCAACTTCGTGCCCGGCGGCGTCTGGCGACACGTGATGCACGGCCCCGACGGCACCGACTACCCCACCCGCATCATCTTCCGCGAGATCGACCCCCCGTCGCGCCTAGTCTACGACAACACCTGGGACCTCCCCGGCGCCCCCCTCGACTTCCACGTCGTCCTCACTCTCGACGCGATCGGCAGCGCCACAGCACTCTCGCTGCACATGACCTTCCCCAGCGCCGAGGCCCTGCAAGTCGCCGTCGAGCGGTACGGCGTGCTCACAGGCGGCACGCAAACCCTCGCCCGGCTTGTTCAAGTCGCTCAGTCGAAATAGCTTACGGGCTGTTTCTGGCGCGGTAGCCAAGTGGTAAGGCAGCGGTCTGCAAAACCGCTATTCGCCGGTTCGATTCCGGCCCGCGCCTCTCCGTAAAGCGTTGGCGCTCCATCTCTTTCTCCGACGCGCCAATCGGTCGCGCTTCTGCGCTGTCACGGTTTCTGTCACGGATCAGCGCGAAAACGCCATATCAAGCGCCTCGCTCGATCTTGAGCGGCGGCTGGCCGGTGCTCATGTGGCGAGCGATACGGTCAGCCCACCTCGCTGGAGGCGCCGGGAGGGAGCGACAGATCGCCGATAACTAGCGGTATATCTAGCGGTCAGCGCCCTAGTTCGAAAGCCGAAACTCCGTTGATAACTCCGTTGTTTTTCTCGCGCGCCATGGGGCAGGCCATCAGAAAATGCAATTAGATGACGATCTGCGGGCCGCGCAGAAATTGCGCTTACCCTGGTGGGGAGTGTTGGGCGTAATCAGTGGCTCGCTGCCTGCCATTTGGCTATTCGATCATTTTGGGAGATTCGATCTCGCATTGCCGTCACTGTGTAGCATTGGGATGATCGGGTTCGCCATTGCTGTAAAGTGGAAATTGCGGCGGCATGCGTGGTTTTGGATTACCATGGCGATCATCGTAGCACTCCATGCTCTACTGATCCTGTCGGCTACCTGGACCACCAAGTGGATTCCAGCGGTGGTCATCCTTCCCATCGCCGTTGTGGACTTGGTCTCAATATTCGCGATAATTTCTCTTGTCGAAAAAGCGATGAACGACGAGTCTAAATAATCCGTGGCAGGGATCCGGACAGGACGAAGGTGGGCATGAAATGGCTGACGCCGACACATCTCGAGGTGACGTATCGGAGTCCAAGGCACCTCAATTTCCAGGCTATTAAGTGGGCCGATATCGACATCTCGTTGCGAGATGCGGCCGCTGATTCGACGCGCCAGGCTGGAATTTTGACCCTAGCGCTCGCCCCGGGGCGCGAGCGCGTATGAGAGCTTCAAGCTCGGCCGCCATGAACGCCCTGGAGCGATGCGCCAGCGATGGTGCGTCGAAATCCCCAGGCGTCTCCGGTATTCCCGAAAGAGCACACGGACGTGCTGCGCGTGCGCCCGCGACGCTGACGGTTGGCGCTGATCCGCATTGCGGCCAGTGCCTTTCCTTGGCGCCAAGATCTCGGGATCACCGGTGCCGCGTCGGTCGGGTTGGTTGCCGAGCGATCTCCTCGTCAAGCACGGCGCCGAACTCAGCCCAGGTGACGCCTAACGCAACCAGTATCCGACACATCGAGAGCATCGTGGGATTGTTCTCGGCCCGCTCGATTCTCCCTACGTGGGTACGCGCGACGCCGCACATCAGGCCGAGGCGTTCTTGAGGGATACGCCGAAGCTCCCGGCACCTTCGCCAGGCGGCCGACACATGCCTCACCCGCGCGCGATCCGTTGGCCGTATCACGAGCGCCTCGTGTCGGCCGACAGTTCGACATTCAGGGCGGCGCCGAACTCAGACCACGTGCGGCCGAGCGCGACGAGCAACGCGTTTACGGTGCTGAGGCGCGCGTCCTTGCCGTGACGTTCAATGCGCCCGACTTCCGTCCGATCGACGGATGCCTCGGCGGCGAGGCGCTCTTGGGATATGCCCGCTCGACGGCGAAAGCAGACTACGACGCGCGCGGCGGGAAGGCTAACCAACGCTCGCTCGGTTGGGAGGCCCCAGCGCGCTCTATCATCCTTTCTCACGGGCGCCTCCGAGGGATCTTGTCGAGTTCGTGTAGCGCGGCGCCGAACTCGCGCCATGTGACCCCGCAGGAGAGTATGCGGGTACCATGGGGTCATTTTACACAGTGGACTCGAAGCCAAGCGGTCTGCGTGACGAGGCGTACTTCGACAGCGGCAAGGGACTGCACATCCTCAAGGGCAAAACGCAACTGTTCATCGACGCCAGCGTTTCAGACAAGGCGAAGGCCCATCAGTGCGCGACCGATCTCGCCCAGATGGCGCTGCCGAACGCCTAAAGGCAGTGACACCACCGGCGAGTGCGTGACTCGCACGCGATGCTCGCGACTCTTATGGAGTGGACCGGTCGTTCGCTAAACTACCGATTGCGAACGCCACCCTGTCCCCGGGAGTCTCGCATGCGGTACGCGCCCGTCGTTCTCGCGGTGTTGTTCATCGTCGGCTGCGCTGACACCTCGAACCCCACCGCGACCGCATCCCCGAGCGCGATGAGGAGCGTGAGCGCCAGCGCGACTGTCAGCATGACGCTGATTCCTGTGTTGGACGACAGCCTGACCGTGGGCGGGATGAACGATGTGGGCGAGATCGTCGGTATGCGGACCAACGGGTCGTCCCAGGGGTTCCGGTGGAAGGCGACGAGCGGAATTCGGTTTGGGCCGATCGGGGCCGGCGCGACAGGCGTCAACAACAAAGGCGAGGCGACGCTCTTCGTCGCGGGACCAACGAGCGAGTCGGTCTCGATCTGGGATGAGGGCGGCACTGTCAGGCCGTTGCGTCCGCTCTCGTCGTTTCCGGTGCGATTCCCGGTCTGCGCGCCGGTCGGCATCATCACATCGGGTGTGGTCTTCGGATGGTGTCAGGTCGGCAACGCGGCCATCCCGAAGCCAACGCTGTGGACCGCGTTCGGCACACCGTGGGCACTGACGCCCGAGGGAGGGACGTCGTTCCCAGGGTTCGCGAATGCGATGTCCGACGGCGGTATCGTCGGGGGGAATGGCGTCGTTCCGGGTAACGCCGGGCCATATATCTTCGATACGCCACACCATCAGTTGCATCCGTTGCCCGGCAACGGCTCGGTTTTGGCGGTGAACGATAGCAGCTTGGCCGCGGGATTCGCGGTCAACAGCACGGTCAGTTGCCGCGAGAACCCTGTCGTGTGGTCGGCAACGGGCACGGCCCAGAATCTCGGGATCTGCGGTCGGGCGGTGGGCGTCTCACCAGACGGCCTCGTCGTCGGCAACGCGTTTCACTACGTCACCGATTCGAGCACCGCTCATGCGGACTATGCGTGGACATGGACGTCCCAGCGTGGCATCACGAAGCTCCCGGTGCCGAACGCCGGTGACGGCGCCGCGATCGTCTCGATCAACCACGTCCACCAGATCCTGGGCTACATCGTGACGCCGGACGGCCGGCGCCACACCGCCCTGTGGACGCTCACGCCCTAGCGGAACGCGCCCATACAATTGTATATCGCTGCATGCGTGTCCCGGGGCTCGACTTCGTTCGGTATCTCCTCTCCCGGAAAAGGCGCGAGCGGACCCACGAGCAGGCTTTGGGCGCGCTCGAGCAACACAACGCCCTGCTCGAAGAACAGGCCATCGAGCTGGAGGAACAACGGGAGAACGCCGAGGCCATCGCCGCCGAGCTCGAGGAGCGGAATGCGGAGCTCAAGGCGGCGTTGGCCGAGGCGGAAGAGGCGCGAGCCGCGGCGCACGCGCTGATTGCGGAGTTGCGGCGAACGCAGGATGAGCTCGATGAGCGGGAGCGACGCTTCCGGCGCGTGGTCGAGTCGGACATGATCGGCATCGTGTTCTGGGACTCGACCGGGGAGATCTCGGACGCCAACGAAGCGTTTCTGCAGATCGTCGGCTACACCCGCGAGGACCTGCGGCAGGGGCGTGTGGCATGGCGGCGAATGACGCCTCCGGAGTGGCTGCCGGTGGACGAACATGCGCTCGCTGAGATCGCCGAGCGAGGCACCTGTGCGCCGTTCGAGAAGGAATATGTTCGGAAAGACGGCACCCGCGTCCGCGTGCTGATCGGCGCGTCGTCACTCGACGGCGTACACGACCGCGGCGTCGCGTTCGTCCTCGACGTCTCCGACCGATGGGCATGGCACATGGCCCTCCGGACATCGGAAGCGCGCTACCGCCTCCTGTTCGAGGCCAACCCGCTGCCGATGTGGGTCTTCGACCGGGAGACGCTCCGCTTCCTCGCGGTGAACCGCGCGGCCATCGAGCAGTACGGATACACGCGCGAGGAATTCTTGCAGCGCACCATCCGCGACATTCGCCCGCCGGAGGACATCCCGCTGCTCGAATCGCTGCTCGGCGATCGGCCGGAGCCGAGGCGCGCGGCGGCCGTCCGGCACCAGCGGAAGGACGGCACCATCATTGACGTGGAGATCACCGCCGATTCGCTGGAGCTCGAAGGACGGCCGGGGCGACTCGTGCTCGCGCACAACGTGACGGAGCGCCGGCGAGCGGTGGCGGAGCTGGAACGCGCGCATGCCGCGCTCGCGGCGAGCAACGCCGAGTTGCATCTCGCGGTCGCGGCCGCCGAACGCGCGCGTGAGATGGCCCAGGCGGCCAACGAGGCCAAGTCGACGTTTCTGGCGCTCATGTCACACGAGCTCAGGACACCGCTCAACGCCATCGTTGGGTATGGCGAGCTGTTGGAGATCGAGATCTGCGGTCCGGTCACGGCCGATCAGCGGGACAAGCTCGTCCGCATGCGCCGCGCGGCGAACCATCTGATGATGCAGATCAACCAGGTGCTCGATTTCGAGCGCGCCGTCGCCGGTCGGTCGGACCTCCTCATCGAACAAGCCGACGTCGGCGACTTCGTGCGAGAGACGTTGATGGACGTGGAACCGCAAGCCGCGGCCAAAGGTCTGGCGCTCAGCATCGACCTGCCGAGCGAGCCCGTCATCATTCGGACCGACGTCGCCAAGCTGCGGCAGATCATCGTCAACCTGCTCTCGAACGCGGTCAAGTATACGGATCACGGCGAAGTCGTCGCGCGCGTGCGGCGCACGAACGGGGACGTGGAGCTCAGTGTTCGCGATACCGGCATGGGGATCCGACCGGAGCATCAGCGACAGATCTTCGACCCGTTTTGGCAGGCAGACCAACGGCTGACCCGCGACCGCGGCGGCACGGGGCTCGGCCTGAGCATCGTCCGCCAGTTCACGGACCTGCTCGGCGGTGAGCTTAGCGTCGAGAGCGCGCCCGGTCAGGGCAGTACGTTCACGGTTCGCCTTCCGCTCACCCCACCTCAACGGGCGGCCGCCGCCTGACCGGCTAGTACGACTCTGGGACACCGATTCCCGGGAGCGGACGCTGTGCCCTTGTCTTTCGCAGCTAACGCATTGAGGCGTAATGGATTGGCTCTCGGCATGAGACTTCCCTAGCTCAACCGGATATGCGGCCGAAACTCGACATGCTCACGAGCGACATTCGCCTCGCGGTCCGTTCGCTGTCCCACGCGAAAGGCCTCGCGATCACCGTCATTCTCACGCTCGCGCTCGGAATCGGCGCGAACGCCGCGATCTTCACGATCGTGCGTGGGGTGCTACTCAGGCCGCTCGTGAATCGGGACGAGGGGACGCTGATTTACATCCGGCAGACCGAGCCCGGGATCGGGAATGTCAACGCGAATTTCTCGGTTCCGGAGCTGCAGGATATCGAATCCAGCGTGCACGCGGTCAACCAATTCGGCGATTTCTCGGAGATTGGGTTTTCGGTCGTCGGACTCGGCGAGCCGCGCGAGGTACGCGCGGGCGTGGTAGGCGGGTCGTATTTCGAGGTGATGGGGTTACACCCCGTGCTCGGGCGGCTCATCGGGCCGAAGGACGATGGACCGAATGCGGCTGGGGTGGTCGTGCTCACGTATCGGTTCTGGTCGACCACGCTGCACAGCGATCGGTCGGTCATCGGGAAGACCATACGACTGGGGAGTGGGTCACTGGGGGCGCGGACGGCGACCATCATTGGGGTGCTGGAGCCCTCGATTCCGTATCCGACGGAGACGGAGCTCATCGCGAATATCGTGACCAGCCCGCACCATCTGTCAGCGACGATGGTGACTGGACGACTGCACCGGATGACGGAGTTGTTCGGGCGCCTGGCGCCCGGCGCCACGCTCGATCAGGCGCGCACCGAGCTCAGGTCGGCGTACGCGCACATGACGAGCGATCATCAGGAGTCATACCCGAAGGAGGGCGCGTGGGCGATCAGCGCCGTGCCGCTCCGAGAGCAGATCACCTCCCAAGCGCGGCCGATCCTGCTGGTCCTGCTCGCGGCGTCCGCGCTCGTGTACATCATTGCATGCTCGAACGTCGCCAACCTGATTCTGGCGCGCTCCGTGCGGCGCGAGAGTGAGCTGGCGGTGCGCGCCGCGCTCGGGGCCAGTGTGGCCGCGCTGCGGCGGACGCTGCTCGTGGAGAGCGTCTTACTGTGCGGAGCCGGCGCGCTGCTCGGGGTGCTCATCGCGAATCCCATGGTGGAGATTCTGTCGCGCTATGCCTCGCGCTTCACCGTGCGCGCCATCGATCTCACGGTCGATGCGAGCATGCTGTGGGTGGGGGCGGGCCTCGCAATCGTCGCGGCGGTGTTGCTGGCGTTCATTCCCCGACTGCCCTCGTCGCGCTCGTCGCAGAGTATCGCGATCAGTAGCGGCGGCGTCCGCATTACCGGCGGAACGAAGGGACGGTTGCGGCTCTTTGCCGTCACGCAGATCGCCGCGTCGTTCGTGCTGCTCGCCGGCGCGAGCACGTTGGTCAAAACGCTCCTCGACCTGCAACATTCGCATCCGTCGTTCGAGACGCATAGCGTGCTCGCAGTCAATCTGCCCGTTAACTCCTACGATAAGACGCACGCGCAGGTCCTCGATTTTTATAAGGAAGCGCAACGCCGCGTGGCGCAGTTGCCCGGCGTCGAATCGGTCGCGATGAGCGACCTGGTGCCCTGGCGGGACAAGCTGATCATCGCGTTCCAGTTCATGACCGACGGGCCCGTGCAGGTGACGCCCGAGAACGCGCCGCGCGGCATCTATGCTCCGATCTCGCCCGGCTACTTCGCCACGTTGGGCGTGCCGTTCGTCTCAGGTCGCGACTTCAACGCGCTGGACGCCGACACCGCCCATCCCGTCGTGATCATCAGTAAGACCGTGGCCGACCGGTTGTTTCCAGGCCAGGATCCGATCAATCACTACCTGTGGTGGAGCGACCCGTCGGCCCAATTCGCCGGCATCGTGCCCGTGCATCGCCGGATCGTCGGCGTCGTCGGTGATGTCGACAATGTGCACGTCGCGCCCGAGCCGACGATGACGGTCTACGAGCCGATGCAGGAGGTCGGCCTCTACTTCGGCCGCATGTTCGTGCGCGCTCGCGGCAATCCGTACACGCTCGTGTCGCCGATCACGCAGTTGATCCGCGGGATGTCCGCCGACCAGGCCATCGAGCACGCGGCCACGCTCGAGGATGTGCGGGCTGAAGTGCTGACGCCGGATCGTCTCAACTCCCTCGTGTTCGGCGGATTCGCGATCGTCGCGCTCGCCATTGCCATCGTCGGCGTCGGCGGCGTGCTCGCGTTTTCCGTCAGCGCGCGGACGCGCGAGTTCGGCATCCGACTCGCGATCGGCTCGCAGTCGAGCCGACTGCTGGCGGGCGTCGTGCGCGAAGGCGCCGTGATGGCCACCGCCGGTATCGTCATCGGTGCGGGCTGCGGCTATCTGCTCGCGCGCCTCATCGGGAACAGCCTCCTCGAGCTCAAGAGCCCGAGTATGCTCCCGACGATCGCCTCGGCCCTCGTCCTCCTCGCGTCCGCGATCGCCGCCTCGGCCCTCCCAGCAGCGCGCGCGGCGCGAGTCGATGTGCTTCAGGCCCTACGCGCGGAGTAAGCGAGCGGTCTGCGGCGCCGTCTCGTGAACTGATTACAATAGTGATTCGCGCAACAATCGCCGGGTCAACGGCCTCGCATCGTAGCGACTCTCAGCGAACCGGCGACTCACCCAGCCGAGCGTGTTCAACTCGGCGACGGGAACGTTGGCGAGTCGCCGAATACGCTCGGCGATTGCGGTGGCGTCGCCCGGGGGAACGAGCCATTCGAGCATGGCCGGCGCGACGGACTCTGGTACGCCACCGGTGTCGGACGCGATGATCGCGAGGCGGCAAAGCATCGCCTCCTGCAGGACGCAGCCCTGATTCTCCTCGAACGTCGGCGTCGGAATGCTCGACAACACGAGCGCGTCGGCGTGATGCAGCTCCTCGAGGACACTCGCGTGCGGCAAGACGCCCGCGAACCGAATGTGCGAATCGATGCCGGCAGCGCGCGCGCGCGCCTCGAGCGCATCGCGCTCGTCGCCGTCGCCGACGATCGTCAGATGCACGGCGACGCCGCCGTCGTGAATGACCAAGGCGAGCGCGTCGATCAGATGCGCGAAACCCTTCTCGGGACTCAAACGACCGACGGCAATCAAACGCAGGACGCCGTTCGGCAGATAGACGCGCTCCGAGCGCACCGTGAACTGGCTCAGGTCGAAACCGAGCGGCAGGATGCGGATGCGGTCGGGTGGGCAGCCACGAGCGACGGCGTGGTCGCCGGCGTAATTGGTGTTGGCGAACACGACATCGGCGCGCGCAAACGCGGCGCGGACGAGCTCGGGGTCCAGGGGCGCGGCAGTCTCGCCGCCGTGATAGTAGAGCGCGACACGCGAGTCGGGATACAATCGGCCGATCGCCGCGAGATGCGTCGCCGTCGTCAGATTATGAATCAGACAGAGATCTGGCGCGACGTCCGGCAGCAGCATGCCCTGCGCGGCCTGAACCACGCGTGTCGTGATCTTTGGCGCGTGCGCGGCCGCGATGGCGGCGCGCAGACGCGTCGGATGCGCGACGAGCGAACGCGACAGCGCGGCTCGGGAGTCCCGGAGTCCCTCACGGCTCACCGGCAAGTACTCGGTGCGCTCGCCGAGACGGAAGCGACGCATCGGCGTGTTGCCTATGTCGCCCCACGATCCGAACGCGAACACGCGGAGAGCGTGCCCTTCGGATACGAGCTGGGCGAACTGCGTGTCCAAGTACGGCTTGAATGGATCCGGAAAGTACTCGGCGAACGCGTAAATCGTGCGTCGGCGCGGCGTCCCTTGAGGCGTCGTGCGCGCGATTCTCGGTTGATAACGTACGGACGTGACAGTCACGGCCTCGTCAGGGAAGCATCTTGCGGGCCATCGTGACGGTCTGGCGCGGTGTAAGCCGCCTCAGCCGCTTACACAGCGCCAATCAGCGACGTCGTCCGAGGGACAATAAATACCCGCGGAACCCGAGTTATGAACTTGACAGTCGCTTTCGGACTATACCGTGAAGCTGCGCCAGGGCATCCAGACGCGTTTGGTCCACCGGCGTGTGCAGCCAGCGTGCGGTCGCGGTCCACGCGCGCGTGAGCGCATCATCGGGATGCCGGCGTATTCGGCGACGACGGTATTTGTCTATCCACAGGAGCGCGCGTCCAAGTGTCGGAGGGCCGCTCCAGCGGCGTGAATGATCATAGCCTGCATCTTGCCGGCGAACATCGATCAGCTCGGCGTCTGGTAAGCTGCTGAGCAGAGTCCGGAAATCATGGGACACCGGTGAGCGCGGCGCGCCGCCCAGTCGAAACGTTGCGCGATGCTCAACGTTGAATTGCGATGGCCAGAAGCCTTGCTCATAGAGCTCTTCGTCGGGCACCGTGATAATGAGATAGCCGCCGGGACGTACGAGACTCCACCACTGATCCAATGTGTGGCGCGTGTCGTTCATGTGCTCGAGACAGTGCGAGCTATGGACCGTGTCGAAGCTCGCGCCACCCAGGTAGCGCAGGATTTCGTTCGCGTCCCCATGGTCGCGATCGAATGGCTGCGCGTGCGGCACGACGGGATCCGGGCCTGACCCGATATCCAATACGCTGCCCGCGAAGTATGTCGCGACGAATTCCGCATCGCGTACCCGATTGGTCTTGCTGGCTTCTTTCATCTCTTATCGACCAGCGCTTGACCACCCCTCATAACCCATACGACGTGCCGAGTGACCGCACTGATATCGGTAAGCGGGTCGCCTTCCACAGCGATCATATCGGCATAGTACCCAGGCGCGATGGCGCCGAGTTGCTGATCCATGCCGAGCAGCGAAGCCGGAATCGTGGTGGCGGTCGCGATAGCCTGCACCGGTGTCATTCCCGCTTCGACGAAGCGGTCCAGTTCTCGTGTGTTCTCCCCGAACCCGGTGAACACCGCATCGGATCCCATGGCGATCTTCACATGGGCGCGAATCGCGCGACGCAACGTCGCCATGTTCCGCCGCATGTACTCGGTCAGCGCCGACGAGTCGGCCTCGGTATAGCCATACTCCGCCCGATGCGCGATGTAGTAGCGATTGTGATCGACGGTTGGCACGTAGACGGTGCCGCGCCGCACCATCTCGGTCAGCGTCGAGTCATCCATGTCAATCGCATGCTCGACCGACTCGGCGCCCGCGCGCACGGCGGCCTTGGCGCCGGCGGGCCCGTAGGAGTGGATCGCGATGCGCTTGCCCGCGAAGTGCGCGACGTCGGCGGCCGCTTTCATCTCTTCGTACGTGAACGTCTCGTAGCCTGAGGTGTCGCGATCGCTGCCGGTCGAGCCGTAAACCTTGATCCAATCCGCGCCCGCCGCGAGTTGTTGGCGTGCGACGCGTTGAACCTCGGCGACGCCGTCGGCCGTGCCAGGATCCGGCGACGAAGGTTGGCCGGGGCGGATCGGCGAGCCGTTCACGTGCAGGCCGTACCCGGCGACGAACATGCGCGGACCGACCATCGCGCCGCGATTGATCAAATCGCGCATCGCGATGTCGTCGTAGTCGGAGGAGCCCAGGTCGCGGACGGTCGTGACGCCCGTCTCGAGTGTCTTTCGTGCATTCTCCTGCGCCAGAAAGACCGTCACTTGAGGGCCGAGTGTGCCCTGCTGCGCCCATGGCCGCGTGCCGAGCTTCGAGTCCCACCAGTAGGTCATGTGGGTGTGCACGTCGATGAGACCTGGCAGGCCGGTATAACGACTCAGGTCGATCACCTTAGCGCCCGCTGGTACGGCGGCGTCGCCGGTTCCAAGTCTCGTGATCCGGTCGTGCTCGACGAGAACGACGGCGTCACGGTGGACTTCGCCGTGCGCGTCGATCAGTCGGCCGAAGCGGACGGCCGTCACTTGCGCCTCGGCGCACGTGGCGAAACAGAAGGACAGTATCAGGCGTCGCATGGGAGGCAAAGATAGCCAACCACGAGCCGCGTCGCCTCGTCGACCAGTGCGGCGAACGACAGCGCGGGCTCGGGCGGGGTATCGTCGAACAAAATGCGCACCTGAAGGAGTGAGGCCGCGGCCGAAATCGCGAAGGGGATCGCGATCTCGGGGTGCGGGTGCGTGACCTGGGTGCGGTGCGCATCGAAGATCCGTTGCAGCACCTGGAAGGCGCGGGCGTTGTGCTCGGCCGCCCGTTCCCGAAAATCTGATGACGGGTGCGAGCGCGCGTAGAGGATCAGCGCGCGCAAGAGTGCCGTGTGTCGCCGGTAACCCTCGGCGATACCCTTGACCAGCGTGCGCGCGACCTCCTCACACGAGGCGCGTTGAAAGCGCGCGCTGGACAACGCGCGCTCGTTGGTCGCGGCGATCGAGGAGAAGAAGCGCGTGTAGACGGCGCGCAGGATGGCGTCCTTGTCGGGAAAGCGGCGGTAGACGATACCGAGCGACACGCCCGCGCGATCAGCGATCGCGCGCAAGGTCGCGGCATCCGCTCCGCCCTCGGCGAGCAGCGCCTCAGTAGCCTCCAGCAAACTCTCGGTCGTCGCCTGACTCCGCTCCTGAAGCGCGGGCAGCGGCTCGTCCATTGACACGGTCTGAATGTGATCGTATGATCACATAATGTCAAGGACCCTGCGTTTGCCGTTCACACTCAGTGAGAACCATATCTTCATCGAGGCGCGGATCAACGGCGCGCCAGCGACGCTCGTGCTCGACACCGGCTCGGGCATGTGCGCGCTCGACGCCGAGTGGGCACGCGGGGTGGCGTTGAAGCCGTGGGCTTCGACCGCGACGGCGGTCGGGACCGACAGCATGAGCATCTCCATCGTCACCATGGACTCGCTGCGACTCGGTGACGGCGTCGAGCTCCAGGACGAGCCCGCCGCGCTGGTGCCATTGCATGACGTGAGCGCGCGGATCGGTCGGACCGTGCATGGTACCGTGGGCTACGGCTTCTTCCTGCGATACGTCGTTGAAATCGACTTCGCCTTATACGTCGTGCGGTTGCATGATCCGGCGACGTTTGCGTACGACGGGCCGGGTGAGCGGATCGCGATCGATCTCTCGAGGCGCATTCCGGTGCTGCAGGCGGAGCTGGTCGCCAATCACACAGCGATCCCGGCGCGGCTGGTCCTGGATCTCGGGACCGGCGGATACGCGTGCGTGCTCACGAAACCGTTCGTGGATCGCCACGTGGAGGTGCTGACCGCGCGTCCGTGCATCGAACGGGGTATCGGTACCGGCGTCGGAGGGTCCGCGCATGGCCGTGTGACCACGCTCGACGCGATGCGATTGGGCAACCTGCGCGTACCGAATCCATCAGTCGCGATGCCAACCGAGCCGCGCGGCTTTTTCGGTTTGACCTGGGTCGATGGAACCCTCGGCGCACCCGTGCTCAGTCGGACGCGGTTGATGCTCGACTACGCGCACGAGCAGGTCATACTCGAGCCGCTCACGGGCTGGGACGCACCGTTCGTGATCGATGGCCCGTGAGCGGCTCGGGATGTTTTAGTTGCAGCTGCCGGGGACGATGCGGTGGATCAGCAGGTCGACCTGGCAGGTCAGCGCGACCTGGCCGGTGAGCACGTTGTAGATCGTGAGCGGCACGAACTCCGTGCCGTTGAACGTCACGAGCACGTGGCGTTGCACGGTCTCGTTCTTCGTGACCGAGCCCGTGACGGTGAGATTCCACGTGGCCCAGCGCGTCCACGTGCCGCTCTCCGGATAGAGCTCGCCGGCACGAGGATGGTTGAACGTGATCGCGGTCGCCGTGTCGTACGCGACGCCGGCGTAGTTCCGCGTCTTCGCCGTGCCGACGATGTTGATCGTGTCGTGGACGAGCGCGTTCGCGTTCCAGACGTGCGAGCTGGCCGAGTCGAGCGTGGGGACGCCCATCGCCGAGGAGTTGCGGACGCGGTCGACGTGCTGCGTCCAGTTGCCGCTGACATCGGCCAGGTGCTCTTCCCACGTGCCGACGTACTCGACGGAGTCGACTGACGGGCTCCATGCCGTGGCGCAGGCGCCATCGGCGAACCATTCGCGCGTGCGGTTGAAGCTGATCGTGTCTTGCAGGTTGCGGCCGAAGTAATAGTTGATCATGACGGTGGTGCTCGGCCCGCACGGCGCTGCCGAGCCGACCAGGCCGCCGGATTTCGAGCTCGGTGCGCCGGCGATCATCCCGAAGTTGCTGCCCGCGTTGCCTTCGGCCGCGAAGTCCGCGGCATCCGCGGCGGCATCGGGGGCCGTCACGTTTGCCACGTCATTTGAGACCTGGGCATCCGAGACGGGTTGGGCGTTCGGGGACGTTGTGTCCGAGGAGCAGGCGCCAAGGGCGACGACCAAGATCGCGGCCCCGATCGATGTGGTGAACCTCAAGTGCGACATTGGCTTTCGCCTCCTGGTGGGTTTG
>DASRDS010000173.1:0-2124 GCA_035652495.1 Gemmatimonadaceae bacterium
GAGGATCGCACCCGCCATGATGGTGGCGACCGTCAAGCCATCGATGCCGTATCGTTGCACGATGGCGTAGACGATGACCACGAACGCGCCGGTCGGCCCGCCGATCTAAACCCGCGATCTTCCGAGCGCGGAGATCAGGAAGCCGGCAATGATCGCGGTGTAAAGGCCCCGGTCGGGTGTGACCCCGCTGGCGATAGCGAACGCGATCGCGAGTGGGAGCGCGACGATGCCAACGATCACGCCGGCACCGACGTCAGCGAGGAGCTGGGCCCGGGTGTACCCGCGTAACGTGGTGAACAGCTTCGGCGCGAAGGTCGTGGGGGAGGCCAAGGCGGAACTATGTGCTGAGCTTCGCTTCAATGTTGTCAGGGATTACCTGACACCGCTCGACCCCGGCGGCACACCGTATGCCACCTTCGACCGTCGTGGGCCACACGCAGTACCGTGGGCGGCCGAATGCGGTCGAGGGCGAGTCGCTGGGTATTGACGAGGAAGCGCTCGCGACCGCGCTACGTGAGCGGGTGCGCGGCGAAGTCCGCTTCGACGACGGCGACCGCGCGATCTACTCGACCGATGCGTCGAACTATCGGCAAGTCCCGCTCGGCGTCGTGATCCCACAGGATGTCGATGACATCGTGGCGACGGTCGATGTCTGCCATCGGTTCCGGGCACCGATCGTCGCCCGCGGCGGTGGCACCGACTTAGCCGGATCGGCCTGCAACGCGGGCGTCGTCATCGACATGAGTCCGCAGGTCTCTCGTATTCTCGAGATCGACTGGGATCACCGATGGGCCCGGGTCGAGCCCGGCGCCGTACTCGACGACGTCCGGCACGCGGCGGAAGCGCGGCAGCTGACCTTCGGCCCCGACCCCGCGACGCACAATCGCAATACCATCGGCGGCATGATCGGCAACAACTCCTGCGGCATGCACGCGCAGATGGCGGGCAAGGTCGAGGAGAACGTCGACGCGCTGGAGATTCTCACGTACGACGGGCTCCGGATGTGGGTGGGTCCCACGACGGAGCGCGAGATCGACGCGATCATCGCCGGCGGCGGGCGCCGCGGGGACATCTACGCACGGCTGCGTACGCTCCGCGACCGCTACGCGGACGCGATCCGGAAGCGTTTCCCTCATATACCGCGCCTCGTGTCGGGATACCCGCTGCACGAGCTGCTTCCGGAACACGGTTTCAATGTTGCGCGCGCGCTCGTGGGCACCGAGAACACGTGCGTGACGGTGTTGCAGGCCAAGCTGCGACTCGTGAACAGTCCGCCATGTCGCACGCTGGTGGTGCTCGGGTACCCCGACATCTTCACGGCTGGCGACGCGGTAGCGTCGTGCAATGCGCAGCAGCCTTCGCCGATCGCGCTCGAAGGGCTCGATACAAGCCTCTTCATGTACATGCACGACAAAGGCATGTCGACAGCCGGAAAGGCGATGTTCCCCGAGGGCAATGCGTGGCTCATCGTCGAATTTGGTGGTGGCACCAAGGACGAGGCCGACGCGGCCGCGCGCGGTTTGATCGAAGCATTGCACGCGCCGAGCGCGAAGCTCTTCGATAATCCGCACGAGGAGAAACTGCTTTGGCAGATTCGGGAGTCCGGACTGGGGTCGACATCCAAGATCCCCGGACTGCCGGATTTTTATCCAGGGTGGGAGGACTCCGCGGTCTCGCCGAAGGATGTCGGTCAGTACTTGCGGGGTCTCTATAAACTGTTCGAACAGTATGGATACCACGCGTCGCTCTACGGACATTTCGGTCAGGGATGCGTGCACTGTAGCATCGACTTCGATCTTTACACGGCCGAAGGCATCGCGCGCTGGAAGCGATTTCTGACCGACGCGGCGCACCTGGTGACCGCGTACGGCGGATCGTTGTCCGGCGAACATGGCGACGGCCAGGCGCGCGGGACGTTACTGCCGATCATGTTCGGGGACGAGATCATGCAGGCGTTCCGCGAGTTCAAGGCCATCTGGGATCCAGATGGCAAGATGAACCCGGGGAAGGTGATCGACGCCTATCCGGTCGACGAGAACCTGCGCTGGGGCCCGCATTACCACCCGTGGGAGCCCAAGACGCACTTCGCGTTCACGGAGGATCGCCAGAGCTTCGCGTACGCCG
>DASRDS010000174.1:0-1983 GCA_035652495.1 Gemmatimonadaceae bacterium
CACCACTGGCCAGTGGCCGACCGGGCTCGTCCTCCTCTCCATGGACATCAATGGCGACGGCAAGCGCGACGTGGAAATCTACAATCGATCCGCAAACGCCTTCGTGCCCGTCATCGCCCCGTAACCGCGACGACCGGCCGGGGCCGCGAGCTCGGTGGACGGTGAGATTACAAAATGGTAAGAGACCGACGCAATCGGTCATCGGTTCATCGATTCGACGGGGCACACGCCGCCAGGCTGAAGGTCCTGAAGTTGTTCTTCCCGCTCGACTTGTCGTCAGAACTCGGCGTCACTCGTGCGAGGAGGCTGCTCCGGTCCGGCTGATGCACCCCGCCGCTTCGGCCGCTCGCAACCTCCTGTTCTGTTGTTGGCAGACTTCGCGTGGCCGTCGTGTTGCGTCGCCGGCCAATCAGGACGCTATGCTCACCAGACGCCGAGCCGTCGCCCGAACCCACATTCTTCTCGCGGCCGCGACCGCGGTCATTTTCGCACGCCCAGCCGCCGCGCAGGTGGCCTGCGACCAGATCGATCTGTCGAAGGCCATTGTCTACAACTCGCCGACTGATGTCGCGAGCTGGCCGATCACGGCCGCGATTACGCTCGTCACGGAAACGAGCCCGGACGTTGGACTGTCGTTCGAGTTCACGACGAAAGACACCTGGCCGGACTACTGGCCGCCAGGATGGGACGGTCCGCTCGAATATACGGTCTGGGCGGTCGTGAACATCAACGGGCAGTGGTACACGTCGGGATTCATCCAGATGTGGCGGGGACGACCGAGCACGGGCGCGCCGATCCTCACCGACAACAATTTCGCCCGCAACTGGGCGTACGATTCCCGCTGGGGACCCATGGCCGGCTACCAGCCGAAGCCAGGTGAGAAGATCGGGTTCTTCGTGACCGCTGGCAACGCTCGCGGCGTGAGTGGCGTGACGTCGGTTCGCGAGCGATCGAACGTGGTTGTGGTGTCCCTTCCGGCGAGCGACAACGGGACGTTCAGTTTTTCGAACGGCTGTGAGAATTACAGCGCGCTGGCCCTCGACCTGAACGGCGACGGGTACGACGACGTGTTCGTGTATGACAAGACGAGCGGGACGTGGCTCGAAGGGTTCAACGATCATGCCGGGGGGTTTACCTACTCGAGCGGTGCCTGGTGGCCAGGGTGGGATCTGTATGCGCTCGACGTGAACCGCGACGGGTATGCCGATGTCCTCGCCTATAACAAGGTCACTGGCATCTGGGTGAAATGCCTGAACGGCGGAAACGGGGTCTTTTCATACCAGAGCGGCGCGTGGTCGCCGGGATGGCAGTTCTACCCGATGGATCTCAACGGCGATGGCGCCACGGATCTGTTCGGGTATAACCCGACGACCGGCATGTGGGTCAAGGTGTTCATCGACGCCAAGGGCAACTTCAGCTACGCCAGCGGCCAGTGGTGGGCCGGCTGGGATGTGTATCCGATCGACCTCGATCGGGACGGCCTGATGGACCTGTTCGTGTACAACCGCACGACCGGCCAGTGGGTCAAGGTGTTCAACAGTGTGAGCGGCCTCTTCAGCTACCAGAGCGGCGCGTGGTGGTCGGGATGGAAGCTGTATCCCATGGACCTCAACGGCGACGGCAAGCGGGATCTGTTCGCCTACGACCCGGCCGTCGGGACGTGGGTGAAGGTGTTCATCGACAACCGCGGCGGGTTCAGCTATGCGTCGGGCCAGTGGTGGGCCGGGTGGGACCTCTATCCGATCGACCTGAACGGCGATGGGCTGACCGACCTGCTCGTCTACAACCCGACCACCGGCAACTGGGTGAAGGCGTTCAACGACGGCGGCGCCGGCTTCTCATACACCACTGGCCAGTGGCCGACCGGGCTCGTCCTCCTCTCCATGGACATCAATGGCGACGGCAAGCGCGACGTGGAAATCTACAATCGATCCGCAAACGCCTTCGTGCCCGTCATCGCCCCGTAACCGCGACGACCGGAAC
>DASRDS010000175.1:0-9401 GCA_035652495.1 Gemmatimonadaceae bacterium
ATCGGTCATAGAAAACCTCGACGAGTGCCGGCCGCCGAAAGTGGTGACGGACTTGGGACCAGGACGCCTCTTCTTCCACGCTCGGAACGGCGAGTTTTTCGCCATGCCCTACCCCGATGCGTCCTGGGCAACCCTCAAGAAGATCCCGGAATCCGATCTTCAAGCTTGGCTGGGAACGATGCGATCTCGCTAGCCGGTCTCTCACGGTGTTCAACGACGGCGTACGTGTCGCCGCAGAGGTCAACGAACACGGCTCCCAAGCCGTTCCGGCCGACATGCTCCGGAAACCACGTCGCGAGTAGAAACGGGACCTCGTGCTGGTGTCGCGCGCAACGGTCAGCCAACGCGTAGAAAAGCGGTCAATTCCCGACATTGTCGTGGCCACGGTAGGGAGAGCACGGCCCGACTCATCCTTGGAGAGCAGCGTGAGCAGCGACCAAAGTCTGACCCGACGGGATTTCGCCGCGGCGGCCAGCAGCGCCATGATCGGCGCGATCATTCCCGGAGTGCATCCCATACGACTTTCCGATCGCGTGATGGCGGATCCGGCCGAGCCGATCCCGCCGTCGCGAGCCGACTGGCATGCGCTCGCGGCGGAGTGGGCATTCATGGTCAAGGACGTTGTCGAATCACCGTATTCGATCCCGATGGCCACAATGAAGTCCACCACTTTGCCCATGGCGGACGTTATCGGATGCACGACCCCATACTCGCACTGAAGCGACAACGTCCCATCTGCCGATGCTCCGGATAACGAGAACCACCATCTTGGCACGCAGATTCTCT
The DNA here is from genome assembly GCA_035652495.1 of Gemmatimonadaceae bacterium. GTDB lineage: Bacteria > Gemmatimonadota > Gemmatimonadetes > Gemmatimonadales > Gemmatimonadaceae > DASRDS01. Next base: position 787 of record DASRDS010000175.1, read on the forward strand.
TCCCTCTCTGCGATATAAGACGCCCGAACGAGGGGGACTACGTACGGATCGAAAACGCCTCCGCTCGTGCGCTCACCGGAATGGCTGCCCACCAGTGCGATCATCCGGCACGAAATACTTACGGGCCGGCATCTCGACCTTTGGTAGCGTCTGCGCGTTCATCACCACCGTGCGCGGCACGATCTCATTCGATGCGAGCAGGTAGGCGACGAGAGCATACGTCTCATCGGGTGTGAGTGATCCGGGCGCCGGCAGGGGCATGGCACGATGCACGTAGTCGTATAGCGTTGTAGCGTATGGCCAGTAGTTGCCGATGGTTTTCGGAATCTTGAAGTCCTTGCCGAAGGGAAAGCCTTGCCGAGGATCCGCACCGATCAGACGCGGCGCGGGGCCGTTCCCTTCTCCGTTCGCGCCATGACACGATGCACACTTCGCGGCGTAGACCTGGGCGCCTTCTTCATAAGTGCCCTGCCCCGCCGGTAATCCGGCACCGGCGGGATTGACATCGATGTCGATCGGTGCGATATCGGCCGCCGTCGCCGGACGCCCCAAATTGAATTGCTCTGGCAGTCGTGACTGACCTCGACAGCCGAGGACAACAAGGACGGTAAGGAGAGACTGGCGCATCGATCAACGCTCGAAGAAAACGTGGCCGTCCGGATCAACGCGCCACGTTTTGATGTAGTTGAAGTGATAGTCGGTGCCGGCGCCGCGCACGCGACGGAATTCATCCAATGTCGGCTGCACATACCCGGTTTGATCAGTCGCCCGGCTCATGAGCCGCGCCGGCGCGCCGTCCCAATGCCACATGAGGCGAAAGCGCGTGTGCGCGATGGCCACGACAGGGGCCAATAGCTCCGCCGCCGCCCACGTCATACCGCCATCCGTACTGATGTCGACGCGCGTGATCTTCCCCCGGCCGCTCCACGCGAGACCAGTGACCGGCCACCACCCGTGGCTGCTGAGCTGCATGGGATACGACGGCGACGTGATGATCGATTTCGCGTCCATGACGAAGCTGAACTGTCGGGCAGTGCCGTTCGGCAGCGGGTCCGTGTACTTCGACGTCTCGTCGCGGGACATATTCGGCTGATCGATCGCCTTGAGTCGACGAATCCATTTGATGTTCATGTTGCCCTCATATCCGGGCAACACCAATCGCGCGGGATATCCGTTGGGCATACGAACCGGCTCACCGTTCTGCGCGTATGCGATGAGCGCGTCGTCGAGCATCTTGGCCATCGGGATGCTGCGTGAGAGCCGGGACGCATCGCCGCCTTCAGCGAGCATCCACGTCGCCGCCGGCTTCACGCCGACTTCCCGCAACAACGTCGCGACCGGCACGCCGGCCCACTCCGAGTGACTCGTGAGTCCGTCGATGTCTTGCGGCGTCATTGTCGGCTTGGGCGTCCGGTAGGCCGACCGGCCGTTTCCCGAGCACTCGATGAAACAGGCGCGCGTCACGCTCGGAAATCGCTTCAAATCTTCGAGCGAAAACACCATGGGCCGCTCGACCAGGCCATGGATCGTCAGCGCGTATCGCGTCGGATCGATGACCGCGATGCCGTTGTGATGACGTTGGAAATGAAGATCGGACGGAGTAATGGTGCCGGAGAGCGCCTGGAGCGGCGCGTTCGCCGAGCCGGTCGTCACGTTGACCGGTGAAAGCGTAGGCGTCTCGAAGGGAGATCGAGTACCCAGCGGCCCGGATGGCAGACCCGGAGTCGTCGATGCGTCCTGGGGCGCGACCGGCGTCGGCGAGGGCTGCTGGGCGAGCGCATCCGTTGTTTCGCTTCCCAGCACCGCAGCGCCCAAAAGGCCCGCGGCGACGCCAAGCGCTCGGCGTCTGTCCATGAGGCCGTCCTGTCGACCTTGTCCTTCGTCGCTTCCTGCCTTGTGCACGTTATACCCTCCGGGATTGATCGGACCTTGGCACTGCCTCTGGCCAAGATATATTAGCGGCGAACGAATGAATCACCGCGCAGCAAGAGGCGTCGGCGGCTCCATTCGGCCTCGTCTCGAGCCGCCCGCCCATGGCCATCGCTGCAACGATCGCGCTCCAGCGCGTCGCCCTCGGAACTCTTGCGGTTGCCACTAGTAGCGCGTCGATCGGCCCTCGAGGTCGCCCACGCGAGTGGCACAACCTTCCCATCCGGCATGTTTTCGTCCTGGTTCTCGAGAACGAGTCATTCGACAACACCTTCGGCCCGACGTCTCGCGCGCCCTATCTCGCAGATACGCTCGTCGCACGCGGTGCGCTGCTCCGCGGCTATTACGGAATCGGGCACGCGAGGCTCGACAACTACATCGCGATGATCAGTGGCCAGGCGCCGAACGAGGCCCCGCAGTTGGATTGTCCGACCTTCACCGAATTCCATCAGACCCGTCGCACACTCGACGCGAACGGTCAGGCGATCGGGACGGGTTGTGTGTATCCGACCGCCGTGCGATCGATCGGCGACGAACTGGATAAGGACCTCGGAAACGATCCGGCCAAAGAGTCATCGGCCTTGCCGCCACTGAGCTCATCGTTCTTTGCCGGAGCGATTTCCTGGGGCGCGACGTGAACTCGAACGGTCAGGAGCCCGATCTGCCGCCGTTACCGACGCCCTAGGAAAGACGGGATGCGCGCGGGCGCGCGCTTTGGACGCTCAATGTGGCGCGGTCACCGTGAGTGTCACGACGGCGATGAAACGGTCTAGTCGAGTCATTACTCGCTCCTTGTGGAATGTCCCGACGATCGGAAAGTCCGGGGAATGACGCGCGAAGGATTGACGCCCGACGGCGCGGGCTGACCGGAGACGGCGGTCGGCGACGCGACAATGCCGCCCGACGTGCCGCTCCCGAGCGCCCCATCGGCATTGTCGCCCCAACAATTGGCGACGCCCGCCGCGATGTCGCACACGCGCCCGCCCGTGATCGCGGTACTCAACGATGTCACGGACGTCTGTGCCGTCGCCGGCGTCGGACTGGCGACGACGCTCGCCGTCGACCCGTTGCCGATCACGCCGAACGTTCCCATACCCCAACAATACGTGGTGTTCGCGCTCACGCCGCACGTATAGCTCAACGCCGCGCTCATGTTCGAGAACTTGAGCGCCGGGATCTCGGCGGGACTATAGATAGTATCGGCGCTCGTGCCGATGCCCACTTGGCCGGAGATGTCGAGCCCCCAGCACCATCCGTTGGCATTCGCGTCGATCGCGCACGTGTGCTCCTGTCCGGCCGTCACCGCGACGAAATTCGACGCGATGAAAAGCGGCGCCGATGCGCCGAGCGGGAAACGCGCCGGTCCGGCGCCCAACTGCGCCTTCGCATTGTCACCCCAGCAGTACAGCGACGCTCCGACTTGGATGCCGCACGTGTGCAGCGCCCCCGCGCTCAGACTGAGCCACTTGGCTGTGCCGATGTGCACCGGCGTGGGAACAGAGTCGGCCGCGGAGTTGTTGCCGAGCTGTGAGTTCTTGTTGGTTCCCCAGCAGTAGGCGGAACTGTCGGTCGCCACGCCGCACGCGTGCTCTGAACCGGTGCTGAGCGACAGGAACCGCAGACCGGGAATCGCCACTGGTGTGGCGACCGGCGACCCGGCGATACCCGTTCCAAGCTGACCGAACACGTTGTTGCCCCAGCAATACGCCGTCGTGCCGACGAGCGCGCAGGCATAGAGCGACCCGGCCTCGACGTCCGTGGCGCCCGCCGGCAATGACACTGAGACCGGCGTGGAGCTCGAGGTGCCGACGACGCCCGTACCGAGCTCGCCGTACGTGTCATCGCCCCAGCAATAGACGGTCGCGGCGGTCGTGAGCCCGCACGCGAAGTCATTCCCTCCAGCCGCGATCTTCGTAAACGTGACCGAGGAGGTGAGTGTCACCGAGATATGTTGCGGGTTATTGGTCGCGTTCGCGGCGCTCACCGGAATCGTCGCGGCGAACACACCGTCGGCGACGTTCGTGGTAGTGACTCGCACCGTGACCGTCGTCCCGCTGACGGTCGCCGTGAGCCAACCGGTGGCGCCGGCACCGTACGTGATCGTTCCCACGCTGACCGCGCCCAGCGCGCCGTGTCCACTGTTGCTCACGGCCACAGTCTGCGCCGTGGGCAGGGTACTGCCCTTCGCATAGACGTTGAATGCGAGCGACGTTGGCGCGAGCGCGATCGAGGGTCCGGTTTGGACGATAAACGTCACCGGCACAGTCTTATTCGCGACGCCACTCACCGTAGAGGCGAGCGTCACCGTGGCGCTGTACGCACCCGGCGCCAACGCACCGGCGGTGAACGTCAGGGTCAGCGTCGCGGGAGCCGTGGTGCGATTGAGCGTGGCACCGAGCCAACCCGTGCCGGATCCATAGGTGATCGCGCCCGTGAGACCGGACAGCGTGCCACCGCCGGCATTTGACACCGCAATCGCGCGCGTAGTCGCGGTTGCCCCTTGCGGCACGGTGTCCGCGACGCTCGCTGGCGATACCGCGATCGCGGGCGACGGGGTCACCGTGAACGAGACGGTCACGTTCTTCGTCGCTCCCGTACCAGATACCGGAACGGTCGCCGTGTATGGGCCGCCGGCGGCCAGCGCGGTGGTATTCGGCACCAGCGTCAGCGTCGCCGGCGTCGTGGTCCCGCTGAGCGTCGCGTTGAGCCACCCGGTAGGCTGACCGGCACCGTAGATCATCGTGCCCACCGCCAGATTGCCGACCGGTGGTCCGGTGGCGACGCTTCCCACGGCGATCGTTTGTGCCGCCGGAATCGGCGCCGCGTGCTGCACCGTGAACGAGACGTTGGCCGGGTTGACAGTGATGGCCGGCGGCGTCTCTACGAAGAATGTGACCGCGACGGACTGCGGGCTGACACCCGCGACGCTCGAGGCGAGTGTCACCGTCGCCCCATACGAACCCGGTGCCATCGTGCCGGCGGTCGACGCGAGCGTGAGCGTCGCGGGAGCGGTCGTGCGATCGAGCGTGACCGCGAGCCAACCGGTCGTGGCGCCGGTGTACTTGACGATCGCCGACAGACCCGAGAGCGTACCGGCGCCACCGTTCGAGATGGCCACCGTGCGCGTCGTCGCCGGTGCCGCCTGAATCCCCGTGTCGCTCACGCTCGCCGGCGCCGCCACGATCACCGGTCCGGCGGCGATCGTGTACGCGACGGTGAGGATCACTGGCGACACGCCAATACCAGTGACGGAAAGTGAGGCCGTGTAAGGCCCACCGACCGGCAGATTCGTCGTCGTCGGCACGAGCGTGATCGTACTCGGCGTCGATGTCGGCGAGAGGGACGCCGAAAGCCATCCGGTGGGTTGGCCAGTGCTGTACCTTGCGGCTCCAACGGCGAGACCGGATACGACGCGTCCGGAAAGGCTGCTCGTGACCGAAACGCTCTGCGAGGCCGGGATGGCGGCCCCGCGTCCCGCCGTGAAGGCGATTGACGTGGCGCCAATGAGGAGCGTGGACGGTGGCGTGACCACGATCGCGGCATGACCCGTCTTGTTACCAGCGCTCGCGGCGATGGCGGTGGCACCCGGGGCGACGGCGGTCACGCGGCCGAGCGTATCGACGGTCGCGATGGCTGTGTCAGCCGATGCCCACGATACGTGCGCGCCCGTCAAGATCCTGCCGTTCCCCGCCCTCACGGTGTCCGCCAGCCTCGCCGTTGCGCCAACGACGAGCGTATCGACGGCCGGCACGACGATGATCGTATCGACCTGGGCAAGCGGGAATGCCGGGCTCACGGTGATCACCGCCCCGGGCTCGGCGTCGATCGGGTTGAGATCGACGCTGTCGACGACGGTGCCGGCGTTCATTAGAAGGATCGTGACATTCAGCTGACAGGCCGGTCCCGTAACGACCCGTCGGGGATCGGAGAGGCAGGTCGAGAGGTCGACCGTGAGTGGAACGGTCAACGTGCCCGATCCGATCCCGATCTGTCGGTCAAGCAACGTGATCGGGGTCGTCGTGCTGTTGGGTCCTTGATCGAAATAGGCGATGCGCACATCCAGCGAGTCCGCGGACGTCCCGACGACGGCGGCCCTCACGCTCAGGCGTGCGAGCTCACCGCGCTCGGTCGGCTCGCCGTTTTTGAGACAACTCGTGAGGCAGAACCCCAGCAGGGGCCAGGCGGTTCGTCGCATCCGACCGCAACATGCGACAAGCCCGTCTTTCCATCGTCTGCATGCCGTCTCTTGAATGCTTCGCGGTCACCCGGCCCTTCTGGGCGGGCAGACTGACTATTCGGGCCGCATGGCGATGACGGGGTCGATAACTGCTGCTCGACGCGCGGGAATCCATGACGCGAGCGCGGCGACGAATAGGAGTGCGACGCACACCGCCCCATAGGTCGCCAGGTCATCCGGAGGAACGTTGTAGAGCAGTGAGGCCAGCACGCGGGCGCCCAACAGTTGCGCGATCGCGACGCCAACGAGGACGCCCGCGCCGGCGAGGCGCACACCCTGACCGACTACCATGCCAACGACTTGGCGTCCATTGGCACCAAGCGCGATGCGGATGCCCAGCTCGCGGCGGCGTTCGCGGACCGCGTAGGCCAGCACACCATAGATGCCGATGATGGCGAGCATTAAGGCGGACACCGCGAACGCGCCGACGACCGTGGCATAGAGGCGCGGGCGGGCAATAGAGTCACCGATCGCGGCGGCATAGGTCTGCGCTCCGAAGATCGAGACCAATGGATCCGCCTGAGCGACGGCCTGGCGCGCGCCGGCAATGACGGCGGCGGGATCGCTACTCGACCGCACCACGAACGTTAGATAGTTCTGCGGCGAGGCCTGATCGAACGGCAGATACACCGCGGGTCTGTCCGCGGCCGTGACATCGTACTCCTTCGTATCCCCGACGACACCGACAATCTCGCCCCCGAGCGCGACCGTGTCGGCTGAGTTACTCGTGGAATCGCCAGTCCAATGGAGATGTATTTGCTGACCGATCGGATTCTCGTGCGCAAAATACTGACGGGCCAGTGCATCGTTGATGACGACGACCGCATGACCGTCCGGCCGGTCGTCAGCGGTAAATGACCGCCCCTGCCGCACCGGGATGCCGAGCGCGGCGAAAAAGCCCGGGCTCACCATCCTGGTGCGCGCGTTCGACGGATTCCCCGGTGGATCGGGTGCGCGCCCGCTGATTTGGAAATTGGCACCGGCGTCATAGTCGAACGGCGCGCCATACGCTACGGCGGCGGCGGATGTGCCGGGCAGCGATTGCATCTCGCTGATCACACGATGCGTGAACCCCCGCTTCTGCGACCACGACGTGTATCGCGCCAAGGGCAGCTGCGCGTTGAACCGCACGACGTGCTGCGCCACAAACCCGAGGTCGACCGCCATCATGCTCTGCAAGCTGCGCGTCAGCAACCCGGCTCCGATCAACAACAGCACCGCCAACGCCGTCTCGGCGACCACGAGGGTGCTCCGGAGACGACCCGACCGACGACTCGCGCTCGAGCCTCGCATGCCGGACTTGAGGCCATCGACAATGTCGTGATTCGCCGCCTGCATCGCCGGCAGGAGCCCAAACGAGAGACCGGTCATCACGGCGACGACTCCCGTGAACGCCAGCACCGGCACGCTGATCTTCACTTCGTCGATGCGCGGCAAGTACCCGGGGTGCGCCGCCACCAAGAGATGCGCGCCGCCATACGCGAGCGCCACCCCAGCGAGCGCACCGATAACCGCCAACGTCAGACTCTCGGTCATCAACTGCCGCGCGATACGGAGCCGTCCGGCGCCGAGCGCGATCCGCACCCCCAGTTCGGCCGACCGCCCCGAGGCGCGCACGAGCAGGAGATTCGCCACGTTGGCACAGGCGATCAACAACACGCATCCGACCGCCCCCATCAGGATGAACAACGCGGGCCGCGACTGACCAACGACGCCATCCCGCAGTGGCCGCAGCGTGGCGCGAAGCCCGGCTTCCTCGAACAGATGTTGTTGATGGATGCGCGCGGTGACCGCCTCGAACTCCCGTCGCGCAGCGTCGACGGTGGCGTTCGGCGCCACCCGAGCGATCGCGCCATCCAGCATGTGTTTTCCACGGCCGATCTCACTCATCTGCTCGGCCGTGAGCGTGCGCGGTATCCATACATCCGGGGAACTTGGAAAGGTCGCGGTCGGCGGCGCGACTCCGATGATCACGAGCGGCACGCCATTGAGATCGATCACCCGACCGATCACTCGTGGATCGGCCCGGAACCGCGAGCGCCAACACGCATCGCTCAGCATCACGACCGTCGGCACCTCTCCCTGGTCCTCATTAGGCGCAAACGCCCGCCCGAGCTCGGCGCGGACACCGAGGAGCGCAAACCAGTTGGCGGAAACCTGGTACGCGGTCAGCGATGTCGGCTCGGCCAAACCCGTCAGCGTCACACTGCTCGACTGGTACACCGCGATGCCCGTCAGCGTATGGACTTGCTCCCGCCAATCCCGAACCGTAGGGGGCGATACGGTTGGCGTAGCCTTTGAGTCTGCCGGCGTAACCATGACCAGCCGATTCGGGTCGGCGTAGGCCATCGGTTGCAGCAACACCGCGTTGACGACGCTGAAGACCAGCGTGTTGGCGCCAATCGCGATCGCCAGCGTCGACGCGACCGCCAGCGTGAACCATGGCGTC
>DASRDS010000176.1:0-19472 GCA_035652495.1 Gemmatimonadaceae bacterium
ATCCGATCGGCCGTCAGCGCGGCGCGCGGCAGCTCGATCATCGTGCCGATGAGGAACGGGATCTCGATGCCCATTGGTGTGAGCACCTGGTCCGCGACCTGCTCCAAAATCGCCCGCTGATGGTCCAACTCCTCGCGCGTCGCGACGAGTGGGATCATGATCTCGGGCTTGACCTCGATCCCGCGGCGGGCCGAGCGAACCGCGGCCTCGAAGATCGCCCGGCCCTGCATTTCGGTGATCTCGGGGTACGTGATGCCGAGGCGACAGCCGCGGTGCCCAAGCATCGGGTTCGTCTCGCGCAGGTTTTCGACGATGCGATTGAGCTCGTCGCGCGGGATCCGCAACGTGCGGGCGAGCAGCTTGCTCTCCTCGCCGCCGTGTGGCAGGAACTCGTGCAGCGGGGGGTCGAGGAGACGGATGGTCACGGGCAGACCATCCATCGCCTCGAAGATCCCCTCGAAGTCGCTCCGCTGCATCGGCAGCAGCTTCGCCAGCGCCCGCCGCCGGCCCGCCTCATCGCGCGCGACGATCATATCGCGCATGGACGTGATGCGGTCGCCCTCGAAGAACATGTGCTCGGTGCGGCAGAGGCCAATGCCTTCGGCGCCAAATCCTCTGGCGATCCGCGCATCTCGGGGCGTATCGGCGTTGGCGCGCACTCGCAGCGTGCGCACCTCGTCCGCCCAGCTCAGCGCCTTGGCGTATGCCTGGTAGACCGGTGCGTACTCGGCCCGCAGCGAGCCATTGATCACGCGCACGACTTCGCTCGGCACCGTCTGCAACGCGCCGGCGTAGACGGAACCCGTCGCGCCATCGACCGTGAGCCAATCGCCTTCGGCGATGACCGTGTCACCGGCCCGAAACCGCCGAGCCCCGGCATCGACTTCCATCTCTTTGCAGCCGACGACCGCGCATTTGCCCATGCCACGCGCCACGACGGCCGCATGGCTCGTCATGCCACCGCGCGCCGTGACCACGGCTCTCGCCGCGACGAGTCCATGGAAATCCTCCGGCGTCGTCTCCTCGCGCACGAGGATCACGTCTTCGCCCAGATTCGCTCGGCTGACGGCGACATCGGGATCGAATACGGCTACACCACTGGCGGCGCCTGGACTGGCTGGCAGGCCACGGACGATCGGCGTCGCGCGGACGGTCGAGTCGATGACCGGGTGCAGTAGCTGGTCGATCTCTCGGGCTGGAATGCGTGCGACGGCTTCGGCCTTCGAGATCAAGCCCTCGGCCTGCATCTCCACGGCGATTCTTACGGCAGCTGCCGCTGTCCGCTTACCCGTGCGGGTTTGTAAGAGATATAAGTTGCCGCGCTCTACCGTGAACTCCAGATCCTGCATGTCCCGGAAATGCTGCTCTAGCCGGTCTTTCGTTTCGACCAGTTCCTTGTGTGCACCCGGCAGCCGTTCCCCCATGACATCGATCGGCAGCGGCGTGCGGATGCCGGCGACGACATCTTCGCCCTGCGCATTGACCAGAAACTCGCCGTAGAACTTTCGCTCACCGGTCGAGGGGTCACGCGTGAACGCGACACCCGTCCCGGAGTCGTCGCCGAGGTTCCCGAAGACCATCGCGACGATATTGACGGCCGTACCGAGATCGTTCGGGATGCCATTCACGCGGCGATAGTCAATGGCCTTCTTGAGCGTCCACGACCGCCACACGGCCTCAATCGCGCCCCACAGCTGCTCGCGCGGATCCATCGGGAAGTCCTGCGCGAGCCGCTTGTATTCCTCGACCAGATTCCGGAGAGCGGTCTCACTCAGCTCGGCGTCCGTCTCGACCCGGTTGAGAATGCGCTTCCCATGCAGCAGCGACTCGAAATGCCCGAGCGGCACGCCGAGGACCACATCGCCGAACATCTGCAGGAACCGCCGATACGAGTCGTACGCGAACCGCGCGTTGCCGCTCGCCTTCGCCAGACCGAGCACCGTCCGGTCGTTGAGGCCGAGATTGAGGATGGTCTCCATCATCCCGGGCATCGACACCGGCGCGCCTGATCGCACCGAGACCAGCAGCGGATTCGTCTCGTCGCCGAACTTCTTCCCGGTCGCTGTTTCGAGACGCGTCAGGGCGCGGTCGACTTCCTCACGGAGCCCATCGGGAACGCGCTTGTCCCGGAGATACGACCCGCAGCACTCGCACGCGATGGTAAATCCCGGCGGCACCGGCACGCCGAGATTCGTCATCTCGGCCAGGTTCGCGCCTTTCCCGCCGAGGATCGCGCGCATGTCGCGCGTGCCTTCGGCGGCACCGTTCCCGAAGAAGTAGACTAACACCCGCAGCCGAATCTAAGCTTATCTGGGTCGGTAGGAGGAGGCGTCGGGTAGTCGCCTGAAAAACAAGCGTGACAGAATCCGGCTGGTGATGCGGGTACGGGAACCGACTCGAGCATACCGTCGAGCGACAGGTAGCCGAGGGAGTCGACGCCGAGGTCTTTCGCGATCTCGTCAACCGTGAGATTCGCCGCGATCAGCTCTTCGCGGTTTGGCGTATCGATGCCGTAATAACACGGCCCCGTAATGGGCGCTGAACTGACGCGCATGTGCACCTCGCGGGCACCAGCCGCGCGGATCATGGCGACCAGCCCACGCGTCGTGGTGCCGCGGACGATCGAGTCGTCGACCATGACGACACTTTTGCCGTCGAGCACACGCCGGACGGCGTTGTACTTGACTTTGACTTTGGCGTCGCGACCGGCCTGCGTGGGCTGAATGAAGGTGCGGCCCACGTAGTGGTTACGGATCAGGGCGAACTCGAAGGGCAGCCCCGACTCGTCGGCGAATCCGAGCGCGGCGGAATTCGACGAATCCGGCACGCTGAAGACCAGATCCGCACCCGGAGCAGGGCACTCCCTCGCGAGCCGCCGACCGAGCTCCCGCCGCGAATCCTCGACGGTCGCGCTGAACACGGTCGAATCGGGCCGCGCGAAGTAGACGTGCTCGAACACGCACCGATGCAACTCGCGCGGCGTCAGCGCCTGGAACATCGAACGCCCGTTGCCATCGACCGCCACGATCTCGCCGGGCTTCACCTCGCGCTCGGGCGTCGCGCCGACGATATCCATCGCGCAGGTTTCTGACGCGAACACGGTGCCGCCATCGAGCGATCCCATGACCAGCGGCCGGAACCCCCGCGGATCGCGCACCGCCAGGAGGGTATCGCCGATCAGCACCAGCAGGGCGTACGCCCCCTCCACCCCAGCCAACGCCTGGGCGAGCCGCTCCGTGGGCGTACCAGCGTCGGCCGTCGCCAACCGGTGGAGCAGCACCTCGGAGTCACTGGTCGACGTGAAGATCGAGCCCCGATCCTCGAGCTCCAAGCGCAGCTCGGTCGCGTTCGTCAGGTTGCCGTTGTGCGCGAGCCCGATCGGGATGCCGCGAAAGTTCACGAGCAGCGGCTGGGCGTTGTCGAGCGACGTTGACCCGGCCGTGCTATAGCGCGTGTGGCCAATCGCGAGCGCGCCGGGCAGCTCGCTCTCGATCCGATCCGGCGGGAACGCATCGGACACGAGCCCCATCGCCCGCAGCCGGTGCGCCCGGTGATCGGCGTCGACCGAGATGATGCCCGCGGATTCTTGTCCGCGATGCTGCAGCGAGTAGAGCCCCAAATGCGTGACGGCCGCGGCATGGGCGGACCCGCGGACGCCGAATAACCCACACATTGTCGCTAGACCGTGGTCAGAGGTTCCTCCGCTGCCGCGACCGCGGCGGCGGATCCAGACATGATCGTTGGGATCGCCTCGTGGAACGCCTTCGCGAGCTGGTCTACGCCAACGTTCATCGCATCGATTCGCAATCCGGCTGTCGCTGGCCGCACCGTTCCAATTTTTCTCGCGGGCACTCCGCGGGCGATCGCGGTCAAGAGCACGGCAGCGGGATCGGGCGTGGACACCACGATACGTCCCTGTCCCTCACCGAAAAGTAACGCCATGCGCGGCAGCGATGCCCATGCGCTGAGATCGATCTCGGCGCCGAACAGCCGCTCGATATTCCCGACGCAGCACTCGGCGATGGCCACCGCGAGGCCGCCATCCGAAACATCGTGCGCCGAGCGGACGACCCCACGGCCGATCGCGTCCAGGAGCGCGTCGATCAACCGGCGCTCGGCCTCCAAATCGCACTTCGGCGGAGCACCGGCGACGAGTCCATGAATCGTGGCCAGGTACTCACTGCCGCCCAGTTCATCCGTTGGCTCACCAAGCAGCACAATGGCGTCGTCGATGACGCCGAAGGCGCTGGCGGTGGCGTTCGTGACCGGGTCGACGATGCCGACCATGCCGATAATCGGCGTCGGGTAGATAGCTCCCGACGGGCTCTCGTTGTACAACGAGACATTTCCGCCGGTGACCGGAGTACCGAGGGCGCTGCACGCTTCGCCGATGCCGGCGATCGCCTCGCGCAGCTGGTAATAGACCTCGGGGCGTGTCGGATTGCCGAAGTTGAGGCAATTCGTGATCGCCTTCGGCCTTCCACCGACACACGCCACGTTCCGCGCGGCTTCCGCAACGGCAATCCGGCCTCCCGTCCGCGGATCCAGATATGTGTAGCGGCCGTTGCCGTCGGTCTTGAGCGCCAGCGCCCTATTCGTGCCTCTCAGGCGCACAACTGCGGCATCTCCGCCGCCAGGGCCCTGGACGGTGTTCGTCTGGACGCTCGTGTCGTACTGACGGGTCACCCACTTCTTGCTGGCTATGGCGGGTGCCGCCAACAATCTCAAAAGAACACCCACTGGCTCTGGGTGATTGAGCGACGAAATGTCTCGCGAGCGGAGCGAGCGTACTTTTTCGTCCTCCCGTGCTTGAGGAGTGTAGAACGGACAGGAGGAGACCAGCTCGGATCCGGGGAACTCGGCCACGACGCGCGAGCCTTCCGTCACGCGATACACGGGTTCGGCGATGACCTCGCCAATGACGGCCGCCGCCAAATCCCATTTCGCGAGAATAGCCTCGACTTCTTTCTCGCTGCCGCGCTTGGCCACGACGAGCATGCGCTCCTGCGACTCACTCAGCAGGATCTCGTAGGGCGTCATGCCGGTCTCACGCACCGGCATCTTCGTCACATCGATCGTGACGCCAACATCACCTCTGGCAGCCATCTCGGCCGAGGACGATGTGAGTCCCGCCGCGCCCATGTCCTGGATGGCGACGATATGCCCGCTGTTGATGAGCTCTAAGCTCGCTTCGAGCAGCAACTTCTCGGTGAAGGGATCGCCGACCTGGACGCGCGGTCTTTTGGCATCGCTGGCCGCGGTGAGGTCCTCGGAGGCGAACGAAGCCCCGTGTATTCCATCTCGGCCCGTCCGAGCGCCGACCGCGATGATCGGATTGCCGATCCCTTCGGCTTTCGCGCGAATGAGCTCTTCCTCGCGCATGACACCAACGCACATGGCGTTGACCAACGGATTGCCCGTATACGAAGGGTCGAACACGACTTCGCCGGCGACCGTCGGGATCCCGACACAATTCCCGTAGTCGCCGATCCCACGCACGACACCGGCGAAGAGGTAGCGCGTCCGCCCGGAATCCAGTGAGCCGAAGCGCAGCGAATTCAGCATCGCGATCGGGCGCGCGCCCATCGTGAACACGTCGCGCAAGATGCCACCAACACCTGTCGCGGCACCTTGATAGGGTTCGACGGCGGACGGGTGATTATGGGACTCGATCTTGAACGCGACCGCCCACCCGTTGCCCACGGAGATCACGCCGGCGTTCTCGCCGGGTCCCTGCAGGACATATGGGGCCGTCGTCGGCAGGCCGCGGAGCAGTGGCCGCGAGTGCTTGTAGGAGCAGTGCTCGCTCCAGAGCGCCGAGACGATGCCGAGCTCGGTGAACGTCGGATTCCGACCGAGCAGGCGGACGATCCGCTGATATTCGTCCGGCGTAATCCCATGCTCGGCGATGAGCGCCGGCGTGATGACCGGATCACCGGGACGGGGCTCGATGGGCATCAGTGCGGTGCGGCGGCCGAGTCTTTTTTCGGCACGATGTACTGGTATTGCGGCGGTTTCGCGGGTGGTCGTGGCCCCTCGAAGACCATGCCGCTCCGGTGGGTGCTGTCACCGGCCGCCGCCGGCGTGATCGCCGGTGTCGCGGGCCGTTGAGCGCCGTTCACGTTCAACGTCGTCGCCGTTTCGGTACCCGTGTAGGTATGGCCGGCCGAGCGAATCACGGCGTCGACGACGAGATCGTGATCGAGAATCACGAGATCATCGCCGCACTTGCGTGAGCATCCGGCGTCGAACAGCAGGTAGTCGTGCGCGCCGAAGTGTCGCTCGGATGCCGGTCGGCCGAGGATATCGACGACTTGCTGCCGAGTCATGCCTGGGGCGATCTGCGCTGATACGGGCGCAGCCACCATGACGACGAAGACGAGAGCAGCTCTCATGCAGGCACCCGCGCGAGGAGGGAGGAGAAGATCGCGAGACCGTCGGTCGATCCGAGCGCGGAGTCGACCACTCGCTCGGGGTGGGGCATGAGGCCGAGCACGTTGCCGGCCTCATTGACGACGCCGGCGATGTCACGCGCTGAGCCGTTCGGGTTGACACCCACGTATCGCAGCACCACGCGACCTTGGGACTCGAGTTGGTCGAGCGTCGCCTCGTCGGCCTCGTAACGTCCTTCGCCATGAGCGATCGGGACGCGAATGATCTGGCCGGCGGTGTAGTTCGCCGTGAAGATCGTGTCGGTGGTCTCGACGCGCATCCGGATCGGCTCACAGATGAACTGGAGTCCCGAGTTACGCATCAGGGCGCCCGGCAACAGTCCCGCCTCGCACGCGACCTGGAACCCGTTGCAGATCGCCAGTACGGGTGCGCCCCGCTTCGCGTGGGCTATCACCTCGTTCATGATCGGGCTGAACCGGGCGATTGCTCCGGCTCGGAGATAGTCTCCGTACGCGAATCCACCGGGCAATATCACGACATCGACATCTTGAAGATCGTGTTGCTTGTGCCACAGGTAGACAGCCTCTTCACCTAATGTGTCAACGACAGCGTGATACGCGTCGGTGTCGCAGTTGGACCCTGGAAATCGAACAATGCCGAATTTCACAGCGCCTCCACCCTCGTGATGTGGAAGTCCTCGACGACCGGATTCGCGAGCAATTTCTTACACATCGCGCCGACCGATTCGCGGGCGCGACTCTCCGTGGGTGAGTCCGCGTCGACGACGACGTAGCGTCCGACGTGCACGTCTTTCACGTCGGCGAAGCCGAGCGTGCGGAGCGCGTCCGCGACGGCCTTCCCTTGAGGATCCAGGATGCCTTCCCGCGGTTTGATCTCGACCGACACCCGATATCGCGTCATTCTCCCTCGTAATCGATAGTTCGCGCCACGGTCGGCGTCGGCTGTCCCGTACTGCCGCCGCTCCGCCGTTGCCGTCGCCGGCGCTCGCGTCGTTCGCGAGCCGTTAGATCGTCGTCACCGTCTTCATCCCCATAGGCCGATCCCGTGGGGATGCGGTCGACGAAGCCCAGGATGATCGTCTTGATCAACCCATACAGCACGTACGCCATGCCGGCGGGGAAGAAGAACTGCCGTCCGAATTTCATGATGCCGGCGACGCAGAGGATCACCAGCAAGAGCCCGCCGATGCCGCGCCAGTTCCGCACGCCGATCTTCGGCATCGCGGGGTAGGGCACGTGCGTCACCATGAGGATCGCCAGGCCGCCCATGACGTACTTCACCATTTCGTTCCACGGCATGCCGAAGAGCCGGGCGTCGTACAGCTTCGATTGGCTGAACCAGTAGTACGTCGCGAGCGTGCATCCGGCCGCCGGACTCGGCAACCCGACGAAATGCGTTTTCTTGGTGCCGGCCTGCGTGACGTTGAATCGCGCCAACCGGATCACGGCACATGCGCAGAAAATAAAAACGAGCAACCACAGCGCTCCGCCTTCTTGTTGGAGCACCGAGAAGTAGATGATCATGGCCGGCGCGAGCCCGAACGACACGGCGTCGACCAGCGAGTCCAGCTCTTCGCCAAATCGACTGCCGGTTCCCGTGGCTCTCGCGACTCTTCCGTCGAACCCGTCGCAGATGCCGCCGAGCACGATCCACAGGACGGCGCGCTCGTACTCACCGCGGGACGAGTCGACGATCGCGAAGATGCCAAAGAACAGGTTCCCGATCGTGAACCCATTGGGGAGGGCGGGCGCCGCCCGACGCATGTCCGCGCGCCGCAAGCGTCGGATTTTCGGCGGGCGTATCGCCATCAGGGAAGCTCCGCCAGCACCGTGGTGCCCGCCGTGATGGTCTGGCCAATGGTGACCTTGACCTCGCTGCCGAGCGGCACGAAGACGTCGACGCGCGAGCCGAATCGAATGATGCCCAGGCGGGCGCCCTGCTCGACGTGATCGCCAACGGCGCCATAGGTCACGATGCGCCGCGCGATGAGGCCGGCGATCTGGCGTACCAGGAGCCGGTAGCGTCCGCCGGTGGACTCGATGCCGATCGACGACTGCTCGTTCTCGAGGCTCGCTTTCTCCATCGCCGCGTTCAAGAATTTCCCCGGATTGTAGTGGCGATAGACGACCGTTCCGGTGATCGGGTATCGGTTCACGTGCACGTCGAACACGTTCATGAATATCGAGATGCGAATCGCTTGCCCATGGACGAACGTCGGTTCATCGACCTGCGTGATGGCCTGGAGTCGTCCATCGGCCGGCGCGATCACGACGCGGTCACCCCGCTCACCCGCCCGCTCCGGGTCGCGAAAGAAGTACGGCACCCAGAGCGCGAGGATCGCGAGCGCGAACGCCACGAGCCAGAGCGCCCAGGATCGCATCTCCAGGGCCGCCACGAAGGCGGCCAGGGCGACGACGGCCGCGATGGCGATGAAGGCGTATCCTTCGCGCGCGAAGTTCACGACAGGGGCGTTCCCGTAATGCGGCGGTAGGCGTCGAGGTAGCGCTCGCTCGTCGCTTTCACGACGGCGTCAGGTAACGGCGGAGCAGGGGCGTCTCCGTTCCAGTGGCCCGCCAGCCTCTCCTGCTCCAAGTAATCGCGTAGCGGCTGCTTGTCGAAGCTCTCTTGGGCGCGTCCAGGTTGATACTTGTCGGCTGGCCAGAATCGCGAGCTATCGGGCGTTAGTACTTCATCGATCAGGAGGATACGCCCGTCTCTATGTCCGAACTCGAACTTGGTGTCGGCGACGATGATGCCATGTTCCGCCGCACGATCGCGGCCTCGGGCGTAGATCCGCTGAGCGAGATGCTCTAACTCACCGGCTACTTCCGCGCCGACCGCGGCCGCCACGTCTCGTCTGGTGATGTTCTCGTCGTGTCCCGTCTCCGCTTTGTGCGCGGGACTGAAAATGGGCGGCTCCAGGCGGGCGCTTTCGGTGAGACCCTTGGGTAACGGCTCGCCGGCGAGTGTTCCACGTTGCCGATACTCTTTCCAAGCGGAGCCCGCGATGTATCCACGGATCACACATTCGATGGGAAAGACGGTCGTTCGCTTCACCAGCATCGCGCGCTGATGCAGGAGATCGCGATACACCGTGAGTGCCGGAACCGCGGAGGTGATGCCTTCCACATCAGACGCGATCATGTGGTGCTCGACGATGTCACCGAACTGGCGTAGCCACCAGGCGGTGAGCTGAGTCAGGACCGCACCCTTTCGAGGAATCGCTTCGCGCATCACGACGTCGAACGCACTCACTCGGTCTGTAGCGACGATGAGGAGCCGGTCGGCATCTACCGCATAGACATCGCGAACCTTGCCACGCCGCACCAATTCCAGTGGCAGATCCGTCGACCGCAGCGCAGCCGTGGTCATACGCGAAGATCCTGCTCTTGAGGGACGACCTCGTCGTCGATGCCTTCCAGGAGCGGCTGCACGACGTGGGTCAAAAACTCGTCGACCTGCTCGGGCGCTCGCCCGATGAACCGGCGCGGATCGCTCAAGTCCGCCGCCATCTGCTTCGTCACGCCGGACGCCTTGTCGGCCGCCAGGCGGTCGAGCAGATCGTTCTGCTGGCCG
The DNA here is from genome assembly GCA_035652495.1 of Gemmatimonadaceae bacterium. Lineage (GTDB taxonomy): Bacteria > Gemmatimonadota > Gemmatimonadetes > Gemmatimonadales > Gemmatimonadaceae > DASRDS01. Next base: position 9,991 of record DASRDS010000176.1, read on the forward strand.
TTCGACACTTGCTGCCGGGCATCCATGCTGTGCTTGCGGATAGTCTCGTGCGCATCCTGCCGGTCTCCGCCCGCCTTCACCGCCGCGACGATGATTTCCTCGGTCGCCATGAACGGGATCTCGTCCTCGAGCCGCCGGCGGATCCGGGCGGGATGCACTTGGAGGCCGCGGACGATGTTGTTCATCAGCATCAGAATCGCGTCGGTCGCCAGGAACGATTCAGGGATCGAGAGGCGGCGATTGGCGCTATCGTCGAGCGTGCGCTCGAAGTACTGCACGCTGTGCGTCTGATTCGCGTTCGGCTCCAGCGACAATACGAATCTGGCCAGCGAGTTGATGCGCTCCGAGCGCATCGGGTTCCGCTTGTACGCCATCGCCGAAGAGCCGATCTGCTCGCGCTCGAACGGCTCCTCGATCTCGCCGAACGCCTGCAGCATGCGAATGTCGCTCGCGAACTTGGCGGCGCTGGCCGCGATGCCCGCCAGCACGGCGAGGACCTTGGCGTCGAGCTTTCGGGGATACGTCTGACCCGTGACGGGAAGCGACCGTCCACCGAATCCCATGGCGTCCGACACGCGCCGATCGAGCTCGCGGACCTTGTCGTGATCGCCATCGAATAAACGGAGAAAACTCGCCTGCGTCCCGGTCGTACCCTTAATGCCGCGGAATGGCAGCGTTTCGTCGCAGTGTTCGAGATCTCGGAAGTCGAGCACGAGATCTTCCATCCATAACGTGGCGCGCTTGCCTACGGTGGTGGGTTGCGCGGGCTGCAAATGGGTGTAGCCGAGGGTGGGCTCGTCCTTCCATTCGCGAGCAAAGCGGGCCAAGGCGCCGAGCACCCTGACGATCCGTGCGCGCAAGATCCGAAGCCCCTCGCGCATCAAAATGAGATCGGCGTTATCGGTGATGTCCGCGCTCGTGGCCCCGTAGTGGATATAGGCGCGCGCTGACGGCGCGACATCGCCGAACGCCTTCACATGCGCCATGACATCGTGCCGGGTCTGCCGCTCGTAATGCGCCACACGAGCGAAGTCGATGTCATCGAGATGGTGCCGCATCTCTTTGATCGCGGCCGGCGGGATGTCGGCCCCGAGCTCATACTCGGCCTCAGCCAGCGCGAGCCAGATGCGCCGCCATTGTGCATGCCGCTTATGAGGCGACCAAAGCGCGAGCATCTCCTCGGAGGCGTACCGCTCGGCCAACGGGGAGCTATACGTATCGCGCTCGGTCATGTCGCGTTATTGAATGCTGAAGTCAGTCGTGAACACCTGGCCGCTTCGCTCGAAGAACATGCGGATGGGGCCGCGGCCGCCATAGTAATTTAACGCTTTCGCCGCCTCATCCGCGCTGGTGATCGGCGTTCGGTTGATTTGGACGATCACGTCCCCGGTCTGAATGCCGAGGTCCTCCGAGACGCGGTCGCTCAGCTTGTAGATGACCGCGCCATGCTCGCTGCGGATGCCGCGCTCGGACCGGATCGCGGGTGTCAACGTCACCAACTCGAGCTCCCGCAGGACCTCGACCTTTGGTGCGTTCACTTCAGGCAGGTCGCCCACGGTCACCGTGACCGGTATCTCGCGTGTCCCCCGTTTGACGGTCAGGCCGATGGACTGGCCGACGCGGAGGTCCAAGAGCAGCGCTTCCCAGTCGTATGGATTCCGGAGGGAACGCGATCCGGCCTTCTCGACGACGTCACCCGGTTGGATTCCGGCCGTTGCTGCCGGCGATCCGGGGACAACCGTCCGTACGACGACGCCGGAGTTGAGCGCATCCCGCGGATTGTTCGTCTCGGGGAGCTTGAGCTTGATCCCGACCCAGGGGCGCCGCACGCTCCCGTGCGCCAGGAGGTCTTCCGCGACTCGCTTGGCGCGATTGATCGGGATCGCGAAGCCAAGGCCCACCGAGCCGCCGCTCGGCGAGTAGATCGAGCTGTTGACGCCGATCACGTCGCCGACCGCGTCGATGAGCGGCCCACCCGAATTGCCCGGGTTGATCGCGGCGTCCGTCTGGATCATATCGACGTAGACGCCGTTGCCCTCGGCCTGTCCAACCAGATTCCGACCGACGCCGCTGACCACGCCTACGGTCACGCTGGGTTCCGGATTGCCCAGGTAGAACCCGTATGGGTTGCCGATCGCGATCGCCCATTCGCCGATGAGGAGATCGTCGGACGAGCCGAGCGGTGCGACCGGGAGATTGGTCGCGGGGATCTTGAGGACCGCGAGATCGTTGACCTCGTCGACGCCGAGGACTTTGGCGGTGTAGCTGGTACCATCGCGGAGTGCGACCGAGACGCGCGACGCGCCAGCCACGACATGGGCGTTGGTGACGATGACGCCATCCGTTCGAATGACGAACCCGGTGCCCAGGCCTGGTACCTTTTGCTGGGCATTGCCGCCGAAAAATGCGTCGAACGGGTCCTGCGACCGCTCGATGACCTCGACCTGGATCGTCACGACGGACGGTGAGATTTTCGCGACCGCGTCGGTGAGCGCGGTGCGCCTGATCCCTGCCGTCGGCGGAGATGGACGCACCTGCTTCGCTGGCGGTGTGGCATCACGTACCGTCTGCGCGTCGCCGCCAGCACATCCCGCCAGCGCCACCAAAAGAAAAAGTCGCTTCATGAACCCGCGCCGATTTCCGCCAAGAACCGATCCACGCCACGATCGGTGAGTGGATTGACGAGCAATGCGTGCAGGAGCTGTGGCTCTACGGCGAGTATGTCAGCGCCCGCCCTCGCGCATCGCCCAAACTGCGCCGGTCCTCTCGGGCACCAGGCCATGACGTCGCATTCGAACCCGTGCTGCAAGAGCAGGGAAGTGGTTTCTCGTACGACGTCCGCGCCATCGATCCCGTAGAGATCGAGATGGTCGATGCCGATGCTCACGACAGAGGCACCTGCTTTTGCGGCTAGAGCCGCTTGGGCAGTTGTGTAGACGAGCGTCGCCGTGACCTTTACGCCCTCAGCTCGGAGCCGTCGCAGCGCACCCAGGGTATCCTCGACGAGCGGCACGGCGACCACGATCTGATCGCTGATCTTCGCGAGCTCGTGTCCGAGCCGATACGCGTCGGCCGCGTTCACCGACTCGACCGCGGCGCATACCGGCACATCGACCGTATCGCAGATGGCCGTCAGGATGTCCTTCGCGTCCCGCCCCGACGCGTCGGCTTCGCGCGCCAGAATCGCGGGTGAGGCGACGACGCCGTCGAGAAAGCCACACTCGCTCGCCCAGCTGATTTCCTGCGTGTCCGCGGTCGCCAGATAGATCTTCATAGGCTCACATAGAGGTCAGCTGGATACGAGACCCGCTCCAACACCAAGGCATGTGCCGGCGCGGGTGCGGACGTCTCGCTGTTGTCGCTCGCATCGAGCAAGCGCGCCACGTCGCCGGGGTCGCGTCGTCCGCGTGCCGCATCGACCATCGTGCCGACCAGAAATCGCACCATGTGGTGCAGAAACCGGTTGGCCTCGATCTCGAAAACTAGGGCCGTCCCGTCGCCCGCGTCACACCAGTGCGCATCGGCGATGTCGCACCGGTGAGTGTCGGTCTCCGGCGCCGTTCCCTGAACGGCGTATGCCCGGAAGCAGTGCTCGCCGCGGATGGCTTGTGCCGCGTCGCGAAGGACCGTGCGATCGAGGCGATCCTCGATCCACCACTCGTATCGCCGCCGGAACGGCGAACGCGACGCATCATCTGTCCCGATGCGATACGAGTACCGCCGGGAGACCGCGTCGTAGCGCGCATGAAACTCGGGCGCCATGTCATACGCCGCGGCGACCCACACGTCGTTGGGGAGGATCGCATTCAAGGCGCGTCTGAGGCGGGCCGAGGACCAGGACTCCGGCACCATCGTCCCAACTGCCTGGCCACGCGCATGCACGCCGGCGTCCGTGCGTCCGGCGCCGATGGCCTTGGTCTCTCGATTACACAACCGGGTGAGCGATGCCTCGAGCACGCCTTGCACCGTGCGCGTCTCAGGCTGACGCTGCCACCCCGCGAAGTCGGCTCCGTCGTAGTGCAACACGAGCTGGACCGAATGCTCCGCCATTGCGAAAACTACGCGGTTTAGTGCTGTCGGACAAACTGGTTAGAAACGACGCCCCGTCCCACTCGTCGCTCTACGCATGGCCCCGCGAACCCTCCAATCCCTGGCGCACGCTCTTGCGAGCGCGCCAGACCTCGACGCGGCCCTCGTCGCGCTCGGCGAGGGTCTGGCGGAGGTCGACCGGACCGCCTACGTGGCGCTCCTGCGGTACGATGGGCGAAGAGAGATGATCGTCGACCGGCTGACGCCGACCGGTGGGACCGTGGGTCGCACCATGGTCGAGACGACGTTCGACCATCTGTCGGCGCCGATCCGACACGTGGTGTCCCAAGGGGCCGAGTTCGTGGATCTGGGCGACCAGTCGCAGGAGTATGCGCGCCTTTTCGGCATGATGCCGTTCGCGGACGGGGGCATGCTGGCGCTACGCGGGATCCGATTCGACGGCTACCTGGCGGCGGTCGTCGCCCTCTACGAGTCGAAGAAGATCTTTGGCACGCGTGCGTCCGAGCGTTTCGCGCCGTTCGTGGCGCTCTTCGAGCTCGGGTTCGCGCGGTTCGCCGAGCGGGAAGCGCGTGACGAAGCGGTTCGCCATGTCGAGGACGTCACGCACCGGGTCCACGGCGAATACGTCAAGAAGCTGGCGGCGCTGGAGCGGCGCCTCGGCGCGAAGCAGTCGACCACGGCCTCCGCCAGTCTGACCGCGAGCCAGGAGCACAAGGCGACCGCGTCGCGGCTGATCGAGCTCGAGGCCGAGATGGCGCGGGCCAACGAGCAGGCGCGCCAGGCCGCGAAGCGCGCCGAGGAGCTGGAGCAGCAGGTCGCCGCGGCCACGCCAAAGTTCGAGCAGATGCAGGTCGAGCTGCACCGGCGGAGCGAGCTACTCCGCCAGAAGACACGCACGCTGTACCTGATCGACAAAGTCATGACGCTCGACAACGTGGCCACCGACCCGCGGAAGCTGATCGACGGTCTCCTGGCGCTCGTGGGCGACGACATGGCCGCCCAGCGGTGCTCGCTGATGCTGGTGGCGCCGGAGCCGGGCTACCTGTATCTCGCCGCCGCCCGCGGCCTCGCGCCCCATATCGTCGAAGGTTCACGGATCGCGATCGGCGAGGGCGTGGCCGGCCGCGTGGCCGCCTCCCGCGAGCCGATCCTCGTTCAGGACGTCGAAGCCGCCCAGTCTCACCCGCTCTTGCGCGACCAGTACTTTACGACCGGGTCTTTCATCAGCTTCCCTTTGATTTACCACGATTCCCTGGTCGGTGTCGTGAACCTGACGAATCGCGCGCAGCGTGGTGTATTCATCGAAGAGGACGTGGAGCGCGTGCGGCTCCTGGGCCTCGTGATCTCGCTCGTCGTCTCGCACGCCCGCCTCGTCGAGCGGCTCCCCCGGACTCCGGCCGCCGGAGCCCTGGTTGCCAACTGAGGCCCTGCGCGACGCGCTTCGCGCGCTCGCGCACGGCCGACCGCTTTCCGCTCCAGAGGTCCGGGCAGCGTTCGGCGTCATCATGCGCGGCGAGTCCACGCCGGCGCAGACGGCTGGCGTCTTGATGGCCCTCCGCTCCCGCGGCGAGACGCCGGAGGAGTTGGCGGGCGCCGTCCAGGCGCTCCGCGACGCGATGATCTCGCTCCCTCATCCCGAGCCGCACACCCTCGTCGACACCTGCGGTACGGGTGGCGGCGCCGTCACGACCTTCAACATCTCGACCGCCGCCGCCTTCGTCGCCGCCGCGGCCGGCGTCCGTGTCGCGAAGCACGGCAATCGCTCCTACACCTCGCGCTGCGGCAGCGCCGACGTGCTGGAAGCGCTCGGCGTCCCACTCGAAGTCCCGGTCGAGACGATGTCGTCAGTCCTGGCCGAAGCCGGCATCGTTTTCATGTTCGCGCCGCGCATGCATCCGGCGATGCGACACGTGGGCCCCATCCGCCGCGAGCTCGGCGTGCCGACGATGATGAACCTGGTCGGCCCCTTGGCCAACCCAGCCAATGCCACCCGCCAGGTCATCGGCGTCGGCGACCCCGAACGCCTCTCTTTGGTAGCAGACGCCGCCCGCACGCTAGGCTTTGCCCGCGCCCTCATCGTCCACGGCGCACCAGGCCTCGACGAGATCTCCCCACTCGGCGCGACCCAAGTCGTCGAAATACGCGATGGCGTTCGCCGCGAGTGGACGATCGACCCGGCCGAGCACGACCTCGCGGGCCCCGCCTCTCATCTCGCCTGCGGCGACCCACAAGACAACGCCCTGATCATCCGCGAAGTCCTCGGCGGCCGCGGCCCCGAAGGCGCCCGCGCCGCCGTGGCGCTCAACGCAGCCGCCGCGATCTACGTCGCCGACCTCGCCGATACGTACGCGGCCGGACTCACGCGTGCGACCGCGACGCTCGACTCGGGCGCGGGTCTCGAAGTCCTCGATCGCATGCTGGCCGCCTACGGAGCCCACGCGCGCTAGTAGCGGCGCAGCACTCCGACGACGACGCCCTGGATCGAGATGTCGTTCTCGTGCACATAGATCGGCGACATCGTGTCGTTCGCGGGCTGGAGCCGAATCCGGCCGTCACGCTCGCGATAAAATTTCTTGACTGTTGCCGAACTGCCGCCAAGCATGGCGATGACCATCTCGCCGTTGTCGGCGCTCTGCCGCTCGTTGACGACGACGAAGTCCCCGTCCCGAATTTGCTCGTCGATCATTGAGTTGCCGCGGACGCGGAGGACGTAATGTTGGCCATTGCGTCGTACGAAATCTTCGGGGACGGAGACGTGCTCATCGACGGCGATTGACTCGATCGGCGCACCGGCGGCGACGGCACCCATGAGCGGGAGCTCGACCGCGCGAGGGAATGCCTCGGACGGCAGAATCTCGATCGCCCGGCTCTCGTTGTAGTTGCGCTTGATGTATCCTTTGCGCTCGAGATTGCTCAGGTGCTCGTGCACCGTGGCTAACGAGTTATAGTTGAACTGCGAGGCGATCTCCTCGAAGCTCGGCGCGTATCCGTTGGCCTCGGTATAGCCCGTCAAGAAGGTCAGAATCTCGCGCTGCCGTTTCGTGAGCGGCATGACTACCCTCGCAATTGGATGTCGTTCCCGAACAGCTTCCGAACCAACACTTTAGCCGAATATCGCCCGAAGTGCAAGGATCTCATCACTGGCAGCCGCCCACTGGGACACTCGGCGAGCTCGTCGACCGAGCGTATGACCGTGCTCGGCAGCTCGATGTCGAAGCGCTGAAGGCCGCGGTGTCCGCCGCGCCGGTCCCTCCATCGTTTGCCGACGCGCTTCGGCGAGACGATGTCGCCGTTATCGCGGAGATCAAGCGTCGGTCGCCGTCACTGGGCGACATCAATACCTCGCTCGACCCCGTCACGCGGGCTCGTGCCTATGTTGACGGGGGAGCCGCCGCTCTGTCGGTGCTCACCGAACCAGACCGATTTGGGGGTTCGCCCGACGATCTGAAGGCGGTGCACGGGGCCGTCGCCGTGCCACTCCTCAGGAAGGATTTCACGGTCGATTTCTCACAGATTCTCGAAGCGCGGGCGCTCGGCGCCTCCGCTGTGCTGTTGATCGTGAAAGCTCTCGACCCGGTCGATCTCGAAGACCTCATCGAGGAAACCACGGCGCTCGACCTTACGCCGGTGGTCGAGATCCACAACGAAGCCGAGCTCGATGTCGCGTTGTCCCTGGAGGCGACGGTGATCGGCGTCAACAATCGCGATCTCGAAACGCTGGCGGTCGACCCGCAGAACTCGATTCGTCTCATGCACAAGATTCCACCGTGGGTGATCGCGATCGGCGAGAGCGGGATCACCCATCGGTCTGGCGTCGAGGCGCAAGCGAATGCGGGCGCGGATGCCATCCTGTGCGGCTCGGCCGTCTCCGCCGCCGAAGATCCCGCGGCGATGGTCCGAGCCCTGGTCGGCGTCCCTCGGCTGTGCCGGCCGTAAAGTTCTGCGGGCTGCGTCGTGCCGAGGACGCCGCGGCGGCTGTGGACCTGGGTGCGGCCTACGTTGGTGTGATCTTCGCTGGCGGACCTCGCCAAGTGACCGTCGACGAGGCCCGGCGCATCCTGGAGCCCACTCGTGGCCGTGCGCGAGCCACCGGCGTGTTCGGCGCGATGTCGCCGGACGCGATCACGCAAGTCGTCGAGCAGGTTGGGCTCGACGTGGTCCAACTTTCGGCAGACCCCGACGCCGACATCGTTGAGGCCGTCCGCTCTGTGACACGCGCCGAGGTCTGGGCGGTCGTGCGATGCGGGGCGACATTGCCGGAGTCCGCGAGCGCACTATTTACTCACGCTGACGCGGTATTGTTGGACGCCAAGGTCGCGGGACGACTCGGCGGCACCGGTCACACACTGCCATGGAACGACCTGGCACCAGCGGTCAACGCGATCCGATCTGACCGACGCTTGATTCTGGCGGGCGGTCTGACGCCGGACAATGTGCGGCTGGCGATCGAGGCGCTGGCGCCAGATGTAGTCGATGTGTCGTCCGGCGTGGAATCCGCGCCGGGAATCAAAGATCACGAACGGATGCGAGCGTTTTATGAACGATCGATTTGGTGAATTTGGGGGACGTTATGTCCCGGAGACGTTGATTCCAGCTCTGGAAGAACTGGATTGCGCGTTCGAGGCGTCATTAACCGATCCCAATTTCTTGGCCGAGTGGCAAGACCTGCTGACGAATTACGTCGGACGCCCGTCGCCTTTGAGTCGCGCCCCCCGTTTTTCGGAGCGGGTCGGCGCTCCGGTGTTTCTCAAACGCGAAGACCTGAACCACACCGGCGCCCACAAGATCAACAACACGGTGGGACAGGCGCTGATCGCCCGGCGGATGGGAAAGACCCGGATCATCGCCGAGACCGGCGCCGGGCAACATGGCGTGGCGACTGCTACGATTTGTGCCCGATTTGGGTTGCAATGCGTCGTGTACATGGGCGCCGAAGACATGCGGCGCCAAGAACTGAATGTCTATCGGATGCGGCTGATGGGAGCGTCGGTCATCCCGGTCGAAAGCGGTACTCGCACGCTCAAGGACGCGACTACGGAAGCGATCCGCGACTGGGTCACCAATGTCACTGACAGCCACTACATAATCGGATCCGTGGTCGGCCCGGCCCCTTATCCTCGTATGGTGCGTCACTTCCAATCCGTAATCGGTCGCGAGGCGCGCGAGCAGATGCTGTCGCACGCCCAACGTCTGCCGAAGACGGTCGTCGCCTGCGTTGGAGGTGGGTCAAACGCCATGGGCATTTTCGCCGGATTTGTCGACGACTCGGATGTCGAGCTCGTGGGCGTCGAAGCCGCGGGCCGTGGCCTGCATACCGGCGAGCACTCCGCGTCGCTCGCCTGCGGTCGTCCGGGGGTCCTCCACGGCAGCCTCTCATACCTCCTCCAGGACGCGGCTGGCCAAGTCCACCCCGCGCACTCCATCTCGGCCGG